>JBBRDW010000090.1:0-18755 GCA_038203525.1 Chitinophagales bacterium | reverse complement strand
GCGTTGCCGAATAATCTTCGCTTTCATTTGCAAGGAAAAAAAGCAACTGAGTTCTGAAAGTCGCATAGAGAACCAAAAGTACAAGAGTGCGACGCAACGGAAACTCAATAGTAGCAATGCTGTTGGGTCAATAAATGTATTCCTTAGCTTGACGCATATACGCCCTCGCGGGGCAAGCTGCCAGTAAAGCTTAATCGGTTTCCTGCAGCCCGGCCCAGAAAAATAAAACCCGCTTATTTAAGGGAAAACTACAAACTATAAACCATAAACTTTCTTTTATAGTTCTATTTTTGCCGCCTTAAACGAAGTAAGAACAGTGGCGGACATCATACAATTATTACCCGATAATATTGCGAACCAAATTGCGGCAGGTGAAGTAATTCAGCGCCCGGCCAGTGCGGTAAAGGAGCTGCTGGAAAACGCTGTGGATGCAGGCGCTACTCATATTCAACTGATTGTTACTGATGCCGGAAAGGCGCTGATACAGGTAATTGATAATGGAAAAGGCATGAGCGAAACCGATGCGAGGATGAGCTTTGAACGCCACGCTACCAGTAAAATAAAAGCGATCGATGACCTGTTTCATATTAAGACGATGGGCTTTCGTGGTGAGGCACTTGCTTCTATTGCCGCAGTGGCACAAGTTGAAATGAAAACGCGTAAAGAGGGCGAAGACCTGGGCACTTATCTTGAGATTGAGAACAGCATCGTAAAAAAACAAGAGCCCTGTGCCAGTGCGGTAGGTACCAGCATCAGCATGAAGAACCTGTTTTTTAATGTGCCCGCAAGACGAAACTTTTTAAAAACCAATGCCGCCGAACTGAGGCATGTAATTGACGAATTTATCCGCGTGGCGCTGGCATTTCCCAACGTATTTTTTTCGCTGATGAGCAATGGTCAGCAGGTTTTTCATCTGGAAGCCGGAAGTGCCAAACAGCGTATTTTGCAATTACTGGGAAACCAATATGCATCTAAGCTGGTAATGGTGAAAGAAGAAACCGATTACATGAATATTTATGGTTTTGCGGGCAAGCCCGAAACGGCGCGCAAGACCCGTGGCGAACAATATTTTTTTGTAAACAACCGCTTTATTAAGAGTGCTTACCTGAATCATGCGGTAATGAGCGCTTACCAGGAAATGATTGCGAAAGACAGCTTTCCTTTATACGTACTTTTTATTGATCTTGATCCATCGCAGATTGATATTAATGTGCACCCGACCAAGCAGGAAATAAAATTTGAAGACGAGAAAATTATTTATGCTTTTGTGCAGGCCGCGGTTAAGCATGCGCTGGCACAATTCAGCATTGCCCCTTCGCTTGATTTTAGTTTGAATGCGGAGATACAGCAACTGGACGCAGTTAGCAAACCTTTTTCGAGTGACAAGCAGCAATCAGCAGCATCGTCTTCCCTTTTTAAAACATTTACACAAAAAAACCAGGCACATTTTATTGAGCCAAATGAGAAGAGCGAATTAAAACACTGGAAAGATTTTTTTACTCCCCAGCCCACTAAAGGAGGACTTATTGATGGAGGCGACACACGTAATACTCAAAATTCCCCGACCAGCTCACAACAAAATTTTTTACCGGAAACCGGTAACAGGAAACTGGCAACGGATACTTTATTATTGCAAATTCACAACACTTATATCATCGCGCCAACGGGAAATGGCTTTCTTTTGGTGCATCAGCAACTGGCGCATGAACGCATTTTGTATGAGCGTTTTAGTGTGGCTGCACATGGTAAAAGAATGGCTTCGCAACAAAATCTTTTTCCTGCAACACTTGAACTGACCCCCGCAGATACAGCACTCCTTAACGATTTAATTCCTGACCTTTCTGCGCTCGGCTATTTGATAGAACTCTTTGGCAGCAATACTTTCGTAATACATGGTACGCCGGCGGACATACTGCAGGGCAACGAAAAAAATACCATTGAATTGCTGATAGAACAGTTTAAACATTTTAGCAGCGATATAAAATTCAGCAAGCGCGAAAAGCTCGTTCGCTGTATGGCGCGGCAGCAAAGCATAAAAGCTGGTCAGCAATTGGGGCAAAAAGAAATGCACCAGCTTGTTGAAGATCTTTTTGAATGCAACACAGCAAATATTGCGTTGAATACGAACCCCACTTATCTGGAATTTAAAGAAGCTTATTTAGACAGAATGTTCGGCAGGTAAACAAAATATTTTTGGCCAGGCTTCATTGCTACTATGAGACTTCCCTTGCGTCGCACTCTTGTACATTCAGAAATTTTTTCAACAAGGGCACGTCAGCTTTCGGTAAACATATTCTGCTGCTTTCAATCAGAGAATATTCATTTGTAGCAACAATTAAAGATGCATAAGTATGCTCAGCTATCGTAAGTAAAAATACAGCCGTCAACTGTTTATGATGAATATTGTTAGGTACATTTTTGTATCAATATTTTTATTAATGCCCCTATGGAAGACATACCAAAAAACACGAACTGCACAAGAAGACTTGTTGTGAGAATGCCGACAAATATTTAAGCTCCAAAGGAGCTGCTAATAACAAATATCACTGGAAAATTAATGAAGCGAAAAAGGAATGGCCGGCTGAATAGATTAAGGTTCGGAAACTGCTGATGGTTTTGGAAACAAGAGAGATATAATCCTTTTTTTTAGTGAGGAGAATGACTACTGGCGTTGCCAATATTTTGACCGCCAACCTTCGCTTTAATAAAGCTGAATAAAGATTTATTGCACAAGCGTGCGACGCAACGGAAGCTCTATTGAAATGCCTAAGCCGGGTTCAAAAAACTCGCTTCTAACTTTATTGAACAGTTATTTTTTTGCTACAAAAGAGTCCTTACCGCAGGTTAGCCATGCCAGGTACTCTTTTGCATTGGGCGTATAACCAACCGGATGATTAAGAAGCTGCTCGTTATCGCTAAGTATTACATAAAGCGGCTGAGTTACCTGGTTAAAATTTTCGGCCTGAAATGTGGCCCATTTATCACCAATACTTTCTATTTCTTTTGAAGCACCGTCTTTAGTAGTGTAGGTAAATCTTTCCTGTACCGGAAGGCTTTGTTTGTCGTCTACATATAAAGAAACAAGGATGAAATTATTTTTTATATAGTCTAAAACTTCAGGCTGGCTCCAGACATTTTCTTCCATTTTGCGGCAGTTGACGCATGCCCATCCTGTAAAATCTATCAGTATTGGTTTATGCTGATCTTTGGAGAGCTGCAATGCCTTCGCATAATCATTTACAACATTTGCTTCCAGGCCTTTGCCAATAACATTGTCTTTGCCATAAACGCTGTAGGTTAATGGTGGCGGAAAGCCACTCAGTAACTTCAGATTCGCATATTTTGTTGAAGTTATACCGGGAATAAGATAGAGTGTAAACAGAAGCGCAAGAATGCCGGCAATCTTTCTTCCCGTTCCTATTTTCATGCCTTTATAATCGTGTGGCAGGCGAAGAATACCGAAAAGATACAGCGTTAACCCAGCGCCAATCAGTGTCCAAATTGCAATAAAAACTTCTCTTTTTAATAACCCCCAGTGCATTACCAGATCTGCATTGGAGAGAAATTTAAAAGCTAAGGCGAGCTCTGCAAAAGCCAGCACTTTTTTAACTGTATCGAGCCAGCCGCCAGATTTTGGCAACGACTTTAACCACTCGGGGAAAATAGCAAACAATGCAAATGGCAATGCCAGTGCAAGCCCAAAACCGGCCAGCCCGCTTGTTAGCGGCCATGCGCCACCACTTAAAGAACCAACCAATAAAGAACCAAGAATAGGGCCGGTGCAGGAGAAGGAAACAATGGCAAGCGTGAGCGCCATAAAGAAAATACCCCCGATGCTGCCAAGCCCGCTTTTAGAATCGGCCTTACCGGCAATGCTGCTTGGCAAAGTAATTTCAAAGAATCCAAAAAAGGAAATGGCAAAGAAAATAAATATGATAAAGAAGATAATATTGAGCGTGGAACTGGTTGAAATATTATTGAAGATTTCGGGGTTTACATTCCCTAAAATGTGGAATGGTAAACTGGCTAAAACGTAAATAAGTAAAATAAAAAGTCCGTAAAGTGCACCATTACGAATAGCTTCCTGCCGGTTTTTTGAACGTTTGGTAAAAAAGGAAACCGTTACGGGTATCATAGGGAAAACGCAGGGCGTAAGCAGGGCGATTAGCCCGCCTAAAAAGCCCAGTAGAAATACAGACAGTAAACTGTTGGTATCTGCAGTTGTTGCTTTGCCGCAGCTGTTTGCCGGATTGGCAAGATCAACGGACGCAATTTTTAATCTTTTAGAGTCGGCAGATGTGGCTACGCCTCCCTGCAGGTTTAGAGTGAAGGAATATTCAGCGGGTTGAAATTCATCTTTTTTCCCTAGGTAACCTGTTATGGTTCCTTTAAGCTGAGCAGGTACCAGGCCGCTTATTTTCACATCCTGTGTAATGGCGATATTACCTTCGTAAATATTTACTTTTTTGTTTTCGAATATTGCATCAGTTATCTGCTGCGGTTCTTTTGAAAAGGAGAGTGGTAATTCATTTTGCACATTTTCATAATCATATTTCAGCTGTACCGATTCAAGTCCGTCAATGGTTGGGTTTGCACCATATAAATGCCAGGTGTCGGGTACAATTGTTGTTGCTTTTATCTGGTAGCTGCTGTCCGTTATGCGCTTTGCGCTAACCTGCCATTTAAGTAAACTATCCGTTTGGCCAAATGAAATAAAAGCTGTCAATAATAATACGACAGGGATAAAAATTTTCTTCATAACAGCAGGTAATTTATTGCAGCTTAAGATCGAAAGATACTTTTTTTGGTGGAAGACATTCACTATCGTTACAAACCATAAATTGTACAGTACCGGCAACGTTTGTTTTTACGGCCGACTTAAGATTTACAGTTTGTGTAAATGCTACCTTATTCTCAAAGTATTTTACATCTACACCAAAAACTTCTTCGTGTTTGTTTTTTAATGTGCCGTTTTCTTTTGCAAAGCCTTTTACTGTTGCCAGCGGGTTTGCTTTAAATTCAATTTTTGTAGGCACTGGTCCACCTTTTGGCGTAGTTTGGGAATAAATATGCCAGGGTTTTTCAATGGTAGCTGTAAAAGTTACCTCGTACACTTTATCGGATTTTTTTATGGAAGTAAAATCCCATTTTACCGGATCTTTAAACTGGGCTATTGCAAAAGTTGCTGCAGAAACCAGTGTAAGTAATAAGACGAATTTTTTCATTCTGTTGTGTTTAAATTATTTTGATACCAGCTTTTCTTCGTTGATTGATCTTTGTTGCGTCGCAATCCTTTCATCGGTTGGTTCATTGTTCAGCTTTTGCATTACTGGCTATTTAGCTGCTTTGTTTTTATCAACCTGTTACCTGTCAAATATATTGCCGGACAAGCGTTTCAAAACTTTACTAAATGTTAATGGTTGGTGGCTGTTGATGCTGCTTACTGTTCTGTTGTATAAGTGTGCGACGCAAGGAACGATGAACAAAGAACCAATGCCGGGCCAACAAAAAAATATTATACACTACCTACGGTTTAATTGCTCTGCTGCTTACAGCAGATTTGTTAATTCATTCCAAATATGCGGAATACATCTATACCATCTAAGTTACCTAATGCAGGCGTAGTGGCTCTTTCGGGGTGTGGCATCATGCCAAACACATTTCTGTCTTTATTACAAATGCCTGCAATATTTCTAAAAGCACCATTTGGATTTGCCGGAAGATCTATTTTCCCCTGCGCATCGCAATACCGGAATACTACCTGATTATGTGCTTCGAGTTCGTTTAATACCTGCTCTTCAGCAAAATACCTTCCATCGCCATGCGCAACAGGAATTTTTAACGGTTTGCCATCAGAACCATTTTTAATAAAAACATTTTTACATACAAATTGTTGATTTCCGTTGCTCAGCAATGCGCCCGGCAACAAACCACTTTCGCACAAAACCTGAAAACCATTACAAACGCCCAATACTTTACCACCTTTATTGGCAAACTCTATTACACTCTGCATCATGGGGCTAAAACGTGCAATGGCTCCACAACGCAAATAATCGCCAAAAGAAAAACCACCAGGCAGTACGATGCAGTCTTCGGTTGTAAACATGCTTAGGTCTTTGTCTTTGTGCCAGAGCATGGTTACGTCTTTTTTTAGGTCGTTTTGTAATGCATCCTGCATATCGCGGTCGCAGTTAGAACCGGGGAAAACAACTATTCCAAACTTCATGTGTATATTTTGAAATGGCAAAGGTAAATACTGCGCATTTATGAAATGCTAAATTTTGGCTGCAAACCAGTTATTGTAAATAACAATGGCAATTAATGCCCAGAAAACGATGGCTGGTATAAGATTTTTTTTCGGGTATAGAAAAATGTTTGAAACAAATGCGGCTGCAGGAACTGTTGTTAGCATTATTACATTTTGCCAGTTTTGCTTAACCAGGAATACAACAGGAATAAGTAATAACATTGCAAGAAAGAAAACAGACCAGGATTTGCGCACCTGTATTACCATGCGCCCGCTGTTCGACTGCCACATAAAAACACCTGCAGCCGCAGTTAAACCTGCTATTGCAAAAGTAATTGCTGTAACAGGCAGGTTAGAAATTGTAATAATATGAGGCTCAAATATCTGAAGCTCCTGGAGAGCCAAGGCTAAATTGTTGGTTAAAAACAGCCAGCCGGCAAGAAAATAAAAAGGGGTTAGCAAGCCTATTAATAGTACCAGCCATTCATTTAAGGTGAATGGCCTGAAAATACCGAGCGCAAAAAATACCACTAAAATAAAGGGCACGGTAGGGAAATAGAGCAGCACCATACTGCCGGTAATAGCACCAATATTAAAAAGCAGGGTTTTTGGTTGCTGTGTATTGTAGAGCTTTGTTAGTTTGTATAACAACCATATTATAATTGTATTTACCAACAACGCGGCAGTAATATTGTTCCAGGAGGGCAATATGGCTGTTAAAAGTATGTAGGCTAATGCTGCTGTTGACGCTGTTTTAGGATACATGCGAACCTGATTAAGCGCATAGTTGAGGCGTAAAGCCTGAACTAACACAATCAGGTGATAAATAAATGGAATAAAAAGGGCTGGCAATATTAAAACGGGCGATAGTAGGTAATAAATAAAACCATCATCAGGAGATAAAGCCAGCTGTGGTGGATGAACCCAAAAAAACGCTCTTGCTGATGCACTTACTATAATAAGCCCAAATACAGATGCCGTTGATTTTTCTTTAAAAAATGATACCACTTGTTATGCAGTTAGAATTCTATTTTAGCAAAACAAATGAAATTCCTGTATTGACACGGTATAATTATTTCGTAAGCACCCACCTGCCGGGCATATTTGGGCATAAACTGGTAATCCTTAGCCAGGTTGTGTAAGGTAGGGCTCCTGTTTACATTACCTTCGGGAGAGATACTTTGATCTGTTAAAAGCTGGGTTCTTTTTTCCAGTTGATTGAAAAGAAAATGTATGTCGGCGCCGGAGTTTAAGGTGGCGTATCCTAAAAGGTCATCAGTAAAATCGTCGTACTGAGATTTGTTAATAATGTTGCTCCATTGGAGGTTTGCGGCTGAATCGAACGACATTACTGAAATATTATCTGCATAATACCTGTTTACCTGATTGTTTCCGCCATATCTGCCGTAGGGGTTGTAATAGTTACTATATGGAGAACTCCAGTAATAATAATCAGATAGCGAAGTGTAGGGTGAACCGTAAAAATTATCCCAGCGGTTATTGTAAATACCTCTTGTTGAACTATAAACTGACTCCGCTAAAATGGCAAAACCACCGTCTTTCCGCACAATAATTTTTTGAAGGAAAAAGTTATTAAAGGCCGTTTTTACCGAGCCATCTGCTTTTGCATCGTTCCGCATTTCATCAGTAAAAGTTGTTGTTGATGTTATAACTGACTGATTGCTCGTTTTGTCCCAAACCATGCAGAAAAGACCGTCAATATTTCCTCTTTTTGTTTTTGAATAGAAGGAACTCAGCACATAGTGCTTGTTGGCATTGTCTGCCTTTACTTTTATATCATCCAGGTAAAATTTAGAAACGTCTATTGATCTATTGTATAACGTATCCTCCGTTGGATTTTTGGTATAAAAAGTAAAGCTGTTGATATTATCGTTCTGAGCTGTACCGGAAGATTTTACAAAAGCCAGACCTCCATCATTGTCGAGGGTAAATTCAGTAAGAAAATCGCTTCTGTCCGGCATGTCTATTTGTATCCTTGTTTTATGAACGGGTGTTAGGTCGCGCCCAAAAAGGGAAGTAGTTAGAATATTTTCGCCGTTATTCTTTGTGTTCACTTTTAATACCATTATATTTTGTTTGTCGTCGCTGTTTATTACGGTGTAAAGTTTATTGCTTGCGAAAAAGTTAATGGCTGTAGTATCCAGTTGTTGGGGCTCGCCGATAATTTTGCCCATGCCATCTATTTTTGCTGCCATGCAATAGACAATATTTCTTTTCTGGTATTGATAAAACATGTAAAAGAAATCTTTGTAGTTGAGCACATCGCTGCTGATTAATTTATCCGGCAAAAAATCGAGCTTTACTTTTTGTACCTGTTTCATGCTGGCATCAAATACGGTAACACTGTAATCGCTCCGGTAGTTTTTGTAAACAAGAAAGTTGTTATTGATCTTTCCAATAATATCAAAGTCGAGCGTTTTTTGATCTTCGCGGTCGGGTTCGGAATAAATTATTTTCTGTGCGGGTAAATTAAGTACAAAACACCCGGTAAGCAACATTAAACTTAAAAGTCTCTTTACCATACTCATTACTTATTTATACTAACGAATGTACATTAAGGAAAGTGTGCCAGCTTTAAACTGATTCAAACAATATTACGTTTTTTTAATTTCATTTTTAACCGGGCAGCATAGCGCTATTTAGCTTCGTTGCGTCGAACGCTTGTACATTTATACCTTTATGCAGCAGTAACTGTAACTTTTACATATGCTTCAAAAATATTAAAAATCCTTTGCTGCAGAGGGTTTGTAGCTATTCTAAATTACCTGAAACTCTTTTTTCGTTGCTGAAAAAATAACCGGAAGTACAAGAGTGCGACGCAACGAAGTAACATTTATAATCCGCTGCCGGGCTCAAAAAATAACATTTTTAATAATGGCCAGCCGTGCATTTGTAAAGTAACAAACAGTTTTTTTTAAATCTTTATTTGTAAGTTGTTGATTTTAACAATAACAAATATTTTCATTATACATTTGTTGGAAATCTAAGGTTACAGCATTAAATCTAATTTGTGGATAAGGATCTAAATAAGGTAACATCAGCCGGTCTTTTGGTTGCATTAGGAATTATTTACGGAGATATAGGAACTTCCCCGCTTTATGTTTATAACTCCATCATCGCGGGCAGATTAATAGAAGAAGCACTTATTATTGGTAGTTTATCCTGCATTTTTTGGACAATTACCCTTCAAACCACCATCAAGTATGTAATATTAGTACTGCGTGCAGATAACAGAGGTGAGGGTGGCACTTTTGCATTATATGCATTGGTACGGCGAAGGCGCAGATGGCTGGTAATACCTGCAATGATGGGTGGTGCTGCTCTGCTTGCAGATGGGATAATTACCCCGCCAATTTCAATTACTTCAGCTATTGAAGGTCTGAAGAACATACCTTCTCTGCACGATATTTCCAAAGATACGATCATGTACATCGTATTGGGTATAATGGCTGTTTTCTTCTTTTTTCAGCAGTTTGGTACAGGTATTATTGGTAAACTTTTTGGCCCCATCATGTTTCTCTGGTTCACAATGATTGCTGTGATTGGGTGTATTCATTTATTTGACGATCTTTCTATCTTCAAGGCATTTAATCCATATTATGCTATTGATTTTCTAATTAATTATAAAGGATCTTTTATTTTATTGGGTGCCGTTTTTCTTTGCACTACCGGTGCAGAAGCATTGTACAGTGATCTTGGGCATTGCGGTAGAGACAATATAAGGGTCTCCTGGATTTACGTAAAAACTTGTTTGCTGCTCAATTATATCGGTCAGGGGGCTTTCTTGCTTGCTCATCAATCTGGCGTAACTGTTACTGCTCAATTAAAAAGTGAGACCAACTTAAATTCTTTTTTTCAATTAATGCCCGGTTGGTTTGTTTTGGTTGGTGTTATAGTAGCCACAAGTGCGGCCATTATAGCGAGTCAGGCCATGATTGCCGGATCATTTACCTTAATTAGTGAAGCGCTTCGACTTAGCCTGTGGCCTAAAATGAAAGTAAACTATCCGTCGGAAGCCAGGGGGCAGTTGTTCATTCCGGGCATGAACCTGCTGATGTTTGTCGGTTGTACAGGCGTAGTTATATATTTTCAGGAATCTGCAAAAATGGAAGCTGCCTACGGTCTGGCAATAATAATAACAATGCTTGCTACAACCATTCTTTTTGCGAATTATCTTGTTTTTAAAAGGGTTAAATCATTTTTAATTTATGCATTTCTAATTATTTATCTGGTTATAGAATCGTCTTTTCTTGTCGCCCTGTCTCATAAGTTTTTAGATGGAGGTTTTATAACAATAATACTGGCGGCAGTTATGTTCGTAGTAATGTATGTTTGGTACCGCAGCAGAAAGATTAAGAACCGCTATGTAGAATTTGTTAGACTTGAGCATTATATACCAATGATACAGGAACTTAGCAATGACCGCACTGTCGCAAAATATTCAACCCATCTGGTGTATATGACCAGTGCCAATAACCCCAAAGAAATTGAACACAAGATTATTTATTCTATACTCAATAAAAAACCTAAGCGTGCTGATATATATTGGTTTGTACATGTTGATACTGTGGATGACCCCTACACCTGCAATTATGTAGTTAATCACATAATACCGAACGATATCATTCGGGTTGAATTCAGGCTGGGCTTTAGGGTTCAGCAAAAAATAAATCTGATGTTCCGTAAGGTGGTGGAAGACCTTGTAAACAATATGGAGGTAAATATTACCAGCAGGTACGAAAGCCTTGAACGTAATAACATTGTTGGAGATTTTCAGTTTGTTGTTATGGAAAAATATTTATCAAATGATAATGAATTACCATTCTTTGAAAAGGTTATTATGAATCTTCATTTCTGGCTTAAAGAAATAAGCCTCAGCGAAGAAAGGGGCTTTGGCCTTGACCCAGGTTTTGTAACGGTAGAAAAATTTCCGCTGATTGTCTCTCCCGTGCCTCAGATACCTTTACTCCGCACATATCATGAGCAAACAGGAGAAGAATAACAATTAAATATGGTTACTATTCCTCCATAAGAAGCATGAATAATGGGAGCAAAATTTAGTATGCAATTATTTTTATGAGCCAAACTGCACATTACTATCAAACTTTACTTGCGTCGCACTCTTGTACTTTTGTACTACTGTGAACAATGTACAATCATAAAGACTAAATCATAACCTCAATAACAATGCAAACCATGTGCACGTAATCTTATCGAAATATAAGGATTAAATAAAAACACATTCAATCCAGTGGCAAAGTCATTTTTTTATAGTTGTTATTTTAGCATCGTTTAAAAGCAGTTTAGGAATTTGACGGCACACGGAAGAAAACATGGCAGCTTCTGTATCACAAAAGTCCATCTTTGCTGTACCAACAGGATTAAAAAAAAAATGAATTCGAATCCCAACGATAATTAAAGTCTTAATAAAAAATTTGTGAGCAAGGATTTAAACACAGTAACAACCGCCGGACTAATTGTTGCATTAGGAATTATATATGGCGATATCGGAACTTCGCCACTTTACGTTTTTGATGAAATAATTAAGCATAAGGTAATTGCTGACGAACTGATTATCGGCAGCTTGTCCTGCATAATCTGGACACTAACCCTGCAAACCACTGTTAAATATGTTATACTCACTTTAAAGGCAGATAACAGGGGCGAAGGTGGTATTTTTTCACTGTATGCCCTGGTACGCAGGCAGAAAAAATGGCTGGTATTGCCGGCAATGATTGGTGGTGCGGCCCTTTTGGCCGATGGTATGATTACACCACCCATTTCAGTAACCTCAGCAATTGAAGGATTAAAACAATTACCAATTTTTCACGAAATTCAGGAAAACACAATTGTTTATATTGTTTTGAGCATACTGGCCGTGTTGTTTTTTGTGCAACAATTTGGTACAGCATCTATTGGTAAACTATTCGGGCCTATTATGTTTGTCTGGTTTAGTATGCTTGCCGTATTGGGTATTTACCATTTATCAGACGATTTCTACATTTTTAAAGCGTTCAACCCACTTTACGCCATTGAACTGCTTACTATTTATCCTAACGGTTTCTGGATACTGGGTGCCGTTTTTTTATGCACAACCGGGGCGGAGGCGTTGTACTCCGATCTTGGCCACTGCGGACGAGCTAATATCCGTATTTCCTGGATTTTTGTAAAAAGTTGTTTAGTACTTAATTATCTTGGGCAGGGTGCCTTTTTATTGTCGCATTTTAAAGGTCAGCTTTTTGATACAGATAACCTGAAAGTCTTGTTTAGTCTTATGCCTGCCTGGTTTCTTATTTTCGGAATTATCATTGCAACCATTGCGGCTATTATTGCAAGCCAGGCGTTGCTTTCCGGATCGTTCACTCTTATTTCCGAAGCGTTGCGCTTAAACCTATGGCCTAAAATGAAAATCAATTACCCCACAGAGGCAAGGGGCCAGTTGTATATTGGCGGTATTAACCTTTTACTCTTTGCCGGTTGTTGCGGTATCGTTTTATTTTTCAGAAATTCAACCAATATGGCCGCTGCCTATGGCCTTGCTATTACAATGTGCATGATCAGTACCTCCATCCTATTTGCCAATTTCCTTATCAGTAAACGGGCAATGCCTGTTTTGATATATATTTATCTGGCTGTTTATTTTTCGATTGAAATTTCTTTTCTGATAGCTAATCTTGAAAAATTCCCACATGGTGGTTATGTAACATTAATCGTGGGTGGATGCTTATTTGCTGTTATGTATATCTGGTTCCGAAGTCGCAAAATAAAAAACCGATATGTGGAATTTGTTAAGCTGGAAGACTATATACCTATGATTCAGGAACTAAGCAATGACCGCACAGTTCCCAAATACTCCACACACCTGGTCTATATGACCAGCGCAAACAACCCTAAGGAAATTGAGCATAAAATTATTTATTCTATCCTCAATAAAAAACCAAAGCGGGCAGATATTTATTGGTTCGTGCATGTTGACACTGTTGATGACCCTTACACATGTGAGTATGTTGTTGATCACATAATACCAAACGACATTATCCGGGTTGAATTCAGACTGGGATTTAGGGTACAGCAGAAAATAAACCTGATGTTCCGTAAAGTTATAGAAGACCTTGTAAATAATATGGAAGTAAATATCACCAGCCGGTACGAAAGCCTTGAGCGTAATAATATCGTTGGCGATTTTCAGTTTATTGTAATGGAAAAGTATTTGTCAAATGATAACGAACTTCCTTTCTTTGAAAAGATAATAATGAAACTGCATTTTTGGCTGAAAGAGATTAGCCTTAGCGAAGAGCGGGGTTTTGGACTCGACCCTAGTTTTGTAACCGTAGAAAAATTTCCTTTGATTGTTTCGCCAGTTCCAGAAATTTCTTTACTGCGCATTTCTTCCGAACAAAGCGAATATTAATAAGCACATTAATATTAAAATCCACATTTTATTATTCAAGGAAAATTATAGTTCAATTTTTATTCCATCTGCAGAACCAGTTTTTCCCAACCTAGGAATATATTTTTTTTCACTTTTTTTATTTCATTGATAATTAGTTAATTATATAATGGCACGTTCTTAGCTATTAATTATTTAGATTAAAAAATAATTAAAGAAATGAAAAATTTCGTTGCTGTTTTATTAGCTGTCATAGCCCTCACCTCTTGCACAAAACAAAATATTTTACCTTCACAGCCAAGCAAAAGCACTTCAGTAGAAACTAATTTGTTAAATACTACTTTGCAATCAAGTGTTGTTTTTCGACAATCTGTTCCTAAAACAGTTTATTTATCGCCAGGGCTAAACACATTGCAAACAGATAGTTTTTCAGTTAATGGAGAAACAGCTTACGTTACCAGATTTGTTTTTACCTTAAATGGGTCGCTTGATCTAAGTGCTTTTAAATTTTATATCAATGGTGGTCAGGTAAGATCAACAATCACCAATTCAAATGGTGTTATCATAGTCGCCATGCGGCGAACAACACCCTTGATTCCGGGGAATTACAATTATATTTTGCAGGCTAAAACACGGGGTAACGCAGGTACATCGTTTAGTATTTCACTTAACAGTGTTATAATCGTTGATGCAAATAATTACAATGCAGATGTCCAGAACCTACCTCAATCTGGCAATAATTTTTTATTGAATTAAAAATTCTCAACGCAATTGCCTAAATTCACAGCATTTTTAATCACTTTAATACCGTTTTATTAAAGGTTTTACAGCGATTTGTATTAAGCCAAAAGATTATGTCAACTACTATTACCTGGGTTTATCAAGTAAAATACCGTGATAAAAATTTCTAACAAAAAAATTGAATGCGACAATCGCTGCATATAATTAGTGCAGCAAATATTAATACCTGTATCCTAAAGCCACCCCGATCTTCTAAAAAGCAGAAACATCACAATACATAAAAAAATAGTAAGCGTAACAACAAAAGGGTATCCGTATTCCCAGTTAAGTTCGGGCATAAATTTAAAGTTCATGCCATAAAATCCTGCAACCATTGTAGGAACAGCGATGATAGCCGCCCAACCAGCAAATTTTTTTGATACTTCACTCTGCGATATGGAGATAAGAGAGAAATTTGCATCCAATGCTGTGTTCAGCAGTTCACGGGCATTATCAACCATTTCATTTATTCGAACTACATGGTCATACACATCCCGAAAATAGGGCTGCGTTTCTTCTGAAATGAGTTTTATGTCAAATCGCATCAGCCGGTTACAAATATCTATCAAAGGCGATACAGCTCTTTTTACTTCCAGCAGTTCCCTTTTTAACTGGTATATCTGTTCTGTTGTTTCGCGGCTTGGCTTTTGTTTAAATACCATTTCCTCAACTGCTGTAAGTTCTATCTCAAGTGCATCTACTACGGGGAAATACTGGTCTACAATGCTATCCATTACTGCATAAAGTGCAAAACCCTGACCCTTTCGCAGCAGGTGCGGCATACTTTCACAACGTTTGCGCACAGAAGCATAAGAAAGCGAAGAACCATGTCTCACTGTTACTATAAAATTTACGCCCACAAAAAAGTGTGTTTCTCCAAAATCAATATGATGTTGATCCACATTCATTCTTGCCGTTCGTAAAACAATAAAAAGTGTATCGCCGTAAGATTCAATTTTTGGCCGCTGATGGGCATTGTGGGCATCTTCTACGGCAAGGTCGTGCAGGTCAAACTCGCGCTGAACCAATTCAAGCACTTCTTCACCTGGTTCATGTAAGCCTATCCAAATAAAATGATCCGGCTCATTTAGTTTTGCTTTAATTTCTTTCAGCTCAATATTACCAACATTACGGCCTTCTGCATAAGCAGCACAATTAATAACTTCTTTCATACAGCAATGCGTTTAATATTAATTAAGCCCGATTTACGAACCGGCACCAGCAAACCAAAACTTAAGATAGGGAAAATATAAATTTTACCGGTAATTTTTTGGGCCCGGTATTTAATTCATTGGGCATCGCCTGTTGTGTCACTCACTTGTACGTTCGGAACATTATTGGGCTTTGGCTTCACTTGTCGCAATAGTTGCTCACATAAAAGAAATGACTGCTTACTGTAAAGAAAAAGGGTGATAACATAAAGAAATTATCTCCTGCTGCGAAGAAAAAGCATCTTACCAGGTAGAAATCAATGCTGACATAAGAGAGATGAATGGTGGTTGTATGGAAAAAGGAACTTGCCATAACGCAATTTCATGTGGCGGTAAAGAAATTGATTGGTGCTATGAAGAAATGGCATAATGCTGTGAAGAAAACGCCACTGCATTTGGCGAAATAAGTTTACAATAAAAAACGCCTTTGCTATTTTGCAAAGGCTATTTTTTTATATGAACCTATAGAAAGATAACCCGGTTATTCTTTTACAAACATCCTTGATACCATATTGCCATTGGATTCAATGCGCAGCATGTAATTGCCAGGTTTTAGTGTTGCAATATTTAAAGTGTAGCTATCTGCCGTTGCAATAGCTGATACTTTTATATTCCCGCTTAAATCTATGACGGTGAGTTTTGTTTTTTCTATTTTGGATAAACCTTCTATGCGCAAACTGTTCTTTGCCGGATTGGGATAGAGTTTAATAAAATTGTTTGGTACATCATCGCCGCAGGTAACAATGTTTGAGCTTACTACTTTATCATCTGTGCGGTACGCGGTAAGCTGGTAATAAACAATGCCTGCGGGTGGTGCGGGGTCCTGGTATTTATAGTTTTTTATTCCTTTTACATCCTGTACCTGTGCTATTTCTGTGAACGTGCTGGCATTGGTACTGCGGCCTACTGAATAGTAAGTTGTTTTATTGCCACTCCAATCATCCCAGCTAAAGCCATAATGGCCTTGCCATTTTTGGATTTTGGCGAAGTCGGGTGGGGTCGGGGTTATTGTGTTATTGAAACGTACTAATGCTATTCTTGTAAAATCATTATCATCGGGAAGATAGCCAGAACCGCCCACAATAATTTTCCCATCATCCTGAACAATACCAGCAAATCCCGCTGCATCAATTTCGTTAAAGCCTGCAATAGCTACACCGTTTTCACCGAAAGTAGAATCGAGGCTGCCATCCACATTATATCGTGCTGCCCCGAAACCTGTACCTGTCCCATATCCGGTATAATAATCTCCTGCTAGTATGATTTTTTATCACTGGTAATATCAACCTTAAAGGCTTTACCATTACCAGTTTCCATTGTTAGTACAGAATAGCCTGGTTTATCCCCAAAAGCTGAATCTATAGAACCATCGCTATTAAAACGTATGACTGCCATTTGATAGTTATATTTTCCCGCGGTACCAGACGCTACTATTTTTCCATCGGTTTGTACAGCAAGATCATAAATATGAGAATTAGGATAGTCGTTATCACCAAGTAAAATGCCAGCTATGCCGTCTTTATTTTCATCGAAGGTTAGATCAATATCACCATCTGGTAAATAGCGAATTAAAACAAGTTCTCCGGATTTATATCTTCCACCAATTAGAATTTTATTATCTGTTTGTAAAACAATGGAGTTGATTTCAGAAAGGTAAATGCCTATATCACTGTATACGATACCCTTTTCACCAAAGCTTTTATCAAGATTGCCGTCAGTAAGATACCGCAAAAGATAAATTGCAGTAGCTTCTCCATCATGGCTTGCTCCCTTTTTTCCTGTGATAATTATTTTTCCATCTGGTTGTAATGCCATGTCTCCAACAATATCATCTTGAAGCCCCAAACTTATGGTAGCTATACCATTGCCACTAAATGAACTATCAAGAATGCCGTTTGTATTTAGACGTATTACCCCTATGTCATAATACTGACTTGGATTTATAAATTCTCCACTGGCAATAATTTTACCATCATCCTGTATTACCAAAGCTGTAAGGGTATATGCATAATTACCTTCCACATTTGAAATAATTACCTTTCCGCCATCACCAAAGCTTTCATCTAAACTACCATCTTCATTAAAACGGGCTATTAAAAAACCTGCCTTATCATTATTAACAGCATCATTGTAACCTCCTGTAACAATTTTGCCATCCTTTTGTACTTTAACGGCGGTACAATCACCAGTAAATTCATCGTAAAAGGCTTTACCATTTTTACTAAACCTATTATCGAGTGTGCCTGATTGTGTGAATCCTGATTCACATAAAAGAAGTAATAGGATGGTTGCGTAAAAAATATTTTTCATGATTTTTTTTTAATGAAGTATTAAAGAATTTTTTTAGAAGTATTAAACTAAGTGCATTCGTTATTATCCGCCTGCCCACACATACGTAAATTTTTACAATCTATAAAATGGGAATCAGCAGAATTTCTAAATGGTGGATGTGCTAATGAGTGAGCCTGATTATAAAGCATTACTATTTGAAAAAATACTGCAGCTCTTTGGGCAATATATTGAGTAACCTGAGTATCATTATCATATCCTGTTCCATAATCGCTTGTATAAACATTTGGAAAGACTGGTACTCCATCCAATCCATGACCCGCATCAGAATCGGTGTATAATTCCGAAAGCCTATCTATAGTCGTACTTTTAAGAAAGTTATACATATTTAATCCACTTGCTTTTGTCACGTATACTGTATTATTTGTGCCAGTCGATTTTATTATAAATTTATCACTTGAAGTCGGCGACTCCAAACACCGTTTTTCCTTTTTATGAGCGTTATCAGTTGAATTGTTATAATCCTGGGCATCGTCAGTATCATAATAGGCTATTTCTTCATCAAGGACGCCATGGAAGGCGATTATTGGAGGATTGTCATTTGGATCAGAGCTCATGAAAAAAGAAGGCTCTGTATCATTATCATCATATTCTATTGGTACTAGTGTTATGTTAAGCATAAATTGACGGATAAAGTTTTTTCAACTTTACTCTTGCTTCTTTGTTTGTGAACTGCCAATTTATTTTTTTGTTTTTATTATTTCTGTTAGTTTGCCATGCGTCAACTTCTTCATTAATTTTTTTTATCGTGGATATA
>JBBRDW010000089.1:0-18909 GCA_038203525.1 Chitinophagales bacterium | reverse complement strand
TTTTCAGTTATTACGATTGAATCTTTATAATCCATACTGTAATCAATTGCTGGTTCAGCATCATTTTCCAATTGAATAAAGTATTGCGCTATTTTATGAAAGTTTAAAACAAATGCCACTGCATTGCATGCAGCAAGAATTGCTGTACAGGCTAAGGTTGTGTATAAAAATGATTGCCAATCGCCGGGTAAAAATGAGAAACCCTGGTCAATAAATGCAGCGGCTATACCATATAGCAGTGTAAGGAAAAAGAGTAATAATGCAAGCCGGATAAACTTACTAAGAACAGATCCTTGCTTTCTTTTAATGAGTTCCAGCGTAAAGTTAAGAACCACCAATGCTGGAGTACTGCCAATACCGGAAGCTATTGCACTTCCAAATAAAAATACAATAGGCCCAGGCCATTCGGCATCGCCAATTGTGTACACAAATACACCCAGCGAAAATGTTGCCCATGTTCCAAACCATATATTAGTGGCTATTTTGGTATCGGTTATTTTTTCTTTCATTTTAAAAAGTACTTTGTATTTCAAAGTATATGTGCAAAAAAAATTATTTTGATGATTTTATCATTAACTCCAATGCATCAAGATGGGTTTTAAAAGCTTTCTCTCCAGCCTTTGTTGCAGAATAAGTTGTATTTGTTTTACGCCCGATAAACCCTTTCTGTACCTTGATATAGCCATTTTCTTCCAATGCTTTTACATGGCTCGCAAGGTTGCCATCCGTAACTTGTATCAATTCTTTAAGGTCATTAAAATTTACTTCCGCATTCACCATAAGGGCACTCATAATGCCCAGGCGTACCCGGCTGTCAAAATTTTTATTTAAATTCGCTATCGGATTTTTCATGTCCTTAGCCGCTAAAGGCGGATTCATTTTTTTTAATTATTTACTTACTCCCAAGGCATTTATTCCTCTTCAGGGGATTGGAGCTCATTCGCTCCGCTCATACCTCCACCACATTACTGTTCCATAAATAATATGCAGTACACCAAAACCCATGGCCCAAAAATAAATACCGTATCCAATAAACCATAAACTTAGAATGCCCAGCAGCATTTCACCATAGCCAAGATATTTTGTTTCGGGCAAAGTGTATTTACTCGCATTTAAAAGCGCCAGCCCGTAGAAGATAAGGCAACCCGGCGCTATTAAACCATAAGCCTGGTTTTCCATCAGCTTTAATAAATAGATGCCACCTGCAACCATTGGTATCATAACGTTTAGCATAAGGCGGCGGGCTGTAGTTCCCCATATAGGCGTGTTCGTTTTTTTACTGCGGAGATAGGTAAAAATAAATGATAATATAAATGCTGCGGAAAAGGTAATGGCCGCAATCTGTACAAGGCTGTTGCCCATCCAGTCGCCAATACTAATCGGTGCACTGTCGGTTCGGGTAATCGTTCTTAAGTTATTCGCAGCGGATGTACTCTTTTCTATTACGCCGTAAGCAAACCATGCACCCACCAATGCGCAGCTACCTGCTGCTATACCGCTTAACCCACTTAAACTTATGAAACGGCTGCTGCGTTCCATCATTTGTTTTATATCCTGCAGCGTATTTAAATGAGGATTTTGATCATTCATAAAAGCACTTTGAAATTCAAAGTAAAGAATGAATATTTGTTTCTCCAAATTATATTTTAGATTTTTTATTACCAGACAAATTTTAATAGATGGCCTGCCAGTAACACAGAATTTCTTTTAAAGGAATTTTGGCCAGGCCCTTAATCCTCTGGTATCCTTCGCTCCGCTATGGGTCGCAAACTTTTAGGGCAGATCTTTTCAACGTTAAACAGCAACTGTAAACGGAATAATATTCGCTTGCTGTTAAAGGCTCAGTCATAAACAAAAAGCATAAGTGTGCGACGCAAGGAACGATGAGAAAAGAAATATTGAAGGGTTCCAAAAAAAATAGCTGGCATTCAAACCAAACACCTGTGCATTTCGTAAGTGAGCGGACTGCAGTTAAAAGCTGACCGGGTCTAAACAAAAAACAACCTGGTTGGTATTACATTTATTAAACTAAAAAAAACAAACAATGAGAATCAAAAGAACCAAAGCTTTTCGGCTACTGCCTATTGTGGCAGTGTTTGGCGTGTCTGCGATGTTGATGTCTTCCAGCCACAGGGAAGCACCATTAATTGCGAATGACCCACTTGCGGATAATACGGATTTGTATGCCTTCCGTTCACCCAATTCTCCTGATAAGATTACCATCATTGCGAACTACATTCCAGGACAGTTGCCAAATGGTGGACCTAACTATTACCAGTTTGGAGAAAACATTCGATACGAAATTCACATTGATAACAATTTAAACACGCCCGGCGACGATATTGTATACCGCTTTACTTTTAAACACCAGAATCAAGACCCAAGCACTTTTTTCAATATCAGGCTCGGGCTTGAAAATTTGAAGACTACCTACACCATGGAAAAAAGTACAGATGGTGGTGCTTCTTTCCAGGTAATTAAGAAGGGGGGGTATGTTCCTCCTTACAATATTGGCCCACGTTCAATTGAGTCATCTGTTGGTTTGGGTGCCTCGTCTTATCAGGATCTTTTTTTAAAAGGTATTAAACAAGCAACTACCGGCGAAAGAGTTTTCTGCGGCCCTGTTGACGATCCCTTCTTTGTAGATCTTGGTGGGATATTTGACTTGGGCGATGCTCCAAGACAAGGCGGCATTGCATCTGATGCACTGGCCTGCAAAAACGTATCTACGATTGCTATACAAATACCTATTTCAGACCTACAGAAAGACCATAAATCTGTTGGGCAGGCTGCCAATATACTCGATGGCGATTTTGTAATTGGTGTATGGGCTTCTGCAAGCAGACCTTCTATGAGGGTACTGAACGGCGATGGTACAGAAACGCATTCTGGTAACTGGATCCAGGTTTCAAGGCTCGGTATGCCATTAACAAACGAAGCTGTAATACCTATTGGTTTTAAAGATTACTGGAACGCACTTACGCCGTACCAGGATCTTGGCGCTATCAGCACATTTGGCAATTTCTTTTACAATCCGGAACTGGCACTTTATATGGATGATGCACAGTTTGGGGGTGCAGTTCCTGCTTTTGCACCACTTCGTGTACAGAAAAGTTCATTGGGAGCGTATGGCTTTGGAAACGGTCAGGATGGTTTATACCCCTTGAAAGGAAACCCTGCTTTAGCTGGCACAGCCTTAGACGATGCAATTTTTGGTACATTGTTATTACCCGCCGCTGGCTCACCACGTTCGGTTGACCTTTGGCCTATATTTCATACAGGTGTTCCTAATCTTATCCCTTACCAGCTTGCCACCGGTAAAAACGGTAACCCGTTGGCAGCAGGCAAACCATTCATCAACAATTTTCTACCCAATGGTGGAGACATGCTTAGATTGAATATGGCTGTTCCTGTAACAAAACGCGACGATCCTGCATTTAGCAATCTCGGACTAATACAGGCAGCGGTTCTTGGGCTAACAGATCCTGCTTACAATACTACTACCGCTATTCAATCAATACCCAACATGGATGGCTTCCCTAATGGAAGAAGGTTAGAGGATGATGTTACCCGTATTGAATTACAGGCTGTTGGCGGTCTGGTATTGGCAGCAATAGGTTTACCTTTCGATGACTATGTAAGCGGAGGTTCCCTAGTAACGCCAAACCTTTTGGCTGAGCTCGGTTATACAACAGGTGTTGAAAGAAACGATACAGCTTTTAGATCAAATTTTCCTTACGAGCAATTACCATGGTCTGGTGTAAACCCAAGATGTGGATGTGCAGCGCAGCCAGCAAGCAATTTTGCACCGAAAACAACTGCAGCAACTCCATTAGCAGCAGCATTAGGCACCGGCATAGCAGCACCAGATCTTATGGTATCAGCCTATCCAAATCCATTTGCAGGCAGCAGTACGGTTAAGTACCGCCTTACAACGGCTTCCAGCGTTAACATTACTGTTTACGATGTTTCCGGCAAACAGGTTAAGGTATTGGTAAATCAAAATAAACAGGCCGGCACTTACACTGCTCAGTGGAATGCAGGCAATACCCCCGCAGGTATTTATTTTATAAATGCAGTTATTAATGGCGAGCTTAAACAAAGTGTGAAGGTAACCAAGCAATAATAAGCAGTAGTGCTGACTTAATTAAGAAGGTACAATTTCAGATTAGGTTTTGTATTTAAAAGGCTGTTTCAACAATTGTTGAAACAGCCTTTTTTTTTGCTGGTTATACATAAATTTATTGGCCCGGCTGCATTGCTTTGTTCGGCTTTCGTTGCGTCGCACTCTTGTACGTACCGTAATGTTTGGAGCTTTTATTAAAGCGGAGATTTAAGCGAAGTAAAGGCCGCAAAGAACCACGGATATTTTGGGAGCCAGGGAGTTTTAAGAAAGACTCTAAGCGCCAAAGTAGTTCGGCTTACCAACTCTAAACAAGATTGTTCCCGCTGTTTTAAAAGCACAAGAAAATTTCCAAAGTACAAGCGTACGATTACCGACATGGCAGGGCAAGCTGCAACTAAAGCTAAATTGTCATTCTTTGGCCCGGCCAATAAAAATTGCCTCAGAACAAGATTTTATCAATTATCAATACCAATAAAACCAGCCCAACCATCTTCCGGTTTTTTGCAGTAGGGTTATATTTTTCCCGAAAATATTTTTGCAATAGCAGCACAATAATTACCAGGAAAGCAATACCCGTAAGCGAATAGCTCTGGTAAAAAAAAGCATCTTTCTGTTTTATATCGTTACGGTTTGTAGCTGCCGACATAAAAAGGCTCAAAGCAAATATGCTGCTGCATATAAGCGAAAGCAGCCACCCTGCTTTTTCGTTAAATAGAAGCAATGTGCCTCCGTAAATACTGGCAATACTTATTATAATATTAAGATGGTTACCCTTTACTACGTCCAGATAACTTGTATTGCCACTAGCGATAAAGCCCGTGCTTACCAGGCCATACACAGTTGAACTTACGCTGTATAACGTGTAAATGCCCCACAGCATAATTAAACAGGCAATGATTTTTTCTGTAACAATCCATTTTTTATTCATGGCAAACCGGTTATTTAATGATTGGATAATTTGAAGTTCTCCTGTAAGCCGTTACTTGCCCGAAGGTTTAAATACCTGGTTAGAGAATGGCGGTGTTTCAGGAATTTTTACCATATTAAAATCGTAATCAACTGCGGTATGGCAGTTGTTGCAGGTATTGGTGAGCAATATAAAACTCCTGTTAAACTGTGCAGTATCTTTCTGTTCAATGGCGTGGTTTAAGCTGTCGATTGCCGGGTTGAGTATTACCACTTTTTTAGATTCTTCCCTTTCTGCTGCGTACAATTGAATACCCTGCAGCGATTCCATTATTTCATGTATCTCAAAATCGGCAAGTCTCCAGTTTTCGTTTTTACCAGCAAACCAAAGCTTTTCGTGGTGTACCTGAATTTCGCTCATAAACTCTCCAAACCCTGGCTTGTAGGCTGCGTCTACCTTTCTTTCTAGCTCATCTATTTTAGACTGAAGCTGTAACGTTTTGTCAGTTTGTGTGCAGGCACCAATTAACATCGAAAAAAACAAAACAACCGAACGATACCGTAATCGCATACCATACCTTTTAAGATGATTAAAAAAAATGCCAGATAAAGATTTATTGTGCCTGCTTATGGATGCATAATTAATAAACTTTATTAATTGTTACCGAAAATAAAAATACAAGCCAATAAAAAAGCCACCTGAACAGATGGCTTTTTTATTTTATGCTTTATCGAAGCTTACACATTCTTTTAGTTCTTTTTCACTGTAAGCCAGGTTGTATTGTTTCAGCACTTCATCCGGTACACCGTTCCATTGATAGGGTGTGTTGCCTTCATAACCCACATCTTTTGTCCCTATTTCTGAAGTGTAAAACCCTGTGGCCGTTAAATTGCGCAGGAGCGTAAAAAAGGAAACGCCCTGGCCCATTTCAGGTTTTGCTTTTTTGGGGTATGCAATGGCATCCACCATTTCTATTTGCTGTGCCGGTGTGCAATCGACAAAAGCTTTTTCGTAACGGTTGATACATTGAAGATCTACCCAGCGCAAACCACCACGCAGCGGTGTTTGGTGCTCGGTCATTTCGTTTACGATACTCTGAATAAAGTCGGGCACTTTAGCATCGGAAGCACTACCGCTAACTGCATCTTTTGGAATAATGATATCACAGAGTACAGTAATGGTGGCCATTTCTCCAGGTGTGAAAAATTTGCCCTCCGCATCAATTTTCTGCTGGGCAAGTTTTTCTTCCGGCATACGGTTGATGGTTGCCGGCGGCGGGGCAACAGCAACGTCTGCCTTTTTTGGTTCTGTTTTACAGGCATCTACTAAAATGCCTGCGCCGATAGTACCTATCGCAAGTGTTTTGAGTGATTTTCTTCTATCCATAACGGGGGGCGTTTTTTGTATTTTTTGCTGCGTCATGTTCCTTTAGTACAAGAGTGCGACGCAACGGATGTTTAATCGTAATTCCAAAGCCGGGCTCAAAAAAATACTAAAGATTATTCTTCTTCATCTCATCCACAATATGCTCACTGGCACGCATGGAGAGTGCAAGAATGGTCCAGGTAATATTTTTATCTGCCTGGCTTACAAACTGACCACCATCTACACAGAATAAATTTTTACAGTCATGGGCCTGGCTCCACTTGTTAAGTGCCGAAGTTTTTGGATCGTTACCCATACGCACCGTTCCTGCTTCGTGAATAATATTTCCAGGATTGTGCAGGCCGTAATTGTTTTCCTTTGTATCATCCCCACCCCAAGTAATTACGGCGCCCATTGAATGTAAAATTTCGGCAAATGTTTCTTTCATATGTTTTGCCTGAAGAATTTCGTAGTCGCTCCATTTTGTATCGAAACGTAAAACGGGTATGCCAAATTTATCCACCACATCTTTATCAATAAAGCAACGACTGTTTGCCGTGGCAATGCCTTCTCCGCGGCCTGCCATACCCACATGTGCGCCAAAGAAATAACGGTAATCTTCTTTTAGAGAAGCCCCGTATCCACCTGCCTCTTTTTGTTTGCCTTTTATTTTATAAGTGCCGTTTAAGTTTTCTATGCCCCAGTTAAACCCATATAGCGGTTGTCCAAAACCTCCACCGTATTCAATGTGATAGCCGCGGGGGAAATCGAGTTTCTTATTATCAAGCCACCATGGCGTATAAACATGCATACCGCCTACGCCATCTTCGTTGTAGCGTTTGCGGTCGAATAATTCAGGAATGATTCCACCCATATCTGCGCCAGTAGAATCGCCAAGATACCTGCCTACAACATCACTTGAATTAGCCAAACCATTCGGGTGGCGCGGCGATTTTGAATTGAGCATTAGCCTTGCACTTTCGCAGGCACTTGCGGCAAGAATTACTGTTCTGCCACTCACCTGATATTCCTGCATATCGTCTTTGCTTATGTACGAAACGCCTGTTGCAAGGCCGTCTTTATCGGTAAGTACTTCGCGTGCCATTGCGTTTGTAACCAGATCTACATTACCCGTTTTCATTGCGGGTATACACAGGCAGGATGAAGCAGAAAAATCGCCATATACCGTGCAACTTCTGCCGCACTGTGCGCAATAAAAACACTGGCCGCGTTCTTTATTAATTGCTTTAGTAAGAATAGACAAACGCGAAGGAATTACCGGTATGCCAATATTGGTTGCCGCCTTTTTTATGAACAGTTCATGTAAACGTGGTTTTGGAGGCGGCAGAAAAAAGCCATCCGGATCGTTTGGCAAACCTTCGTTTGTGCCAAATACACCGAGCAACTGATCTATTTTATCGTAATAAGGTTTTATGTCTTCATATCCAATAGGCCAGTCGTCGCCGAGCCCATCTATACTGCGGCGTTTAAAATCTTTAGGGCCGAAGCGCAAAGAAATTCTGCCCCAGTGATTGGTACGGCCGCCAAGCATTCTTGCACGCCACCATTCCCATTTGGTATCGCCTTCGTGCGTATAGGGTTCGCCATCAATTTCCCAGCCCCAGTAGCATCCATCAAAATCGCCGAAGGGGCGATATTTAGTGCTTGCGCCGCGCCGCGGAGAATCCCATGCATTTTTTAACTGGTTAGAATCTTTTGCAGGATCGAACATGGGGCCGGCTTCAATAAGGCAAACTTTCATTCCGGCATTTGCCAAAACGTAGGCCGCCATTCCGCCACCTGCACCTGAACCAACAATAACCGCGTCGTACTTTTTCGGTTGTTTTTTTACCTGGAGACCTGGCATACAGCAAGAAAATTATAAAGGTGAATTAAGAGCAATGAAAGTATAACATTATCCTGAAAAAAATATTTTGTGTTCAGTTTTATAATATTTTTTTTGGGCCCGGCTAAGAATTATTATTAAGCTTCTGTTGCGTCGCACTCTTGTACGATTGGATTGTTGATGGAGCTTTAATTGCAGGGGAGCTTTTGGAGAGGTGGTATGTGGGCAGAGGAACCGGGGCGAAGGGAACAAATGCTGATTGAAGAACTTTTGTTAAACATAATAACAAAAACTAAATAGTAAATGTCCAGCCCCGAACCAAAGCACAACAGAATTACAAATGCCGAAGAAAACTTCCATCGGTCCGTATTTTGCCAAACCTTTTATTGACAGAAGTTATTTTTAATCTGCCTTAATTTTGTCATTTTTTACTGGCGAATAATCTGTTTTAATTTGTCCGTTCACAAAAAGTTTATCAAAGTAACATTTTACTCCTGTCGCAACATTCATATCTTCTACGTTTTGAATGTGAAAATGTAAATGTGGTTCTGATGAATGACCTGAGTTACCACAAAGTCCTAAAAGTTGTCCTGTGTTAATTGCTTGTCCTTCTTTTACTATTATTGATTTATGTTTAAAATGGCAGAAAACAAGATATTCATTTTTTGATGTTTTTAAAATAACCATATTCCCACCAATATTAAACGAATTCATTTCTCCAATTTTATTGTCTTTAACTCCGTCTACAACTAAAATAATTTCACCGTTGCATGGTGCAATTATTTCTTTTCCAAAAGCATAATAATCTTCGTTTGCCTGTCCGTCTGTCTTGTGCGTACTTCCTTTACTGTCGGTAATCAAAATATCAAAAGCATTTTTCTGTGCTTGACTTTCAACGTGATAATTTAATTCTTTTGTGTCGCCTCCCCAAAATACCGTCCACTCGCCCTTAAATGGTAGTTGAAGTTTTGTTTCGTTACGTTCCATTTTTGGCAAATTGTCATCTGCATAGGGTTTTACAAAAAGTCCGATGATTTTAGAATTTTTGTCGATAGAAATATTTACTGTAAATAAAGCTTTTTCAAAGTTGGTTTTGTAAGAAGCATAATTCGATTGATATTTTATGAATTCCCGCTTTGTTATTTTTCCTGCTTGTGAATTTAGTCCTGTAATAAATTCGCTCGTTTTGTCTATCGGAAGGGCTTTTTGCATTTCGTCCGAAAACATGGCAAAAATGCTGTCGGATTTTTCGCCATTGTAAAAGACTTCGAATTTATCAGCAATTCTCTTGTAGTTTGGTTGCTCTGCCTGCCCTAAAAGGTTGGTTATAACAAAAGTTAGCGTAAGAGTTAAAAGTATGTTTCGCATATTCTCTCTAAAGTTTAATGTGTTCGTATAATTTCTGCTAAGGACAGGGCTTGCGAAAGTACGGGAATTAGTATTCTGTCCGCCCGGTATCGATGATGATTTAAAAACTGATAATGAAGATAACAAACAAAAGCTAAATAGATAAATGACTACTCGATATGAAACGCAATAGAATTACAAAAAGTTGAAGAAAACATTCGTCTGCCTGTATTTTGCCAAACCCTATTTTAGGCATAGTTATCCTTTTTATTTAATAAGGTAAGGAGACCAAGTATTGGTCCGATTGCAAGTAACAAATAGATATATTGTGAACCTATTTTATTCGAAAGAAAACTAATGAATTGAATGCTGACAATAGTAATGGCAAATCCAATACAATTTACTATTGTGAGAGATGTTCCTCTCGATTCTTCTGGTGCATTTTGAGCAATTAAAGTCGAAAACAATGGTGAGTCTGCAATAACAGTAATTCCCCAAAAGAATAAAAACATAAGGTGTAAAAAAACGGAATTAGAAAATAAAAAGAGTGGTGAAGTCAGGCAACATAAACAGGATAAAAATAATGAGACTGTTGCTACTTTTTTTGAACCATAGCGCTGAGCTATTATTCCGCTTATTGCGCATGAAATTCCACCAGATGCAATAATCAAGAAGGAGAAAAGGGGAACATTCAGTTTTAGGCCTGGGTAATGATTATTATATGCAGTGAGCATTAAAGGTATGAATGCCCAAAAAGCATAGAGCTCCCACATGTGACCAAAATATCCAAATGAAATTTTGCGAAAATTCCTATCGCTAAACCCCTTTATGAATGTCATAAATTTTAATTTTTGTCCTTGTTTGCGAAATGGTCCGTCGGCAACAAATAATAAAATGCTTACCCCACCCAATACAGACAATGAGCTTGTAGAGTATATTACGTACTTCCAGGGAAAACCAATTGTAAAATTCTTTAATAAATGAGGGAAAGCGGTTCCAAGTACCAATGCACCAACTAAAAACCCTAGTGATTTTCCTAGCCCTGCCTGATAATAGTCTGAAGCTATTTTCATACCCACCGGATATATACCCGCAAGAAAAAACCCGGTTAAAAATCTATATAAAAGTATTTCAACAGAACCAACATTATTGATTGCTATTCCGAGATTAAATAGTGCAGCTAAAATTGAACTAATGAAAAAAACAAGGGATGGCGAAAAGCGGTCTGAAATAGTGAAAATAGCAAAAACTAAAGTCCCTGCAATAAAACCGAATTGTATTGCACTTGTCAAATGGGCTAAAAAAATTGGTTCAAGATGCAGGTCATTTGCTATGTCGGATATAACTGAATTTCCTGCAAACCAAAGTGAAGTACAAAAAAATTGTGCAATCACTATAATTGGTAAGGTCAATCTCATTTAATACTAGTCTTTATTATTATGCCTAATAACACATATAGGCGACATCAACTGCATTTCATATTTTTCAAACCACTAAATAACCAGTTAATTTCAATTCACTTTTTTGTATTGTTAGTGTCCCCAATCCAATTTATTATTTCATTTGACCGGTTTGAAAGAAGATCGTCTAAGGGGCTTATCGCTTGGTTCTTTATGCTGTTTAGCATCATTTCATTCCCGATAATCTACGCTAAGATAAAAGCTGCGTAAAGATTTGCCGTACAAGTGAGTGACACAACGAAGCTGCTATAAAAAACTACTGCTGGTTACTTAAAAATTATTCTATCACTTTTTCGATATGAGTGAGTTTGCCATCGAGGGTAACGCCTTCTGCAATTACCCGGAAACTATGTGTAATGTCGTTATTGTAAAAAGTAAGTTTTATAATATGGTTTTCCCTTGTAGTAAAGATCATGGGGTTCCAGTACAGGGTAGAACGCAGGTCTTCCTCATTATTTTTTTGATCGAAAGTTCCGTAATTGGGCGAGTAGAATTCTTTGTCTGCGGTATAACCTATTACTTGTTTAAAGGGTAGTTTTTTACCGGAACCTTTGTTATCTGCACCGCCGCCTCTGTTGGTATACACGGCAATTGCCCCATTGGCACCGCCGCCAAAAGCCCCAAAAAACGGTGGCTGAAATACTTTTACATAGGCCACATCGTTCATACTCATACTGGTGATCTGCTGTATATCAACCGGCGATTCGTCAAGATAAAACAACGGGGTTCCGCCGCGCCAGGTAACCGATGACTGCCCGTTGGTAGTATTGGCCGACGTTATACTAAGCCCGGCCACTCTGCCCTGCAGGTAACTGAGTACGTTCATGGAATTGCGGCCATTTATATCTGCTAACACATCGAACTGTTGCGCCTGGCCACCGCTGAACAAACCGGAGGCATATTTTTCGTCGAGCACCTGCAGCGGGCTTTTTGTTTTGGCCTTTACAGTAACGGCTGCAAGCGTATTGCCTTCCATAAGTTTTGCGAGGCGAGCCTGTTCTTCGGCAAAATACCGGTTGCGGTTTTCTGTTGCCGAATCGGAAAAATAGAGTGCGCCGTTTTTATCGAAATAAATCTTACGTGGCGCTGCAAACATGCTGTTGAAAGATACTTCCGTTGCATCGGCAACGCTTTTACTGCCGGCAAGTTTATAATAGACTTTTGTGGTATCGTATAATATGTAGTCGGGCTCACCAAAGGATCCATCGGGATTAATGTAAGTCTGAATCATTTTTCGGGAAGTATCTCTTGGATGGTCCAGTATCATTACCAGTAAAGCTGCTGACTGCTTAAGGTCCTGTGAGGATGCGCCAAATATTTTACCGGAGAGGGTGAGATAGGCGGTATCGTTAGGGTATTTTACCACAGGAGCCTTACCCTTTACCAGGTCATCCCATTTTATCCTGCGCCAGCCATTGGTAAGCATCACCAGATCAAGCTGCTGCTGCACGCTGTCGCTGTTGTCTTTAAAATAATTGGCAGGTTTATAAACGTTTCCTTTAAGATCTCCAGTAAGCAGCAGGTGGCTCACTATATCGTCGCTGCTGTCAACACCAATACCTGCATCGGTTACCGATACGGAGAGATTTGCAATTACAGAATCGGGCAGGTTGATGACCAATGTATTTCTTCCCCGTTTGCCCAAACCAAGTGCAGAAAAACCCACTTCGGGTTCAAAACTGTATTCTTCATTATTTACAAACGTGATGCGTTCTGCTACTGCTATCCAGTTGGAATCGAATATCGTTATCTGCAGTATTCCGGAGGGCAAATCGGTTACCGGTATTGAACCACCCATTAAAGGACTGGCATCTAATTTTACAGAAGCCATGTACACCAGTTGCTGCTGCATAGTAGCAAGTATGTGTACCAGGTTAAAATTTGAAGGTGCGTTCTCCGAACGTTTAATAAGAAACCCTCTTTTGCCTTCGGTAAGTTTAATTTCGAGCGCCAAGCCTTCTTTTTTTACAACCGGCAACGGGGTTTCGTATGCTGTACCCTGATCATCTTTCCATTTTGCGGTATAAGTTTCGCCAGCTTGCGCATCGAGGTAAAACCAGCCCATACCATCGTGCTGTGTTTTAATATCTGCAACTTTTGCGTTTTTAGCATTTACCACGGTACCATTTATATTGAATGGCCTGCCACCAGGATAGTTTGCTTTAAATGCTATTTTATTTTCAACACCTGCTATGCAGTCGCCGCCTTCTGCAAAGAATTGAAGCGTTGGTTTTCCGGTAACAATGCCACTTACTTTTATGCTTGTTTTGGGTTGAATAATGAGAATATCCTTATCGTAAAGAAAGGCTGAGTCGAAATTGAGCATCCATTTGGTGTAAGCATGTACATGGGCGAATTTCCCGGTATAAGAAAGTGGGATATCAAAATTTCCTTTGGCTGATGCCCGCAATAATGGAGCAACCGAATGTAAAAGAATATTGCCATTTGCATCGGTAAAATCCACATAAAGGTTACGGCTGATATTGGATATTTCAATACCCTGCATCAGGTAGGCCTTAAACCAGATGGTTTCGCCGGGAGCATAAGCTGGTTTATCAAACTGTATGTAAATTCTTTCCTGCGGAAAGCCTGTATTCAATTGCTCAATACCACTTTTAACCGATTCCTGGTTTGGGATTTGTGAGAATAGCACTGTTCCAAAAAAAAACTGCAAGCAGAAAAATGAAAGCGTAATTTTCAACCGTGGTGGTATTTGCATAAATTTTTGTGTTCCTCTTGTTAAGTAAAATTCCGGGTACGCTAATTTTATATTTTCAGCTTAAAACTGAACGCTATATTTTGTCAAACATAAAGATAATTGTAAGTTTTTTTCTATTCATTTTGCGCGGAGTAACATTAGGGTAAATATTTTAACAATTCAATTAGCACACACGGGGAGTATGAAAGCTGCACCAATACGGTGTCAATTAAACTCGAATACCAGTTCTCATCGTTTTCATTTAATTTCAGGCAATAAAAAAATATTATGTATCGTATCTTTTGTACAATTTTACTGTTATCAGTCGTGTCCGCACAAGCCCAGAAAACGGACAAGACCCTTCAGGCGCAGATAGAAACACTGGTTAAAGGTTTCAATGGAAATGTGGGTGTGTATGTACACGACCTTAAACACAATAAAATTGTAGCAATTAATGCAGATACCATTTTTCCAACTGCAAGTATTGTAAAAATTCCCATTCTTACCGGCATTATGCGTAAAATAGAAAAGGGCGAAATGCAGTACCACCAGCGCTTAACCTATACCGATTCTCTTTTTTACGATGAAGGCGACGACATACTTTCCTCTTTTAAAAACGGCGCCACCATCGAACTGAGTAAGGTAATGATGCTGATGCTAACCATTAGCGATAATTGTGCAAGCCTTTGGCTGCAGGGCCTTTCAGGCGGAGGAACACAAATCAATCAAATACTGGACAGTCTTGGCTTTCAGTCAACCCGCGTTAACAGCAGAACGCCGGGCAGAGAAGCCAACCGCGCCCAATATGGCTGGGGCCAAACCTCGCCACGCGAAATGGCAAATCTTATGGAACGCATTGTAAATAACCAGCTGCTCAGTAGTTCGTCCAACGAAAAAATGCTAAGGCTGCTTGGCCGTCAGTATTGGGATGAGGAAGCGCTTTCCCAAATACCGCCTGGCATTTTTACCGCGGATAAAAACGGCGCCGTAGATGGCAGCCGCGATGAAGTGATGTATGTGAACAGTAAAAACAACCCCTATATTTTCAGCATATTTACAAAAAACAACAAAGACCAAAGCTGGGAGTATAACAATGAAGCCTGGGTACTCACCCGCAAACTATCGGCACTCCTTTGGAAATATTACAACCCAAAATCTAATTGGGAAGCTGCCCCTGTTTCACAATAAAACGTTTGGGTATAAATACAATTTTTGGGGCCCAACATTGGGATGGAGATTGGGCTTCCGTTGCGTCGCACTCTTGTACGTTCAGAATAAAGGTCAACATACCTCCGCGTAACGCCAACAGCTCTTGGTGGACGCTACAAGGTGAGCGATGGACAAGGCGTTGAAGAGTGCGACGCAACAACCGATGCCTTAAAATACAATTGCCGGGTTAATAAATGTATTTTAAAATAAGCTGATTAGTAATATTTTTCAGGGAGGCAATTGATTGCTTTTACTGCTTTCGTTTAACAATCAAATACCAATCGCCTTCCAATGGCAGGTAGCCAAACTCGTAGCAGAAAAAATAAATATTACCCTTTTTATTCGTGTATTGGTGTGTATGATATTCGAACTGGAAACCTTTGTTTACGAATTTAGTCTTGGGATGTTTAATCATTTCTTCACCCCCAAGCAACGCTTCCAAAATGTGGCGGTTCTTCTTTAGTAGCTGGTTTACTTGGCGCACATAAGTGCTTTCTTCAACCTTAGATTTATTGTTGAAAGCGTTGCGGCAATAGTCGTTGCAGAATTTTTTATCTGCACGTCCTTTTACGGCTTTGCCACAGGCTAAACATAAGCGGGGCGTGGTTTCCATGGCGTTAAAGTACAACTATTTATCCGTTTTTAAACGTTTAAAAACATTTATACCCGTAAGTAAACGCTTAAAAGCCGAATAGTTTTTTTGCCTTGCTGCAATTTCGTTCCATCAACGGCGGCCACCGAAATCGAAAAAACAAATTTGAAAATCAAACAAAAAACAAAAGTCATGAACACGCTTAAAAACAAAGTACAACTGATCGGCAACCTTGGTAATGCACCGGAAATTAAGACGCTCGAAAGTGGAAAAAAACTGGCCCGCTTAAACCTTGCCACCAACGAAAGTTATAAGAACGCCAAAGGCGAAAGAGTTACTGAAACCCAATGGCATAACATAATTGCCTGGGACAAAACTGCCGAAATAATTGAAAAGTATTTTACCAAGGGCCTCGAAGTAATGGTAGAAGGCAAACTGATAAACCGTAACTATACAGATAAAGACGGCGTAAAACGCTACGTTACCGAAGTACAGGCAAATGAATTGCTGATACTTACAAAGAAATAAAAACCCATTCACTGTTTCCTGATGCCCTTGCATACTTTGCGTGCAGGGGCATTTTTATTTTGTAGCTTTTTCTCATCAACGAAAGCCATGGGCTAAAACATTTAATTTTACATCAACAAATCGTCATCATGTTTTCATTTGGGAAAAACAAAGAAGCCACTAAAGTAATTGATGTTGTTTTTATGAATAAGGCCGCTAAATGGCATGCATGCAACCTCGCTTTGAAAGCTGATGCTGCAACGGTTTTTATTGCATGGTTCGAAGAAACACAACAGCAACTTCAGGCATTTTTTAAAGACCAAAATCAAACAAGTGCTGAAGTAATTTTATACAGGCAGGCATCTGCACATTATACCGCCGATAAACAAATAATTTTTGTAGAGCATTATCCTTTGCTCGAAAAAGAAGCAACATTGTTTGTAGCGCTGAACTTAAAAGAAGTAAAAATATTTTCTTCTTTGGATGAGCCATTGTTTCAATACTATGGTGGCGAAAGGATTATAGAAATAATTAAAAATACCGGAGTAAATGAGAATGAATATTTACAACACCCCATGATTAGTAGGGCGTTAAAAAAGGCACAGGAGAAACTGGCAGAAAAAATTTTGATTGAACAGTCTGCACAATCGCAAAGCGAATGGTTTAGGAGAAATCTTTGTGAATAAATCTTCGCTTCGGTAAAAGCTCAATCTGTAATTAGAACGTACAAGAGTGCGACGCAAGAGCCGATGCCATAAAATACTTCTGCCCGGTTCATAAAAAAATTATTTGGCATTCTCAACAAGCCGCTATTACTTTTGCAGCAGTTCTTTAAATACTTATCAAGAAAGGCAGAGGGATATGGCCCTGTGAAGCCTTGGCAACCCTTACAGTTAACTCAACTGTAATGAAGGTGCCAACTCCTCCCGTTAAAAAGCGGGAAGATAAGTCAGAGTAGCAGTTAAAAATTTTTGCGGCACTCCCGCCACTAATATTTAAAAGCTCATCTGATTTACAGGTGAGCTTTTTTTATGCAGTCAACAAGCTCCTTCCCACTGATAAGTGTATCTAAGAACCTATTTTATTTTAAAAATTCTAACAAAATTTAAAACCGTTTTTATGAGTACTCTTCATTTCGAAACACTTCAGTTGCATGCCGGTCAACAAATCGACCCAACAACCAAAAGCCGCGCTGTGCCTATTTATCAAACAACTTCTTATGGGTTTAACAATGCAGAACATGCGGCCAATTTATTCGGCCTGCGGGAGTTTGGAAATATTTACACCCGTATCATGAACCCAACTACTGATGTGTTTGAACAACGGATTGCAGCACTCGAAGGCGGCGTGGCTGCATTGGCAACTTCATCGGGCCAAGCTGCGCAATTTCTTGCGCTCACTAATATTTTGCAGGCTGGCGATAATTTTATTTCCACTTCATTTTTATACGGCGGTACGTACAACCAGTTTAAAGTTACTTTTAAACGTTTGGGCATAGAGGCACGTTTTGGCAATGGCGACGATGTGGAAAGTTTTGAACCTTTGATTGATGCAAAAACAAAAGCCATTTACCTGGAAACAATTGGTAACCCACGCCTTAATATTCCTGATTTTGAAAAGTTTGCCGCATTGGCTAAAAAGCATGATCTGCCATTGATTGTTGACAATACTTTTGGTGCAGGTGGTTATTTATTCCGCCCGCTGGAGCATGGTGCAAACATCGTTGTGGAGAGTGCAACAAAATGGATTGGCGGCCATGGCACATCTATTGGTGGTGTAATTGTTGATGGCGGAAATTACAACTGGGGCAATGGAAAATTTCCACAATTTACCGAACCAAGTGAAGGCTATCATGGCTTAAAATTCTGGGATGTTTTTGGCGAAGGTAACCCGCTTGGTTTACCCAATATTGCATTCGCAATCCGCGCAAGGGTTGAAGGCCTGCGTGATCTTGGTTCATCGCAAAGTCCGTTCAATTCTTTCTTATTAATTCAAGGTTTAGAAACTTTATCACTTCGCGTAGAACGCCATGTAAGCAACGCTTTGGCACTTGCGCAATGGCTGGAAGCGCATCCTTCTGTTGAGTATGTGTGGTACCCAGGTTTGGCAAGCAGCACCTACAACACGCTTGCAAATAAATATCTGCTAAAGGGTTTTGGCGGCGTACTGCAGTTTGGTATAAAAGGCGGAAAAGAAAAGGCAGCGGCATTCATCAATGAGTTAAAACTTGCCAGCCATTTGGCAAATGTTGGCGATGCAAAAACACTGGTAATTAATCCTGCATCAACTACGCACGAACAATTGAGTGCCGAAGAGCAACTGGCCAGCGGCGTTTTGCCCAACCAGATACGCGTAAGTGTGGGCATTGAACATATCGAAGATATTAAAGCAGACTTTGAACAGGCTTTTGAAAAAGTTAGTGCAGGTGAGTTGGTAGAAAATTAGTATGAGCCAAACAGAAGAATAAGCATGAAGCTTTTCTTGCGTCGCACTCTTGTACTGACGAATACAAATGAACAGTGAACAACGAGACACTCATTGCCTATTGCCTTGTTGCCTGTTTTACCGAACGTACAAGTGAGTGACACAACGGAAGCTTCATAGTAAAGAGAAAGATGATAAACAAAAAATAAAACATTGCAATTAAACATTTTTAAATATAACAAGACCTTTAACCTGGAAAGCGGCAGAAGCTTACCTGGCCTGCATTTAGCGTACACCACACTTGGCGAACTTAATAATGATAAAAGCAATGTGGTGTGGATATTTCATGCACTTACCGCCAATAGTAACCCTGCAGAATGGTGGCCTGGATTGGTTGGTGATAATAAATTATTCGATCCTGAAAAGCA
>JBBRDW010000088.1:0-19112 GCA_038203525.1 Chitinophagales bacterium | reverse complement strand
CTTCCTTTGATTTTCTCATGTTTTCTTTCAAGTCTCATTTGTCTGTGAAGTGCTGTAAATAATAGCAGCCAACACAAAGATTTATGTTATAAAACGCAATTCCAAATAAATTTTCTCCATTGATTTTCAAGCTGTTAATGTTGCGCTTTTTGTATTGTCGTTAGGACAATCCAATCTACCACGCTGGCAATTACCACCTACCTCCGCTTCCGTCTACGCTTCGATAAAAGCTCAATAGAATTACCTTTAGCACAAGAGTGCGACGCAAGTAAAGTTTCATTGTACCACTTGAGTTCGGCCCAAAATAAAAAAACCGCCTCAAAAGAGAGACGGCTTCTTATTCTATATCCCAAAGGAATTTATTCTAACTGCAACCCATACTGTTTCCGCAATTTAAACACTTGTAGCAAGTGCCGCTGCGCATGGTTATATGCCCGCAAACATTACAGGCGGGGGCATCGCTTTGCATGCTTTTGGCTGCCGCATTTACCGCATCTAAACCGGCTTCGGCTTTTATTGCTGACTTCTGTGCTTTGTAAGGCTGCGGTGCCGCAGAAGCGGTAACCCTAACATTGCTTAACTCTGGTTGGCCGATCAATGTAACATCGCCTGCTTCGCCGAGATTGCTTAATTCGGGTCTGTCTATTACATGCACCAGATCTGTACGGTTGAGGTACTCGTAAGCAAGGCAGCGGAATATAAAGTCAACCAGCGATGTGGTTGTTTTAATATTTGGATGATCTACCATTCCGGCCGGTTCAAACCTGGTGAACACAAATTTTTCTACAAATTCTTCCAGTGGCACACCATACTGGAGACCAACTGAAATGGAGATAGCGAAACAGTTCATGAGGCTGCGTAATGTGGAGCCTTCTTTGGCAAGATCAATAAATATTTCTCCTAAAGTTCCATCAGTGTATTCGCCGGTGCGGAGGAAGATTACCTGCCCGCCCACTTTCGCCTTTTGTGTAAAACCGCGGCGTTTGGCTGGTAATATTTTTCTTTCAACGATCTTAGACAATTGGCGTTTAAAAGAAGTATCGCTGCTTTCCTGCATGCGTTTCTGCACTTCTTCCAGCAACTCATCTACCGATAATTTTGCGAGGTCAACGATATTGGTTTCCTGGAGTATTCCTGCGGTTGCAGCTTCTGTAGTTGCTTCTTCTTTCGCTTCTTCTGTCTTTTTCTTTTTATCAGATTTATTGCTGAGTGGTTGCGACAGTTTTGAACCATCGCGGTATAAAGCGTTTGCTTTTAAACCCATTTGCCAGCTAAGCAAATAACAATCTGCAATTTCTGCTACCGTTGCTTCGTGCGGCAGGTTAATGGTTTTTGAAATAGCGCCGCTGAGGAATGGCTGGCAGGCCGCCATCATTTTTATATGGCCATAAGCATGAATATAGCGTTCGCCTTTTTTGCCACATTTATTGGCGCAGTCGAACACGGATAAATGCTTGTCTTTTAAATAAGGAGCGCCTTCTACGGTCATTGTTCCGCAGATATGATCGTTGGCGGCATCTACTTCTTCATCAGTAAATCCAAGCGCTTCGAGCAGGTCGAAATTCCAGTCGTTGTATTGGTCGGCTGTAAAGCCCAATCTTTCGAGGCAGGCTTCGCCGAGTGAATACTTATTAAAGATGAAACCAATTTCAAATGCAGCTTTTGCCGCATCGTTAAGCTTCTTGATTTCTTCGGGTAAAAATCCTTTTTCAGCCAGTGTTTTGCTGTTGATATAAGGTGCGCCATCAAAGCTTGCCGTACCTACAGCATAATTAATAATGGCATCCATTTCTTTCTGGCTGTAACCAAAATTCTTTAAAGCCGCAGGAACACTCTGGTTGATAATTTTAAAATAACCACCACCGGAAAGCTTTTTGAATTTAACCAGCGCAAAGTCGGGCTCTACGCCGGTTGTATCGCAATCCATTACCAAACCGATTGTTCCTGTTGGCGCAATAACGGTTGTTTGTGCGTTGCGGTAACCGTATTTTTCGCCAAGCTGTACGGCATCATCCCAGGCTTTGGTTGCGGCTTTCAATAAATCATCGGGGCAATATTTTGCATTGATGCCTACTGGCTTTACGCTTAAACCATCGTAGGCTTCGCTTGCATCATATGCAGCGGCGCGGTGGTTGCGCATTACGCGGAGCATGTCAGCTTTATTCTCTTCATATCTTGCAAACGGACCATGTACTGCAGCCAGCTCTGCTGAAGTCTTATAAGCAACACCGGTCATTATAGCTGTAATGGCTCCGGCTATACCACGGGCTTCTTCACTGTCGTAGGCAATACCGCTAACCATTAATACGGTACCCAGGTTGGCAAAGCCAAGACCGAGTGTTCTGTAATCGTAAGAAAGCTGTGCCACTTCTTTTGAAGGAAACTGAGCCATCAGTACAGAAATCTCCAGCACTGTTGTCCAGAGGCGGCAAGTATATTCAAAACCTTCAATATCCAGTTTGTTTGTGTTGGTATCGAAGAACTTCATAAGGTTGGCACTTGCAAGGTTGCAGGCGGTATTATCAAGGAACATATACTCACTGCATGGGTTAGATGCATTGATGCGGCCGCCCTGCGGGCAGGTATGCCATTCATTGATAGTGGTATCGTACTGTGCGCCGGGGTCTGCACAGCGCCATGCTGCGTAAGCAATTTTATCCCATACTTCGCGTGCAGGAATTTTTTTCATAACACGGCCATCGGTACGGGCTTTTAGTTCCCAATCGCCGTTATCTTCCAGTACTTTAAAAAATTCGTTGGGTATGCGTACCGAATTATTTGAGTTTTGGCCGGAAACAGTTAGGTAAGCTTCGCCTTCGTAATGCGCATCATAACCGGCATCAATTAATGCACCTACTTTTTTCTCTTCCTCTACTTTCCAGTTAATGAATTTCATGATCTCGGGATGGTCAAGATCAAGGCAAACCATTTTGGCTGCGCGGCGTGTAGTGCCGCCGCTTTTTATAGCACCTGCCGCACGGTCGCCTATTTTTAAGAAACTCATTAAGCCGCTGGAAGTACCGCCACCGCTGAGTTTTTCGCCTTCGCCGCGTATCTGGGAAAAGTTTGTTCCCACACCTGACCCATATTTAAAAATACGGGCTTCCCTTGTCCAGAGATCCATAATGCCACCTTCGTTTACGAGGTCGTCTGTTACGCTTAATATAAAGCATGCATGTGGCTGTGGGCGCTCATAAGCATTCTGCGATTTTTTCAAAACTGCATCAACCGGATCTACATAATAGTGGCCCTGCGGCTTTCCGGTAATGCCGTAACTTTCATGCAATCCGGTATTGAACCACTGAGGGCTGTTTGGTACGCAGGCCTGGTTAAGAATGCTGTATGCCAGTTCATCGTAAAATACCTCAGCATCTTTTTCGGAAGCAAAATAACCGTAACGCTCACCCCAAACCCGCCAGCAATTTGCCATACGGTGAGCTACCTGTTTTACGGAAGTTTCCCTGCCGAGAGAGCCATCTGGCTGCGGGATACCTGCTTTACGGAAATATTTTTGCGCCAGAATATCTGTTGCAATCTGGCTCCATTGTTTGGGTACTTCTACGTTGTTCATTTCAAAAACCACTTCTCCGCTGGGGTTACGGATAATGCTGGTGCGGTAATCGTACTCAAACTGGTCGAAGGCTGTTTGCCCTTCTTTTGTATAGCGGCGCTGAAACTGCAGGCCGGTTATGGGTTGCTTTTTAGACATGATACTATATTTGAATTTATTTGGTTAGAAAATTATTCCCCGGTATTAAATAATTGTGAAGCGGTTGACGAAAATATCTTTTTGATGTGAAAAAACCCTTGCTTAGATATTAACAGCATGTGGAAAATACTGTTCAAATCTTTGGTATGCTGCAACGGTGTTGCGTTTGGCTGATTATCCACAGGGAAAGCGTTCAATAGTTAATAAAAATAGCTTGGCGAATGTGGATTTATACTTAGTCTGAAAAGTTTATTAAAAAGGCAAAAAGTAGTGCCTAGACTTAAACAATGAAATGAAGACGGTTTTGCGCCAATCTGTAGATCTTTGGGCATCTTTGTTGCGTCGCACTCTTGTTCTTTGAGGAAGTTAAGCAGCTACCGTTCGCTAATGGCAAAGTTTACGGCCGATTTGGTCAACGGTACTTATATAAATGGCGAATTCTGCAAACGGTGAACCGATGAAACTATATTCAAAAGTACAAGAGTGCGACGCAACAGCCGATGCCACAGGGATGAGGTGCCTGGCTCCAAAAAAAATTCTTTGTATTGTTTAAAACAAACCAATTTTAAATGTGTTAGCATTTTGAAATACTAATTTTAATTTTCTGTTTTGGAAGGGGAAGTTTGTGAGTTAAAATGGTGATTACTTAAAATTTATTTGAAATGGAAGAGGATGCAGTTGCTTTTTTGAAACGAATTTCCATGTCGATCTTAATTGGTATTGTATGGATGGGTATTAACTCTACCGCTGGTATTATGTTCGACCTTGCTTTTGTGCATGATAAAATTTCTACCGGCAATATTATTTTTTACATCTGGTTTGTGTTAAGCATAGCTACTATGATATGGCTTTATAAGCGCCTGTGGGGTAAGCGTAAGGAAGAATATTAATTACTGGTGATGTTCAGCTGCTGTGGTCTGCAACAATATACCAATGACCTTTAATTTTATTAAAAAGCAGGGTGAAGTAACCGCCAACATCTCCAATACTTCGGGCCAAATGCCATCTGCCAACCACAAAACTATAGTTTGCTGAAAGTATTTTAACCTGAAGCAGTTCGAAATCAAGTTTACCCATTGTTGCAGTATCAGGGTACTTTTTTTTGTACCGGTCAAGTGTATTCTGCCAGCCGTAGGTGGGTGGCGAACTCACGAAAAGCAGGCTATCGTTTTTCCAGTAAGTTTGCATAAAGCCATCAATATTCCCGTTATTCCAGTCGTTTACCTGCTTGCTCATAACAGTACGAATGGCGAGTTCATCTTTTGACTGTGCGTTTACGATTGCAGTTAGCGACAATATTAAAATTGCGGTAAGCAAAAAGGGCATCAATTTCTTTGGCATAATGTTCTATTTTGTGCTTGTTGAAAGTAAAATTCTAAATAGGTAAATAACAGATTTTTTTGCAGTTAAATCGGTTTCTATTTTATTTTAAGTGTAAGTTTTTTTTGTAATTTTTTGTAATATCTGGTTACCTTCACAAATTAATCGTTATTTTTTATGAAAACATCGTTAACAAATTTTGGGGTAAATCCAAAAAAGGTTTTGGCAAAGCAAATATTTTACTCCCTGGCGTTTGCAACCTTTTTTCTTGTTGGTTGCAGCAGGGAAATAAAAAGCCTACCTGAAAATTCACTAAATAATGGGGTGATTTCTCAACCTGCTTCAACATCAAAACCCAATATCATTCTTATACTCGCTGATGATATTGGATATGAAGTGCCGACTGTTGATGGTGGTGAATCTTATGAAACCCCGAATATTGATAAACTGGCAGCGGATGGTAAACTGTTTACACAATGCCATACATCGCCAACCTGCTCACCTTCCAGATTTATGCTTTTAACCGGTAAATATAACTTCAGAAATTATACCATGTGGGGTGTTATGTCCACCGATAACCGTACACTGGGCAATATGTTTAGCGATGGTGGCTATGCAACCTGCTATACTGGTAAATGGCAACTGGATGGCGGCGACAATTCTATACGAACTTTTGGATGGGACAAATATTCAGTTTGGTACCCATTTGATCTTGCAGAAGAAAAATTAGAAGGGTCAAGATATAAAAGCTCAAAAATTTATCAGGATGGTGGATATCTGCCGCCAGAAGCAAGTTTAGATAAATGGTCTGATGATTTGTTTACATCTTATCTACTCAATTTTGTAGATAGTACCCACAAAATTAATAAGCCCTTTTTTGTTTATTATTCTATGGATATGATTCACGGGCCAATATCGCCAACACCGGATGATCCCGAGTACGCTACATGGGATTTTGCTGGTCTTGCCCAGGATCCTAAATTTTTTGCATCGAATGTAAAGTATCTGGATGGTCTGGTTGGTAAAATAAGGGCGCATTTAAGCGATTCTGGCTTACTTGACAACACCATTATACTCTTTCTTGCAGACAATGGAACCCAACCACGTGTCGAATCTCAGTTTCATGGATTTACAGTTCAGGGAGGCAAAGGGCAAACCGATGAAGTTGGAACAAATGTACCGCTGATCGTACTTTGGAAAGGTAAGCTTGCCGCTGGAACTGTATCGAATACAATGGTTGATCTTACTGATTTTCTGCCAACTTTAGCTGATTTAGCAGGGATAGCCAAACCTACAACATTCGGCACTTTGGATGGAGTGAGTTTTTACCCTGCCATTCTTTCCAGCAGAGATGTTATCATCCAGAACACACTTTACGATTCTTATTCTAAGTCGCCTATTGGGGGACATGAGTTTAGGACTTATGTACAGGATGACAGGTATAAACTTTATGGAGCTGGCAGTTATCATGAAAACAGGACTTTTGTTAAGATTGAAAAAGGAAAAGAAGATCTTCCTGCAATTGATGATTCAAACCTTACACCAGAGGAAGTAATAATAAAAGCTAATTTTCAGGCTATATTGAGTTCGTACCCAGCTAATTAGTAACAGCTTAGGGTAGGCGAATATTTTTAAAAGTTGGCGGTATTTGTAAAAGTCTTTTTGACACCATGTAGATTAATATGGCTTACTAAATTTGGCATTTTTACTCAGAAGAAAGCATATAAAAATAGCACCCCACCAAAAATTTGGCAAGTGTAAACAAATCCCGATGCATAATGCCCAACAGTAAATAGAACCCTGAAGAGTGCGACGCAACCGGGTTTAATAGCAGCAATGCAGGTTGGATCAAAAAATACTTTGTACTTTTTTTGTGTTGCGCAACATAGAATTGGTTGCAATTCTGCTTAATGGCTAATCCACATCAATTTTCAAATTTCAATGTTACCTCTTATGCTGAGAACCTGACATAATTGCTTTTTTAGAATATCAATTTCGATCCTCTGTTTAGCCCTTTTTTGGGCAGAAATCTGTAAATTGCAATCATTAATAAGTTTAAAAGTAATTATTTATGAAACTATCTTTTGATTTTCAACCAGGTAAACCACTAAAAATAATAATACCGGGAATTATTATTATTGTAACTGCCGGCATTATGCTTACAGGCTGCAGCAGGGATATGAAAAGCCTGCCTGCAATCAATGGAAATGACTTGGCTTCGATCACTTTAAAAGGCAAATCCTCAAAACCTAACATCCTCATACTACTTGGGGATGATATTGGTTACGAAGTTCCAACCTGTGACGGTGGGGAATCTTACCAAACCCCCAACATTGATAAGATGGCTAAAAATGGCGTGCTTTTTACACAATGCCATAGTGCACCCACCTGTTCGCCATCGCGTTTTATGCTTCTTACCGGAAAATATAATTTTCGTAATTACAGCAAATGGGGCGTAATGGGTACTGACAACCGCACTATTGGAAATATGCTAAAAGACGCAGGCTATGCTACCTGCTATACGGGCAAATGGCAACTGGACGGAGGCGATAATTCTATAAGAACATTTGGGTGGGATAGGTATTCTGTTTGGTATCCATTTGATTTAGACAAGGAAAAATTAGAGGGCTCAAGATATAAAAGCTCTAAGATTTATCAGGATGGAGGTTACCTTCCTCTGGAAGCCAGCCTTGATAAATGGTCGGATGATATATTTACATCTTATCTGCTCAATTTTATAGATAGTACAAACTCAATTAAACAACCTTTTTTGGCGTACTATTCAATGAATATGATACATGGGCCCATATCGCCCACACCCGATGATCCGGAATATGCAACCTGGGATTTTGCAAATCTCGCACAGGACCCGGCCTTTTTTGCTTCAAATATTAAATATGTGGACAAAAAAATTGGCGAAATAAGAGACCATTTAGACGCGCTGGGTCTTCTCGAAAATACAATCATATTTTTTTTGGCTGATAACGGAACGCAACCCCGGGTTAAATCTCAGTTTAATGGCTTTACGGTTCAAGGCGGAAAAGGATCTACAGATGAAATTGGTACAAACGTACCTTTGGTAGTGTTGTGGAAAGGCAAACTGGTTGAAGGCTCCGTATCAAATACTGTTGTTGATTTCACGGATTTTATGCCGACTATTGCTGAAGCTGCCGGCATACCTACACCTACAAATTACGGTACGTTAGACGGTGTAAGTTTTTATCCGGCAATACTTTCAGGCACCGATTTAATTATACAAAGTACACTTTACGATGCCTATTCAAAATCACCTATTGGCGGGCACCCTTTCAGAACTTGGGTGCAGGATGATACCTACAAACTTTATGGCAAGGGTACTTTTCAGGGTGCCAGAACTTTTGTTAAAATTGCAAAGGGTAAATCTGATAAGCCACCAATTGCCGATTCCAGTTTAACACCTGAACAGGTAATAATAAAGGCAAATTTTCAAGCTATATTAGATTCTTATCCTGCCAACCCATAAGCAAGTTCAACAAAGAATTTAAAATCCCGGCAAAATGTATTTTGCCGGGATTTTAAATATAATACAATTCGACAAATTCTCTACTTTACCAAAGATCATTTTCCTTTCAGGAATCAGAAAACTTCAGTTCAGGCATTTAGAAAAATACAATTTTTAACCCGGCTTTATTACTGATATTATGCTTCACTTGCGTCGCACTCTTGTACTCTTGTCTCTCTGTTCGGCAACTGAAAATTTACACCTGGTGTAGCCCAAAACACTGTAAAAAATTAATAATACCAAACAGGACTGTTTTCAAATAAAGATCTATTAGGGTGCTCTATGTTCAAATAATAAAAAAAATACCAATTGCTTGCTATTTTACACAAAAGTCCCCTACCTTCGCCGTCCAAAAATCAAGATCATGGACGCAGTAGTTCAGTTTGTACACGAGCAATTAACAGGAAAGAAAAATTATCCCAAATTTAAAGCTGGTGATAATGTTACTGTAAATTATAAAATTGTTGAGGGTGGTAAAGAGCGTATTCAGGGCTTTCGTGGAGACGTTCTTAAAATACAGGGTACCGGCGCTACCGCTACCTTTACGGTACGTAAAATATCTGACGGAGTTGGAGTTGAAAGGGTTTTTCCTTTCTTTTCGCCCAATGTAGAGTCAGTACTTCTGAATAAAGTTGGTAAAGTTCGCCGTGCTAAATTGTACTACCTCCGCGAACGTAGTGGTAAAAGTGCAAGAATTAAAGAAAAACGCTATTAATCGAATAGAATTTTTAAAAAAGCGGAATAAATTTCCGCTTTTTTTATTTGTACCTATAACTGGCATATTTAAAAAATATGAGACGATACCATCCTTTTTTAATAAAAGTTGCAGGCAACAAAACATGATTTCCGGATGGTGCTGCAAAAAGATATAAAGTACAAGGGTGCGACGCAACGAAAGATGATCGAAGTATCCAAGCCCGGCCCAAAAAAATCACATATCTATAATTAGCTCTTAACATTTATTATTGCTTTTTCGGAATAATTTATAACTAACTTTGTTTTTCACACTCAAATTTTTTTTATGGGCAACTTAGGATTTCAGGAAATATTGCTAATAGCAGTTGTTGTACTTGTACTATTTGGTGGCCGGAAAATACCTGAATTTATGAAAGGATTGGGTAAGGGTATCCGTGAATTTAACGATGCAAAAAATAATGTGAAGAAAGAACTTGAAGATGGCATTAACGAAAAAGACAATGTTACTACCCCTTAAAAGTAATTTTTCCATCTAAAATTAAGACCTGCCTTTGTTTAGTTTTACCTCTATCAAAGACTATCAATCTTCTTTAAGAAACGGCCAAACCACCTGTGTTGAGGCCGTTTCTTATTATTTAAGCCAGATTGATGTTCATGCACATTTGAATGCTTATCTCGAAGTATTTAACGAAGACGCATTAAAACGTGCTGCTGAATTAGACGCAATGTTGCAAAATGGCAATTCTTTAGGGTTGTTGCATGGCGTAGTTGTAGCAATAAAAGACGTTATATGCTATAAGGGGCATAAAGTTTCAGCCGGATCAAAAATATTGGAATCCTTCACTTCAGTCTATAATGCTACTGCAGTTCAAAAATTACTTGACCAGGGGGCAATAATTATCGGCCGCAATAACTGCGATGAATTTGCCATGGGCAGCAGCAATGAAAATTCGTCGTATGGAAACGTACTCAATTCACTAGATACCAGCCGTGTGCCGGGTGGTTCTTCCGGGGGCTCGGCCGTTGCTGTGCAGGCAGATTTATGTATGATAAGCCTCGGCAGCGATACAGGAGGTTCAGTAAGGCAACCTGCTGACTTTTGTGGAATTATTGGGTTTAAGCCCGGTTATGGCAGAATATCACGCTACGGTTTAATTGCCTATGCCTCAACCTTTGACCAGATTGGCATATTTGGAAAAACTACCGATGACTTGGCATTAACACTACAGTCAATTGCTGGAGCAGATGATTTTGACAGTACCGCAAGTTCAAAAGAAGTTCCAGAATATTTCCAATTACTCGGCAATGGTGGCGAAAAATACCGGATTGCTTATTTTAAAGAGGCACTGGATCATCCAAGCCTCGACCCGGAAATTGCAGCCGCAATACAAACATTTATTCAGAAACTGATAGATGAAGGGCATACCGTTGAGCCGGTTAAATTTGACCTGATTGACTATATTGTACCTGCTTATTATATTTTAACAACTGCTGAAGCAAGCAGCAATCTCTCCCGTTTTGATGGAATAAAATATGGCTTTGCTGCCAGAAAGGATTTCTGCGACCTTACTGATTTCTATAAAAAATCGCGAAGCAATGGGTTTGGCAAAGAAGTAAAACGCCGCATAATGTTGGGAACTTTCGTACTAAGTGCCGGGTATTATGATGCTTATTTCACCAAGGCACAACAGGTTAGGCAAATCCTATGCAACACAACAAAAACCATCTTTCAGGATTATAAAGCCATTATTTTACCCACAGTTCCTTCGCCAGCTTTTAGGTTTGGAGAGAAGAGCAACGATCCTGTAGAAATGTTTCTGGCGGATATTTATACCGTCTTTGCAAATCTTACAGGAATCCCTGCTGTATCAATTCCCCTATTTAAACACAGCTCTGGCATGCCATTTGGTATTCAGGCAATGGTTTCGCAAGATGATGAGTTAACTTTACTGCGTCTTTCTAAACTTTTTTGCGAAATTTAAGGGAGATATAATGTTTTATGTATGGTTTTGGCCTGATATTTTTGAATTTGTCGCCCGGCCTTATACACCATCTTAATATTACAAATGAAAATTATAAAACTAAAAGCTTATTACATTCTGCGTTCAGCATTAAATCTGTTCGCAATTTTTTTATTTATTTCGAGCTCAACTTTGTTATTGTCGTTCAAAAATGCACCTAATGGCAAAGACTTAAATTATAATAGCCCGGAAAATATCGGCGACAGTGCTAAGGGCTTTAAAAATTTACTTTCTGCGTCATCTGATATTCTTTCCATGACTGGCCATTTTGAATTAAACCCTCTGGCAATTGGCTTTGTTAATGATTTTATTAAAAGGCAAGGAGGAAATCTCGAAAAAATGAAATCATGGGGAGCGCCTTATTTTACGATCTACGAAAGAGTATTAACAGCTAAAGGATTGCCTGTTGAGCTGAAATATCTCTCTGTTATTGAAAGTAATTTACAGTCAGGAGTAGTTTCAGCTGCCGGCGCGTCAGGCCCCTGGCAATTGATGCCCGATGAAGCCCGGCGATTTGGATTAAAAGTAAGCAGCAATAATGATGAACGTAACAATTTTTTAAAAAGCACGGAAGCGGCATCTAAATTATTAAGTGAACTTTATGGCCAGTTTGGTGACTGGCTGCTTGTAATTGCCGCTTATAATTGCGGGGTTGGGGGTGTAAAAAAAGCCATGGGTAAGGCTGGATCTAAAAATTTCTGGGATATACAATTTTACCTGCCGGAAGAAACTCGTAACCATGTAAAAAAATACATAGCTACACATTATTTTTTTGAAGGCAGCGGAGGATGGACAACATTAACAGCATCCGAATCAAATGACAAAAAATTGTTGCTCGCCAATTTAAAACTTAAGAAAGATAGCTCTGTACTTACGGCAACAACAAGTGTTGAACTAAGCGGAAAATATAATTCACTTGTAATAGCCAAAAACCTTTTAATGGATATTAACACATTCAATCAAATGAATCCGTTATTAGACAAAACGCTTTCTGAAGGAAAATCCTATATGTTGCGTTTACCGAACGATAAGATGGACATTTTTAAAAACAAAAGACAGCTAATGCTTTACGAAAGCGTACAGTTATTACTTTCCACAACTTTGGCTGAAACAGGCACAAAATAAATACATCTCCCCTATCCTATTAATCCTCAAGTGCACGGTTAATAAAATTTACTACTGGTTGCAATGCCTCCATAGCGTTCATAATTTTTCTTTGCAGGTTTTTATCGATTAAGTCTGCATCGGTTAATGGTGCCATGGCAATAAAACTTTTCAGCTTAATATATTCAATGGCACGGTTATCTGCTTCATAGCCCTTTGGTGGGCGCACTAACCTGTTCTCCGCAGTACTATCAAGATCCTTATAAATTGAAATGAATTTTTTATTACCAATTACCTTTTTAAATTCTTCAAAATTATAATCAATTTCCTGGCGCAGTTTGCTTAGCATCGCAGGTTCGGGCATCCATAAACCACCGCCAACAAAACTGCTGCCCGGCTCACAATGAAAATAATAACCCGCCAGCGGGCTCTTTTTGCCCCCTTTGCTGAAACTGGCTCCCATATTGGTTTTGTATGGCGATTTATCTTTGCTGAAACGCACATCGCGGTTAATACGAAACATACAATCTTTTGCATTCAGCACAGCAATGCTCTCCTCATTTTTTCCAAAATTCTTTATCACATCTTGTACAAGCATCGCAAAATCATTTTTTGCGGCTTCATATTTTTTGCGGTTGGTTTCAAACCATTCGCGGTGGTTATTCTTTTTTAATTCCTTCAAAAATTTTATAGTAGCAGATTGTAACATATAGCTGATTTTATTAGTACAACAATTTAACAAAAGAACTGTTGCCACCGTATAAAAAAAGAAAATTTTTGTACCCAGCTAAATTACAGGAATGTAACATCGTTGCGTCGCACTCTTGTACTGAAGTAATATTATTGAGCTTTTATTGTGGAGTAGATTGTAGCGAAGCATGCTGGTGATATACCCAATGGAAGTGACGTTTTAAAAAAACAAGGTTTCTGCTCCGCTGTTGGTAATTTACCGCTTTCAGGCATTATCGCCAACTTCCTTTCGCTTCAATTTACGCTTGGGTAAAAGCGCAATAGAACACCCAACCGCACAAGAGTGCGACGCAACGCAAGCACAATCAGAGAACCCAAAGCCTGGCTAAGAATTGTACTTTAAAACTCAAAAAATATTTTACTATGCATTGGTAAGCGAACGAAAAATTGCCTCGAGGTCATTGCCTTCAGTTTGCAGCGAAACAATGTTCAGGTTGTTGCGCAAGGTGAGCTCCATTAACTTTTTGCGTACACCATCAGCATTAGCGGTGGCGAGCTTCCAGCTGGTTTCGTTTTCTTTAATTACGCTCGTTACGCCTGGTAACTGCTGCATTAATTCTATGGAAAGTGCTTCCTGGAAAACAATTTTTACATAGTTATTTTTGGTGTTTTGCTGAAGGTGCTTCAGTGTATCGTCTGCTACCAGCGCGCCGTTGCTGATGATGATTACCCTGTTGCACATGGCCTGTACTTCCTGCAGTATATGCGACGAAAAAAGTACGGTTTTATTTTCACCTTGTTCTTTTATTACATTTCTTATTTCAATAATCTGGTTTGGGTCGAGGCCACTGGTGGGCTCGTCAAGAATCAATACTTCGGGGTCGTGTACCAGTGCTGCGGCGAGTCCCACACGCTGTTTGTACCCTTTTGAAAGCTGGCCGATTTTCTTTTTGCTTTCGACGGTTAAACCGGTTAACGCAATAATATCCTCTAAACGCTTTTTATAATTTTTTACCTGTTGTACGGCGGCTGCGAAAAGTAAATATTCTTTTACATACATTTCGTAATAAAGGGGATTTGCTTCGGGCAGGTAGCCAATTTTTCTTTTTGCAGCAAGCGGATCTTTTTTTACATCTATGCCGCAAACCATTGCTGTACCTGCATCCTGCAAAAGATAGCCTGTAATAATTTTCATAGTGGTGCTCTTTCCTGCACCATTTGGCCCGAGAAACCCTACAATCTCTCCTTTATCAATTGAAAAGGAAATATTGTTTATAGCTTTTTGCTCGCCATATGTTTTAAGCAACTCTTTTACCTCTATTGACATAGCTCAAAGATAACAGAAGAATAGGTGAGCAGCATTTGTACAGGATTCAAATTCTAAAAAACTATCTTAAAATATTTTTTATTTTGAAAGGGACAAAATAAAAAAGCTCCGGAAAGTATCGGAGCTTTTTGAAGGTGAATGTTGCAAGTAATTCCAGTCAATTATTTTTTATCGTGTTTGTCTTTTTTGTTTTTATTTTTTTCTTTTTGCTCATTCTCTTTTTTGTACTTGTTGTTTACAACCACATATTTTGGATCGGGGCTGTTTCGAATAATTACCTGATTGCCATTGTTTCCTTTATATTTCTGGTAATTAACAACGTGCACACTATGATGCATATAAGCTTTGGGTTCATTAATAACAACTTTATAGGTGTTAAATACATCATAGTTGCGGTACCTTGTTGGAAGGTAGGGTGAAAATATCCAATTCCCATTGCTCAGGTAAACATACCGGTGTGTTGGCACGTAATAATAAACATCAATATCAGGCATATAATAATATTGTACGTAGTCGTATCCGGCCGGACCCCATACAGGCTGGCTTTCAATGTTTACATTCACATTTACTTTTACCTGCGCTTCTGCTTGGTTAAAAACAAGACCAGTTGTTAAAAACGCGGCGAGTATGATTAATCTTTTCATAATATCGATTTTTTGTTATTCATACTTAGCCAAATTGGGTGCCAGTATTTCCTCAAAGTGTTATAGAAACCAAAATACGCCCCTGGCTAAATATTTATCAAAATCGCCTTTTGAGTTTACTCCTGTAAAAAAACAGCAGCACACTTCTAATAGCCAGGTAAATAGGATTTAAGAAATAAACTATTTGAGTTAATTTAATGGCTTCTTCTTTAAACCATATTATGGAACTGTGACTTGGTTTTAATATCAACAGCATTCACCATATAGGCATTCCTGTACGCGAAATAAAAATATCAACGTTATTTTATGAGAAGCTTGGGTTTGTGAATACGATGCCATCTTCATTTACACATAATGGAAAAACGGGTACCTGCATTATGATGCAATGAGGTATTATGACAATTGAATTGCACCAGATGCCAGAAGCTGAACTGATAGAAATACGTAAGAGAGGCCACGGGCATAAGACCATTTTGCATTTGATGTAGATAATGTGGATGAGGCTTTTAATGAATTATTAAAAGCCGGCTTTACTGTTTTGGAACCCGCCCCAGTCTATTTGCACTTCTGGAAAACGGCAGCAAATTTTTTAATATTTCGGGGCCGGATGGTGAGCGGATAGAGTTTAACCAATTACTTTGAGCGACCGATAACATTGCTCAATAAAATTACCGAACGTACAAGAGTGCGACGCAAATAAAGCCGCTACAGTTTTGCAGCTGGGTAAAAAAAATACTTACGCAAAAATTTTATTTCTGTTTCAACGTTTTTAAATACGCTAGGCTTTTGGGCACTTGCTCTACTGAGCTAGAAGATTCATCCTCAATAAAATAATGTTGAACACCTGCTTTTTTTGCAGCTTTCATTATGTCTGCAATACCAACATCGCCGGTGCCAAGCACAACATTCGTTTCTACATCAGCATCGCCATTCTGATTGCCAGGTGTACCGGGCTTACGGTCTTTAAGGTGCATGAGTAAAAATCTCTTTGGATACTTTTTTAGTAATGCAACAGCATTCTGCCCCGGATGTTTAACCCAGAAGACATCCATTTCGAAATTGGCCCATTTGGGGTTTAGTTGTTGCATCATAAAATCGAACAACGTTCCGTTTTCGTATGGCCTGAATTCAAAACCATGCGCATGATAACAAAGCTTTAAACCGTTTGCTGCTAACAGTTTGCCGGCTGTATTAAAAACCTCCACAGCTCTTTTTGCATCGTCGATTGTAAAGTAATTTTCGTTATGGGGTATCCAGAAACAAACTACATAAGATGCGCCATATTTTTTTGCTTCGTCTATTGCTTTCTGCGGGTTATTGGCAAGGTCATTAAATTCTGCACCTACGCTTACTATATTTAAGCCATTAATTTTAAGCAGCTGATCAAATGCTGCTTGGGGTAAACTATAGGTGCCGCCTCCTTCAATTTCTTTGATACCCATACTGGTAATCATTTGCAAAGTGCGGGGTACATCCTTCGCAAATTGATTACGGAAAGTATAAAACTGTAAACCTATTTCCTGCTGAGATAATGCAGAAACGCAGCTTAACATCAGCGAAAAAAAGAAAATTCTTTTAACCGAAGGCTTTATAATATTTTTCATGACAAACATTTTATTAAGATAAGTTTTATTTAGAAAAGCAGAACATGGGAAAGTATATTATCAAGGGTTATATTTTTTTGTTCCTGGGTGAAAGTCCTGCCATGCATGCCAAAACTCCTGGGAAGCCTGTACAGGTTTTAATTGTTGACCGGCCAAAACACCCGATATGCAAACACCATCATGGTTCCAGAGCGATGCGGTATTGCTGTCCTGCAGGCCGGTATCAGTATGTAGGAAGTTTAATTTTTGCCCGTTTACAACGCGGTTCCACACATGAAAAGTGGCAGTATCTTTTTCAATAGTAATAACAAGCGGCAGATTTGGCAACGAATCCTCAATGAGCTTTTTATTCACCAGATCATTCCAGTCGTAGGCTTTTGCGTAACCAGTAACGGCCACGCCAATAACCCATGATTTTAATTTCCACGAAGCCGGATCACGTTTCTCTCTTTCGTTTCCGCTAGTACCTTTATCGTAGTCTGCATAGCTATCGTAACGCTTTTGATAAAGCGGGTCGGCCTGCATAATTTTTGAAGCAGGATTGGCTCTCAACCATGCCCCAAGTGCTACCTGCTGCGATGCAATTTCTTTAAGCGCAGATCCTTTCAGCGGACCAATAACTGCTTCGCCCGTAGATTGCCGCCACCAGCTTTTTGTGGTGCTGTCTTCAAACATAGCGTTAAATTCATCCATACCTACCAAGCGGAAACTTTCTTTTTTTCCACCAATTATGGGATCGTAAACCCTGCCCGTTCTGCAGGCACCACAATAAGTTACCATTACGGGTTGGCCGCCCACCGTGTCCTGCACCTGGTGGTGGTAAGCAATCATCTCCACAGGGTACGCTTTTGCTTCTCCATTGATTGCCACGCCAATCACCAATTTATCTAAGGGCACATTATTTTCAACGGCATTGGAAAGTATTTTATTTTTTGGCGAATAAAAAAGCCTGTCCGCAGGAAATTTAAAATTGAAAAAATAAAATACTATCCCATAACTAATCAAAAAAATAGCTGACAAAATTTTAACCCACCACTTACTTTTAAGTAGTGTTTTATACAATAAGAAAAATGCCGGCAGCCCGCCAATAATGCGTATGTACCAAATATTTCTTTCCAGAAAATAAGCGATGCCCACCGTGCTGGTTTGCTGACTGCCAGTGAATGGCATTACAAAATATACCCTTAAAATTTCAGCAGCAAGCAGTATAACACAACAGATTAGCAGTAATATTTTTTTCACTTTCAAAAAATTGAAAAACATAAGTGTGTTAAATAAAAATTGAAAAACAAATATAGAGTAAACACGGTCACAGAAAGTTGCCAAATCATTTACTGCTCCACATCTTCGCAGCTTAAATAAAACAGCCCGTTTGTTAGGAGAAACGCTTTTATGAGCCAGCCATCATTACTACTATGAAACTTTTCTTGCGTCGCACTCTTTTACGCTTGGTACTTTATTGGGCAATGTGACAAAGCAATACAAAACCCGGCAACATTTATTCAAAGCGCTACAGCAACGCCAAAAAAATTATTCTTATAACTTCGTGTAATAACAAAATAGTTTTATGGCCGAAGATTTAATAATACTAAAAGGGAATAAAGCAGAACAATATGTAGCGTTAATTCCTCAAATAAAAGCTTTACTCGATGGCGAACCCGATCTTATTGCAAATCTGGCCAATACAGTTGCTGCATTAAAGGAACAATTTGGTTGGTTTTGGGTTGGCTTTTATTTGGTAAAAAATGAGGAGTTGGTTTTAGGTCCGTTCCAGGGGCCGGTTGCCTGCACACGTATACGCAAAGGCCGCGGCGTATGCGGCAAAAGCTGGCAAGAAGCGAAAACTTTAATTGTACCTGATGTAGAAAAATTTCCGGGCCATATTGCGTGCAGTAGTTTATCCCGTTCAGAAATTGTGGTGCCGGTTATAAGAAACAGTACGGTAATTGGAGTGCTGGACGTAGACAGCGAATCATTAAATAAGTTTGATGAAACCGACCAGGTTTACCTGGAGCAGATCATAGCACTCATCACCTTTGAATAATTGGCAAAAGGATTTAATCATTAACCTCCTGTAGCATTAGGGTTGTTTGATGTTCTAAAGTTTTACGCAGGTGTTGAGTAGCCAACTAACTGTACAAGAGTGCGACGCAACAGAAGCCCAATAGTAGCCGAATTGCCGGGCTCATAAAAATTTAAAAATTATATTTTTCAGTGCCGGGATGAAAGCTTTGCCAGGAGTGCCAGAACTCTTGGTATGCCTGCACGTTCCTCAGGTGCTGCCCCGTTAAACTGCCGGAAATACACACGCCGGCATTGTTCCAGCGCGATTGGGTATTGGCATCCTGTAAGCCGTCATTGGTTTTTATAAATTGTAAAGTTTGCCCGCTTATCATTCTGCTGTATACGTGAAAATTAACGGTGTCTTTTTCCAGCCATATCACAATTGGCATATT
>JBBRDW010000087.1:0-19252 GCA_038203525.1 Chitinophagales bacterium | reverse complement strand
CTGGTTGGCAAGAAACAACAAACTTATTTACACAATTTTTTTCATCATGATAGTTTGTGGCATCCTTTATAGAAATTTAAACAAATAATTATGGCAACTAACACAGTGCGGAATATTTATCTTTCATTGCTTGCTTTTCTCTGGCTAAGTGCCATTGGTGGCGGAGGAGCATTAATTATTTCTCCTACAGGAAAATTATTGGGTGGCTTGCCTTTGTCAATTTTAGAACGGTCACCTTTCAATGATTTTTTAGTTCCCGGTATTATTCTATTTGTTGTTTTAGGAATTATACCCAGTTTATTGATATTTGCCTTGCTAAAAAAACCAACCTCTGTGTTCGCAGAGCGATTCAATTTTTTTAAGGATATGCACTGGGCATGGACTTTCAGTATTTATGTAGCTTTTGCACTTATCATTTGGATACAAGTGGAAACAATGTACATACAAGGCGTTGGCTGGCTACAAACCTTTTATATACTTTATGCTATTCCACTCATTTTAGTTGCATTGCTGCCACAGGTAAGAAATCTGTATAAGAAGTGAAAATGTTTATGGTATAATAATTATGATAGCTTTTGGCTGAAATATCTTAATCTCAAATCCTTACTCCTTTGTTGTTTCTATCACAATTGTTTATTTTAGCAATAAACTTTTAGCAATTTAAATGGATCAAACTGTAACTTATAATTTCAGAATGCGATTTAGGCCAATAAGTACTGTAAAATAAGTTTGATGATGTAATACGAATAGCCGACCCACCAAGTCAGGCACATTTGCAAGGCACACAATGCCGATACACAAAAAAAAGCCAACCTTGCAAAAGAGCCTGCCTTGTGCCAACGCACAGGTAACACTCTGCGGTTGGACACAAACCCACATTTTAGATGACCGAGGAGAAGGGCGAACGTACAACAGGGGGTTTGCCAAAATACGGGCAGACGGAAGTTATCTTCAGCTTTTTGTAATTCTATTATGCTTCATATCGGGCCGGACATTTACTATTTAGCTTTTTGTTGTTAACTTCATCTTCAGTTTTTCAATCATCATCGGTACCGGGCGGACGGAATACTAATTCCGGTACATCCGCACGCCCTCTCCGTTTGCAGCGGTTAGCTTAAAACATAACATCGCTCAATGCAACAGTTTTATTATTTTAGTTTCTAATTTACAAGCCCGCTGTATGAGTAACGATATCATTCTCCAGATTAGTAATCGGATTAAAGAAAAAAGAAAAGAAAAAAGAATAACCCTCGAGGCTCTCGCAAACGAAGTGGGCGTAACCAAAGGGCTTATCTCTCAAATTGAGAACAGCCGCACTGTTCCCTCGCTTACAGTATTGCTGAGCATCATTAAATCTCTGCATGTAGATCTTAATGATTTCTTTGATAAACTTGTTACAGATGCAAGTGAAGAGCCACTGGTAATAAGAGCTGGTGAACACCAGCGTTTTGAAAAAGAGTACACAAAAGGAACCTACTATTACCGGATTACGTCTTTTAAACACAACGGAAAACTGGTGGATGTAGTGTTGTACAAACAGGAGAAAAATGCCCGAAAAGGCTTTGTCTCAACACAAGCGCATGAGTTTAACTATATGATTAAAGGACAAATGCAGTACACGATTGATAATAAAAAATACATGCTGGAAGAAGGGGACTCCTTCTATTATAATGCCCGCAAACTGCACCATACCAAATGCCTTAGTGAGAAAGCCTACGAAATGCTGGTAGTATATTTTTTTGACGAAGAATAATTTAGAAAAAAATATTTCAGATTAATTACCCCTTAAGGCTCATTAAATAAAGTCATTTTATACTGGGAAGCCTCGCCTTGTATAATGGAATTTTTACTTTTTATCTTTCTAATAAGTGGACTGAAAATAAATACCAGAATAAATTTTACTGCTAATTTTACTTTTGATATTCCTTCACTACTATTTTACTTTCTTCCGGTTGCTCAATAAAAATTACTGCCGTACAAGAGTGCGACGCAAGGAACGATGCTATAGAAAACCCTGAGCTGGGATCATAAATCGCAGCTTTATCTATAAATTTATTTGTTAACAGGTTGTCACGAAAAGTTTAGTATTTGTGTATTTTTTAAATATTTATTAAATTAAAGTTTACAATTACTTTACAATTTGTTAATTTTCTATTTCAATTTTTGGTCACCGTGTAAAATACCTTTGCACAACTTAAAACTAACTACTTTATGAGTAAGCAAAAAAACACTTGGTTAAAGGGATGCATTGCAATATGCCTATCCCTCTTTTTATTTAACGGGGCTTTTGCCCAGGACTTTCAGTTGCGTGGTAAAATAACCGATGCGGCTTCAAAAAGTGCCATTAGTTCTGCATCTGTTTTTAATAAAACATCAGCAAAGGGTTCAACCAGTGATGCACAGGGTGAATTTGCCATTCAGGCAAAAGCCGGCGATATAATTACTGTGTCATATATCGGGTACGATCAGCAGCAGATAAAAGTTACTGCTAATACGTATTTGCAGGTTAATTTGGCGCCTGTTTCCAAGGAACTGAATGATGTAGTTGTAACCGCTTTGGGTATAAGAAAAGAAACAAAGCGATTGGGTTACTCGGTTCAGGAAGTAAAGGGTTCAGATCTTCTAAAAGCCCGTGAATCTAACCCAATAAACGGTTTAGTTGGTAAGGTTGCCGGTTTAAATGTGGGTATTAATCAGGAGTTGCTTGCTGCTCCCACTGTGTTGCTTCGTGGTTCGCCTCTAAATTTTTATATTGTAGATGGTATTCCTATAAACTCTGATACCTGGAATATAAGCCCGGATGATATTGAAACCTATACTGTTTTAAAAGGACCAACGGCCGCTGCATTATATGGCAGCCGTGGTATTAATGGTGCAATATTAATTACTACTAAAAGAGGTAAGAAAAATAATAAGGGTTTTACGTTAGAAGTAAACAGCAGCACCCAGGTTAATAAAGGTTTTATTGCAATACCCAAAGTTCAAAATGATTATGGTGGAGGCGACTATCAGCAATATGCTTTTGGCGACTACAACAGCAATGGAACAGGGTCTGGTGTTAATGACAAGGACTATGACGTATGGGGGCCTTTGTTAGACGGAAGGTTGCTGCCACAATATGACGGTGCTTACGATCCAACAAAAGACTATGTAACAACTTTTGCTGATGGTTCTACCTACACAGGGCACATACAGCCAACACCATGGATTGCCCGTGGAAAAGATAACCTGCAAAATTTTTTACAGGCGGGATTGTTAACCACGAATAATATTAATTTTTCAACTGCTGGTGACCGGTCAAGTTTGCGCATGTCTGTGTCAAACACTCACCAGACAGGCATTACACCCAATACACAATTGAACACCATCAATTTTAATGTAATGGGCAGTTACGATGTAACTGATAAATTTAAGGTAGAGGCAAACATCAACTATAACCGTCAGTTTACACCTAACATTCCTGATGCGGTTTATGGCCCAAACAGTATCATTTATAACATTGATATTTGGACCGGCGCTGACTGGAATGTTTTAGATCCTAATATTGTTAATTACTGGCAACCGGGTAAAGAAGGTGTGCAATCAAATTTTGCGGAGTATAAGCGTTATCACAATCCCTACTTCAGCAGTTATGAATGGTTAAGGGGCCATTATAAAAATGACCTGTATGGTTGGGCGGCATTCACTTATAAGTTTAATAAGAATCTTAATGTAATGCTGCGTTCGAATGTTACCACTTATAATGTACTCAGATCAGAAAAACTTCCGTTTTCAGCACATCCTTATGGCGATGAACACAACCATGGTAATTACCGCGAAGACCGGCGCGACCTTTGGGAAAACAATACTGATTTGCTTGTAAGTTTTAACAAGGATAATTTTTTACACAGCGGTTTTTCTTTAAGTGCATTTGCAGGAGGAACAGCCCGTAATATGAAATATACTTCAAGCTATACCAGTACCGACCAGTTAATAGTTCCGGATGTTTATACTTTTACCAATACACTAAAACCAATACGTGCATTTTCTTATGGCTCAAATCTGCTTATGATGAGTGCATACTATTCAGTAGATCTTACTTATAAAAAATATTTTACAATTTCAACAACAGGGCGTGTTGATAAAACATCCGCATTGCCTGTTGGAAGTAATAGTGCTTTTTATCCTTCGGTGTCTTTAAGCACAGTACTATCTGATTATATAACATTTCCGAAAGCTATTACTTTCCTTAAAGTAAGAGGTAGTTATGCAAATGTGAAGGGCGGAGGCACTGATGCTTATGCAGGTAGTGCCATTCAAAGCCTTGGTACAGATGACCCTGTGGGATATGGTAATAACTATTACACACCTTATGATGGCCCAAATTATGGCTTATCAACTCCACCATATGCAACTTATCCCGGGTATAATAATCAAACAGAAGCAAACTCCCCTAACTATGTTATAAATGCCAATATTAAACCATCATCCAGGAGTAACTCCGAAGCTGGTTTAGACATACGTTTTCTCAATAACCGTTTAGGATTAAGTGCTACGTATTTTGAATATAAAGACGGCCCCAACATTTCTAATCAGTATATCTCTGAAACAAGCGGACTTAGTTATTTCACAACAAATGGAGGCGCTACAAAAAGAACAGGTGCCGAACTTTCGTTGAATGGCAAGCCAATTCAATCAAAAACTGGATTTACCTGGGATGTTTTGGTAAACTGGGCAACTTACAAAGAAGTATTTACAGGTTTTGCAGGCGGTGTTACGGAGGTTGATAATGGAACAGGATATCCTTATCGTATTGGCGACCGCGTTGATAAACTTTTTGGCTATTTTGAAGCTTTAACACCTGATGGAAAGGTGATACACGATGAATCTGGCTACCCTGTTTATCTACCAAAAGATCAATACCTTGGTAATGCAGACCCGGCTTGGTCATGGGGTATCAACAATAAATTTTCATACAAATCTTTCAGTTTTTCATTTCAGTTTGATGGAATGGTGGGCGGAAAAATACAAGACCGTGTATTGCGTAAGTTAACAGAAGGTGGCCGCGGTGCCAATACAAATGAAGGTGCAATAGGTGCAGCTCGTTTATACGAATCACAACATTGGGGCGATGAACGTTACAATGGTGCTTATAACTCAGATGGAACTCCGATGTTGGGTAGTGATGGTGTGCAGGTAGTTGGTGGTTCAGGCAACATTGAATTTGATCCTGTTACCGGTGTAATTACCAATTATAAAGACCTTCAGTTTACCCAAAATACTACTGCTACAAGCTGGGTACAGAGTTATGTTAGCAATTTCTACAACGATCCGCAGCATACAGTTATTAGCAAGACCTATGCTAAATTGCGCGAAGTAGTTATTACCTATTCATTGCCTGCAAAAATGCTACAGAAGTCTTTTGTTACTAAGGTTGATATTTCTCTGGTGGGCAGAAACCTGCTGTATTTCTTTCCAAAAGCGTTTCGCGATATAGATGTGGATCAATATCCCGGACGAACCATTTTTGGGGGTTCACAAAGAGAATACAACCTTCAAACTCCTACAACAAGAAGTTATGGTATCAATGTTAATGTAACATTCTAAAATAAATCCTTGTTTTTGCCTATTAATAAAAGCAATAAAAAATAATTATATGAAACTGATTAAATTTCAAATCATCCTTATACTCGCAGCCATCTTTATTACAACAGGCTGTAATAAAAAGTTTGAAGATTATTCGCAAAATAGAAACCTGCCATTACAAGTGCCGCCAAGCCTGGTTTTGCCAACCATATTAAACGACCTGGTAGTTTACCCCGGCGGCGATGCAGACAAAAATGGTCAATTCATTGTTTCAAACTACGATTATTATGGTCTCAATGAATATTGGAGCGGCAGTGCAGGTCTCAACTATGGAACCTTAAGAAACGTTTTGGCAATGGAAGCAGAAGCCCGAAGGCTGGCGGGTTCTGATGATAATCCCTACCATGCATTAGGCCTGTTTTTCCGTGCTTATTTATTTGTTGACATGAGCGAAAAAGTAGGCGATCTTCCAATGACCGAAGCACTGCAGGGCATTGAAAATCCAGCTCCAAAATACGACACACAAAAAGATATTTTTAAGCAATCACTTCTCTGGCTCGATTCTGCAAATACCATGCTCTCCGGTTTTCTAAACAATGGGTTTCTTGAATTTTCAGGAGATTTTTATTATCTCGGTACGGGATTAAGCAGCCGCGATGCACTTATACAATGGCAAAAAGTAGTAAACTCTTATAAGCTTCGCTTGCTCATTGAATTAAGCAAACGTACAGACGATGCAGACCTTAATGTAAAACAGCAGTTTGCAACAATCTTCAATAATCCAACACAGTATCCAATTTTTACAAGTAACGATGATAATCTGCAATATGTCTACAACAGCACGTATAATTTTTACCCTGATAATCCGGAGAACTATGGAAATAATGCAGGCCGTTTAAATATTGCAGCAACTTTGCTCAATAACCTTAGCCAGTTGCACGATATACGTGCCATGATATTTGCAGAACCTGCACGTGGCCTCGGTTTCAGCGATATCTCTTACGAGTCTTATGTTGGTGGCAACTCCGGCGATGATGTAAGTACACTTGCCTCTTTATCAGGTGCCGACAAACTATCTCTTTACAACTATCATCATTTTTATTCAACATTTACAGCGGAGCCTACACTTATTTTAAGCTATCCCGAAGTTTGTTTTTGCATAGCAGAAGCCATCAACAGGGCCTGGGTTACAGGCGATGCAGATGCATGGTATCAAAAAGGGGTAAAAGCCATGTGGGCATTTTACGGCATAACAGATGGAGACAATACTGTGTATTTACAAAAGGCAGATGGTACGGGTACTACTTACACAGTTCCTTTTAGCTTTACAAATTATTTTAATCAGCCACTTGTAAAATACAAAGGCAATAATAGCGATGGTTTAAACCAGATACTGCTACAGAAATATCTTGCTTATGCACGTAACTCCGGCAGGCAGGCTTATTACCAGTGGCGCAGAACAGGTGTTCCCACTTTTAGTACAGGTCCGGGGTCAGGCAATGGAGGTGTAATACCAAAAAGGTTCCAGTACCCATCAAACGAAATATCAGCAAACGGTGCAAACCTTAGTGTAGCTTTGGGAAGCCAATACGGTGGCAACGACGATATTAATGCATTAATGTGGCTCATTAAATAATTATTATGGAAAACTAAAAAGATGGCGAAGCTGTAAAAAGCTTCGCCTCTTTTATGTTTTTATGTAAAAAATAAAAAGCTGTTAATATTAAATAGAAACATTGTTGGCCAGGCATTTTGTTCGCTATTCATCGTTCCTTGCGTCGCACTCTTGTACTACATAACATCGTGCGTCATTGCAAGGCCGTCGAAGCAATCTCCTGGCTTAACATAGAAATCGCATAAACCACATAACAGGCGATTGCTTTGTGGCGTCTTAGAATAACGCGCAATTTAATCTTCGCTTTGCTCAATAGAATTATCGAACGCACAAGAGTGCGACGCAACAGGCGATGCCACAACGTACAAATGCCCGGCTAAAAAAACTTTTATAAATATGAGAGATTTAAAAACATATGGCCTGCTTACAATACTTTTCTTAATTACATCTGCTTCATTTTCGCAAAAAAATAAAACAGAGAACCTTGTTATTGTAACCCTCGATGGCATGCGCTGGCAGGAGGTTTTTGGTGGTGTAGATTCGCTTATTATGGTGAACAAAAAATTTACACAAGACTCTGAACATGTTGCAAAAACTTTCTGGGGCAATAATGTAAATGAACGCAGGGAAAAACTTTTTCCTTTTCTATGGAGTGCCGTTTCAAACCACGGGCAGCTATATGGTAACCGCAATGCAAACAGTTTTGTAAACGTAGCAAACCCTTACCGGTTCTCGTATCCGGGCTATAATGAAATATTTACCGGTTATCCGGATACTACCGTAAACTCCAACGATAAAGTATTGAATAAGAATGAAAATGTACTGGAGTTTATTAATAAACAAAAAGATTATTCGGGAAATGTTGCGGCATTTAGTACATGGGATGTGTTTCCTTATATACTCAATAAATGGAGGAGTAATATTTATGTAAATGCCGGTGTTGACACGCTTAAATTTAAGTCTCCGGCCTTTCAATTACTAAACGATATGCAGTTTCTTGCGGCACAGCCAATTGATGTTCGGCTCGATGTAAATACCTATCTGGCAGCCAAAACTTATCTTCAGGAATTTAAACCCAAAGTACTCTATATCGCATTCGATGAAACCGATGATTTTGCACATGGCGGATTATATGACCAGTATTTAAAAAGCGCCCATGCAGAAGATGCAATGATTGCAGACCTGTGGAAAACCCTGCAGACTATGCCTCAATACAAAGACAAAACAACGCTGATTATAACCTGCGACCATGGCCGCGGCGATAAAATAAAAGAAGAGTGGACATCGCATGGCGAAAAGATTGCAGATGCAGACCAGATATGGATTGCAGCCATTGGCCCCGATACAAAACCAATAGGCGAAATAAAAGACGGACAGCAATTTTATCAGCGACAGCTTGCTACAACTTTTGCCGCATTGCTGGGTTTTGATTTTAAACCAAACCATCCCGTAATGAAACCTATTAAATCAATTCTTAATAAATAATATTGCATGAACCGCTTAGTAAATGTAGAAAGTAACACAAACGAAATAATGCAGTTATTCGAAAAATATGGGCACGAAGATTACGATGGTGAGCCCGTATCTCAAACATCGCATATGGTACAATGCGCCATGCAGGCAATGAGTGAAGGTGCCGATATGGAACTGATTCTCGGCGCATTGCTGCACGATGTTGGCCACCTGCTTCGCCATGGTCAGCACACAGAAGAAATGGGCAGTTACGGTGTTGTTAACCACGAAGGTATAGGTGCAGCCTTTCTCCATTCAAAAGGTTTTTCAGATCGCGTATGCGCCATGGTAGAAAACCATGTAGCTGCTAAAAGATACCTCGTTGCCACAGATACTACCTATAAAGCAAAATTATCTGAAGCCAGTTTGCAAACATTGGTATGGCAGGGCGGCCCTATGACGGAGGGAGAAGTAGTCCTGTTTGTTCAGCACAAATTTTTTGATGACATTATTAAAGTACGTTTGTGGGATGAACTGGCTAAAAATTATGACGCAGTATTATTACCCCTTAGCCATTTCCGCAATCTTATATCCGAATATTTAAACGATCAAAACTAATATGGCTAGTAAAATTAAATTGGTGGTTTTTGATATTGCAGGTACTACTGTAAAAGATCATGGCGAAATTGCTATTGCTTTTAAAACAGCCATGAAAGAAAAAGGTTATGAAGTGCCTGTTGAAAAAATTAACCCTTTGATGGGCTATAAAAAACCAGAAGCCATCAGCATTATGCTGCACGAGTACGAGCCAGATGTGGCAAGGATTACAGAAGATTATATTAATAATATACATGAGCGATTTGTAGCATTAATGGTTGAATATTATAGTAACACAAATAACCTGCAGCCATTACCACACGCTGAAGAAATATTTGCATATTTAAAAGAGCGGGAAGTTAAAATTGGTTTAGATACAGGCTTCTCCAACCATATAACAGATGTAATTATTGAAAGGCTTGGATGGTTAAAAAATGGAATAGTTGATTATGTTGTTTCAAGCAACGAGGTTGCCGCCGGAAGGCCGCAACCTTTTATGATTCAAAAAATGATGCAGGCTGCGGGTATTGACGATGCACGGCAGGTTATAAAAATCGGCGACACCGAAGTTGATATTAATGAAGGCAAAAATGCTGGCTGCCTTTATTCAATTGCGGTTACAACTGGCGCGTTTAAAAAAGAAGAATTGGTGCCCCACAAGCCAGATTTTATTATTGATGATCTCAATGAACTGATTGCCATTTTAGAAAAATAATATTTGCCCGGCAAAAGTTTTTCATAGCATCGCCTCTTGCGTCGCACACTGGAACGTTCGGAAAATAATTGAGCAGTCTGCGCGTTTTAAGCACAGAGCACTTTAAACAAAAAAAGGCTCATTGCCGGCAGCCCAAAGCTCATATTTGTTCGGCAGTACAAGAGTGCGACCACTGCCTTGGGCGGAGCAAGCTGCAAGGAACGATCTATAGAAATTCTTTAGTCCGGCTCAAAAAAATATATAAGCGCTGTTATAATTTAAGAAAACCAAAAAATGCTTACATCAACATTGCTGCAGCAGAAATTAAAGAACATGCCCATGTGGGCTTTGTCTGTTTATGCTGCGCTTTGTTCCTTTGCTGTGTACTTCTGTATGTATGCTTTTCGTAAACCTTTTACAGCAGCAGGTTTCAACGGAATTGAATTTTTAAATATTGATTATAAAGTGTGGCTGGTAACGGCACAGGTAATTGGTTATATGTTAAGTAAATTTTACGGCATAAAATTTATTTCGGGCATGAAAGGGGAGAAGCGGGCCGTTACTATTGTAAAACTTATTCTACTCGCATGGCTTTCATTATTGCTTTTTGCAATTACACCTGCACCTTACAACATCGTCTTTTTATTTTTGAATGGCTTTCCGCTTGGTATGGTTTGGGGTTTGGTTTTTAGTTTTTTAGAAGGGCGGCGTGCCACAGAATTTATGGGTGCAGTGCTTAGTATCAGTTTTATTTTTTCATCGGGCGTAGTAAAGAGTGTGGGCAAATCGCTGATAATAAACTGGCAGGTAAGTGAAATGTGGATGCCTTTTTTCGCAGGCTCTTTTTTTGTGCTTCCAATGATATTGTTTACCTGGCTGCTAAACCATGTACCGCCGCCAACAGAACAGGATATTGCTTTGCGAAGTGTGCGAAAACCCATGACCGGGGAAGAACGGAAAAATTTCATTAAAACTTTTTTGCCAGGTATTATTGTTATAGTGCTTACTTATGTTTTGCTTACGGTACTGAGAGATTTTCGCGATAATTTTTCCAATGAATTATGGACCGAGCTTGGCTATGGAAACAATGCTGCGATATTCACCGAAACAGAAACCTATGTTTCGCTGATCGTATTGCTGTGTATGAGTTTACTGATATTGGTGAAGAATAATATAAGGGCTTTTATGATCAACCATATCATCATCATTTGTGGGTATGCGCTGGCTCTTATTTCAACTTTATTATTTCTTGGTAATTATATAAACCCAGTCTGGTGGATGACGATGATTGGTACAGGTTTATACCTGAGCTATGTTCCTTTTAATGCGTTGTATTTTGAAAGGATGATCGCTACTTATAAAGTAAAAAGCAATATTGGTTTTATCATGTACATAGCAGATGCCTTTGGTTATCTTGGCAGTGTGCTGGTATTATTTTTTAAAGAATTTTTTGCTGTAAATCTTTCGTGGACAAACTTTTTTACAGATGCCGTAATATTCATTTCAGTTGTGGGTATTGCCGGGACTATTATTGCTGCATTTTATTTCAGGAAAAAATACATACACCTTTAGTAAGCTATATAAATTTTTATGCATAACAAGAATGCCATTGTAGTTGGAGCCGGTATTGTTGGGCTGGCTATAGCAAGGAGCCTTGCAGAAAAAGGCTATAACGTTACCGTATTTGAAAGGAATGAAAAAGCCGTAAGTGCATCTATCCGCAACTTTGGGATGGTGTGGCCTATTGGCCAGCCTGATGGATACTTATACGAAAGAGCATTGCGCTCAAAGTCAATCTGGAAGCAGGTTTGCACAGAAGCAGGTTTATGGTACAGCGAAGTAGGCAGCCTGCATTTAGCTTATAACGATTTGGAGTGGCAGGTAATACAGGAGTTTGCAGAAGCGGATAAAAAGATACGCCCCGTTGCAGCAATAAATGCATCAGAAGCATTGCAAAAGAGTGAAGCGATAAATCCTGAAGGCTTAAAAGGTGCGTTGTGGAGTGCAGATGAAATGATCGTTGAATCTAGAGTAGCTATTGAAAAAATTCCGGCTTACCTCAACGATAAATATGGCGTTCAGTTTCATTTTAATACGGCCGTTGCAGAAATAAATTATCCCAATGTTATAACCGGCAACCGGCAAAGTTTTAGCGCTGATGAAATTTACGTTTGCAGCGGTGCAGATTTTGAAACACTGTATCCGGAAATATTTGAAGCGAATTATTTTACCAAATGCAAACTACAGATGATGCGCCTTATTATGCAGCCGGATGGGTGGCGTATTGGTCCTTCTTTATGTGGTGGTTTATCTATGGCGCATTACAAGGGTTTTGAAGCGGCTGCTTCACTGCCTCAACTAAAAGAACATTATAAAGAAACCATGCCCGATTATCTTAAATGGGGCATACATGTAATGGTTTCGCAGAACGCTGAAGGTGAGTTAACTATTGGCGACAGTCACGAGTACGGGCTTGTATTTGACCCATTCGATAAGGCCTTTATCAATAAACTTATTCTTGATTACATGAGGCAATTTGCCACATTTAAAGATTGGCAGATTATACAGAGCTGGCATGGTATTTATCCAAAAATTACCAATGACCAAACTGATTTTGTTCATTCACCCGAACAGGGCGTAACCATTGTAAATGGTTTGGGTGGCAATGGAATGACGCTAAGTTTTGGCTTAGCCGAAGAAGTAACTGCCGGCAAATAATTTAGATTGCTTTTTAAATTGTGCAGAATAAAAATCAGTTAACTTTATCCAGTTTAGAACTCAATAATTTTTAAAAATAAAAGCTATGAAAAGTAATCTACTTAAAACTGTGTTTTTGTTCGTAGTTATTTTAATGTTTTTCGTTCAGCCTTCTTTTGCCATCATGTTCGAAAGCCTACCTACAGATCAAGCACAGGCAGTAACACCAGATTCTTCTGCAGCAGTTAATGATGCTGTTGCCGAGTTCAAAAGCTTATCAAAGCACGACAAAAAATTACGCATTGCCGATGCCAAAAAGCAAATGCGTGAATTTAAAAAAGACAAGCGCGAAGGAAAATCCACTCCAAGCACCGATCAGCTTTTGCTGGTAATTTTGGCCATACTGTTGCCGCCACTTGCTGTTTACCTTCACGAAGGTACAATAAACGGTAAGTTCTGGTTAGATCTGATTCTAACGTTAATATTCTGGATACCCGGCGTTATTTACGCATTAATCGTAATTTTATAGCCGTAGCCAAAAACGATTTTAAGAGGCATAGACAATAAATGTTTATGCTTTTTTTTTGTTGCCGGCTTTGGTATTTCATAGCATCGCCGGTTGTGTCACTCACTTGTACGTTCGGATACTTTATTGAGCAATGCCGCAGTATTATGGCTATATCTTGCAACAATTATTATTTAAGTACCAACTGCACAAGTGCGCTATGCCACTAAAGAAAGTTCTACATATTTATGGAAGAAAGATAAAGTAAAAAGCTATTCAGTATAAGCTTTCTCTATAGCTGCGTAAACAGCTGTTACGGTATTTCTGTCAAGGTCTTTTGCTTTTTCAGAAAGCAGTTTATAAGAAACCATTAATTCTTCACCATCTTCAGATTTTCGCGAAGTAATTCCATTTGCACGTTTGCTTGCCATCCATACATCATGTACTGCAGACGATACTTTTTCAATGTTTGGTAATTTTATCATGATTCCATTTTTCTAATTTCAAATGAAGATATTTCTTTAGTAAATCCTATTCTATTAAATGATTTGACCACCCTAACTCCATTCAGTGAATATAAGTTCAAATCCTGCACATCAAACTGCGGGCTGTTGAAAGTCCCTTCATAATCAGAACGTACAAGAGTGCGACGCAAGCAAAGTTTCATTCATGCACCGAAGCTGGGTAAAAAATAAAAAAACCGCTGCGGTTTGCAACGGTTTTTATTTAATAACGGAACTGTTTATTTGGTTGGTTCAGTAGTCTGCTGCGTTTTTTTATCCTGCAGCATTTGTAGTAACTGCAAACCCATTAATCCGCTGAGAGAACCATCGGAGCCATTACCACCACTCACTATCAGGTCAGGGATGATTTTAATATGACCCTTGCCAATCTCTTCCGTAATCTTGAATTTTGTAAAATTATCACCACCCATTGCACTAACCTGCAGCTGGTAAGCTTCAGCAGTAGATTTACCTATTGCCATAATTTTTTCAGCTTCGGCCAAACCTGTTTTTGCAATCTGTTCTGCCTGTGCGCTGGCATTAAGTTTGGTAGCATCTGCTTGTGCGCCAGCCCTTGCACGGGTAGCTTCGGCTTCGCCATTGGCCCGCATTTTTATGGCTTCAGCTTCTGCGTTTACATTCAGTTTTAAACTGGTGGCATCACCTTCTGCTTTCTTAACAGTTGCATCGGCTGTGCGCTGAGCAATCTCTACGCTCTGCTGTGCTTTTACAATTTCTTTCTGCATGTCGGCAATAGCTGTTTCTTTTTCCATACCCTGGCGTTTTTCCTGGGCCATACGCTGCGTTTCGTAGGTCTTTTCTTCTTCCTGTGCAATCTTTCTGTTGGTCAACGTTTTCATCAATGCTTCTGGAGGAACAATGTCGCCAATTAAAGTGTCAACAGCATTAACGTTGTAATCATCCAGCACCGCTTTAATATGTTCTTTGGCTGCAGTTTGGCGTTCTTTACGTGTACTTAAAAAGCTAATTACATCGCTGTCTTGTGCACTGTTTCGAAAGTAGTTGCCAATGGTTGGTTCAAGTACCTGGCTTACCAGATTGTTCATGCTGCCAAAACGCGCAATAACTTTTGGCGCCTCTGTGGCGGGTATATGAATGATCTGCGCCACATCAAGATTGAAAGGGAAACCATCTTTTGAGCGAACGGTGATAGTTGATAAATTTTTGTCGAGCATATGCGCTTCACTGCGTGCATTTGCCCAGTTTAGCACAAGATTGGTAGTAGGAACCAATTCTACTTTCATGGTATATTTATTAATGGGATATTTACCGGGCCCAAGTGGTTCCATCCATACACCGCGAAAACCTTTGGTTACTATATTGCCATGTTTAAAACTTTCGCCGGTAACATCAACACCATCTTCGCCAATATAGCTGATCACCACACCCACGTGTCCAATAGGTATATCGGTCATAGGATTTTCTTCAATTTGTACTGCCCAGGGATTAATGTTGTAACTACCCGCTAAAATTACCTGCGGCTGCAAACCACGGCAACCGCCGTTGTTCATGAAAGTGTCAATATCCTGGAAGTTGTTGTGGCCTTCTACATTACTGCCGGCAATTTTACCCTGCGGTATTGGCTGGCCATCTAATGAAGTAATGATACCCACCATATTCTCGTGAATGATGATTTGGTCTGCAATGGTTACATCAAATAAAAAGCTGTTAATACGGTAAGAACCTGCAGTAATATAAGCGGTTTGCCGGCCACGCTGGCCACCATTATCCAGAAATTTTTGTGCATCCTGAAAATTGTCGCTATCAACATACCGGGCAAGAATTCTACCTGTTGGTATTCCTGTACCATCTTTGCTCAATACTAAACCTATTTTACCTTCAGGTATTACGGTAAATGGTGTCATATCTACCCCATACTGCCAGGGCCACATGCCCCAGTATAAGCCGGGAGCAAGCGTTTTAGCCTGAAAACCCGCCTCGCCTTTTGTTGCAATTATGCGGCCATCGGGTAACTCCCTGTTGCCGCCTACGAGTACAAATTTTTTGGTAACAAGGCCAATCCTGTTTTCAGGAACCATTACCATTCCAAAGAAAACACGTAGAATAAATTTGTAAAATAAAATAAATAGAAGCACTAAAAGTATCCACCAATAGTTGCTGAAAAATTCTGGAATGTTCATTGTTTTAAATTTTAATGTTTGTGGTTAAAAAGATTTTTTTAGCTGTTCAAAGAGCACCGATTAAACTTTACTTATGCCTTAGGCGAACGCTTGTGCCAATAGATATTTTACTCAGCATAAGCATATTTCTTTTTGTTATGCACCCGGTTTATATTATGCCCTGCATAAGAATTTCTAATCTTCTTTTATAGGCCAGGCAGTATTACTACTATTAAACCCAGTTGCAGCTTGCCCCGCCAATGGCGGCGGTCGCACTCTTCGGGGTTTTGTTCGCTATTCGGCATCATTCGGTCAGTGTTACTATTGCATAAAGTTATCAGGCGTAAAGTATAATTGGCAAAATGTTATATCAGCCAGCAATGTAGAATGCAAAAAAGATTTCCCTTATCGAATGTACATAAAATGTTTACCATAGTAAATCCCTCATCCAAACGGAGTGTGTTATTAATTGGTCGTTTAATATTGTTTCTGCCGAAACACTATCATCATTGTTTTTGATTATTTTTTGATAGCAGGCATTATTTAATTTGGTCGCATTGTGAAGTAGTAAGTATATCATATAGCCGCACAACAGCACAGCCATTATTATTGGTTTCATTTGATGGCTGCTAACGCAGCATTTTTTAGTAAAGGTTCGTGTTTTTACCCGGCGTTTTTAAACAGCGCAGGTATTGCACAAACAGTTTTAACCCGTTTTATTAATGTTTTTAAATCGTTTCTGTAAAAGGCTTTTTAAATACTGGAAGTCTACTGCTGGTGGTTTAACTCTTTGCCTAAAACGTGCTAAGAGAAACTCAATTATGTGGTTCATTTTGGTTAGGGTATTATCCCTTTTTTTGTTTTGGAGATGTAAAGATATAGTTACTACAAGTGCCGTTGCTAAGGTATGTGTGAGCAGCGGGGCTTGCGCTTTCACGAATGGTAATGCATTGTTGATAAGCGGTAAACCCCAGTACTTCTAAAAAGATAAATTGGTTGGGAAAGGTACTTTTTCTAAAAAATTTTTATGATTTTGCCGTAACCACAAATAAATAAAAGTATGTGCTGAAGCTAAATTATATACTGAACGATGAAACAATTGCGACCACTAACTTGGCAGGTCAAGCTGCAACGAAGCTGCCACTAAAGGATTAGCCGGCATTATACCAGTATTATTAAACGAGGTTAAAACTGAAAATAAATAAACTGGCCGCCATTGAAAACACCAATCATAAGCATTATGGTGAGAAGTAAAACGTAGCTTGAATACCTTATTACAACATTATCGTTATTGATAATTTTTACATTTGGATAAAACTCCTGAATATGTTCTACAATTACTAAGAACACAATGGCAAAAAGCGCATAACCAAATGCAGAAGGAGGCTCGCTTCGGTAAAGACCCCCGGGTTTTAGTGTAAACATTGATTTAGTAATATACCATCCGTCTGCTAAAGTTAATGCGCGGAAATACGTGGCTGTGGCCGTGATAAAAAAGTACACCGCCATAATTCTTACAAAGTTTGAAAGCGGTCCCAGCAGTTTATGAACCTTTTTAAGAATAGGATTAAGTAAGCGTTCAATTACCAGAAACAGGCCGTTGATTAAGCCCCATACTATAAGCGTATAATTGGCACCGTGCCACAGGCCACTTATTGCAAATACAAACACAAGGTTAAAAAAGCTAACAAACATTCCCTGTTTACTGCCGCCAAGCGAAAAATAAAGATAGTCTCTAAACCAGGTAGTTAGGGAGATATGCCATCGTTGCCATACTTCCTGAAAACTCTTGGAAGTAAGCATAGGGCGCCTGAAATTGGTCATAAAATCGTAACCCATTACTTTAGCCGCGCCAATTGCTATATCTGAATAGCCGGAAAAATCGCAATAGATCTGAAAGCCAAAAAAAATGGTGGCAACAATCATAGTTATGCCGCTGTGATAGTGAGAATTATTATATACAGCATCAACATAGACCGCCACACGGTCAGCAACAACAATTTTTTTAAAGAACCCCCAAAGCATTATCCTCAGTCCTTTTGTAATTCTCTCGTAATCGAAATGCTTTTCTTCATGAAACTGGTGCAGCATATTTTGTGGCCGCTCAATAGGGCCGGCAACCAGTTGGGGATAAAACATTACATAAAGCGCGTATATGCCAAAATGCCTTTCCGGTTTTTGATGCCCCCGGTAGACCTCTATTGTATAACTCATCGCCTGAAAAGTATGGAACGATAAACCAACCGGCAGCAGAATATCTAAATGTGGTATCGGGTTTTGAAAACCAAAATCGCCAAGTAAAGCGGTTATATTATAATTGAGGAAATTGTAATATTTAAAGAACGCAAGTACCCCAAGGTTGGCTATAAGGCTAAGTATTAAAAACAATTTTCGCCTTGCACCAACCGATTTGGCAATATAAATGCCCGCTATATAATCTACCAGAATTGTAAAGCCCAGTATAAGAATGTAAATGGGCAAAAAGTACATGTAAAAATAACAACTGGCTGCTAATAATAAAGCCCACCTGTATTTATGAGGCAGGAGGAAGAATAAGGTTGTTACAACAATAAAGAAGGCAACAAAAATCAACGAGTTGAATACCATTCAATATGCATTTTTTAGATTTAGCCACGCAATAATACTCAAAAAACAAGATATAGCCGATTGAATGCCCCCTAAACTAAAAATATCTGCTTTTCCGTAGTATTAATTCTGCAAAAAAATTTAGCGGGTAAAAGACTTTTTTATTCGCTCCAAAAGGTAAAAATGGAGTTAGGTTTTTTTGAGCCGGGCAGAAGTAGTACTATTAAGCTTTACTTGCGTCGCACTCTTGTACATTCGGAAGAACAGTCAACACGGCAACAAGACAAAGAGGTAACCAGTCCGGCAGTTAGGAAGCAGTAAGTTATATTTTCACTTTTCACGTTCCACCATTGACCACAAATGTTCTAAAAGTATAAGCGTGCGACGCAAGAGACGATGCTATGAAATACTACTGCCCGGCCCAAAAAATTGTATCGTAAATTGTAAGCTACAAACTGTAAACTAAAAACTTACTTCCTGCTATCTTTGTTGCCTAACATTTGTAAGCATGAATATTGAAACCAACCGCAACGAAGACTGGATGAAAGGGAAGGTGAGCGAAACCCGGCAGCACACCGATAAAATAAAATTAGGCGGTGGTAAAAATGCCATAGATAAACAAAGAGATAAAAATAAACTCACTGCACGTGAAAGAGTAGCATACCTGCTCGATAAAGATCAGCCATTTATAGAGATTGGTGCATTTGCCGGTTTTGAAATGTATGAGGAACACGGCGGCTGCCCCGGAGCCGGAACGGTGAGCGGTATTGGTTATGTGAGCGGCAGGCAATGTGTGGTAGTAGCAAATGATCAAACAGTAAAAGCAGGGGCATGGTTTCCTATTGCATGCAAGAAAAATTTGCGCATGCAGGAGATAGCCATGGAGAATCATTTACC
>JBBRDW010000086.1:0-19539 GCA_038203525.1 Chitinophagales bacterium | reverse complement strand
AACGCGTAAATATACGACACTAATTATTTCTATAAAAAAACTTCACACTGAAAATCAATCGTTTCTTTGTCGCTTTTTTAAATTGTCAGTGTCGGCAATGCCCAAAATTTAATTTTCGTCATTATATAAACTGTCTAAAGGGCTGATGATATTTACTAATTTGTCTTTGGCCACATGCAGGTAACGTTCAGTGGTTCTTATATCAAAATGACCTAACAGTTCCTTTATATATTTTACATCAATCCCTTTTTCGAGTAAGTGGGTAGCAAAGGAGTGACGCAAGCTGTGAAAACCAAGTTCTTTTTTTATCCCTGCTTCCGTTTTTGCACGCTGAAATATTTTTTGCGCACTCCGCTCACTGTATGGTTCTTTACCATCCGGACCGGTAAATAAATAATAGGTTGGCCTTGGTTGCTGAAATTTTATATACTGCCGCAGTACATCAAGCACTAATATACTGAGGTTTACCACCCTGTCCTTTTTCCCTTTAGCCTGGTTCACAAAAATCTGCATACGCGTACTGTCAATATCCTGTAAACGAAGATGCACTGTTTCACTTACCCTCAACCCTGCGCTATATGCAGTAAATAATATGGCTTTATGTTTTATGTTTTGTATAGAAGCAAACATTCTTTTGAGTTCAGTTTCATTTAAAACTTTTGGCAATATCAGCCGCTTCTTTGGCCTCGGTATTTCCCAGAAAAACTTTTCTTTGCGCAGCACCTGTTCATAATAAAACTTCAATGCATTCATCCGGCTATGCAGGGTGTTTTCGCTTAGGTGCAGCACTGCATGGCAATATTGCAGGTAATCTTTTATACGCTGCGTGCTTAAACCTTTTGCGGGTGTTTGCTTAAGTGCCTGTAAAAAATTCCCAAATTCATTTCGGTAGGTTCTTATGGTACTGTGGCTGTATGCTTTTAGTTGCAGGTGCTGCATATACTGTTTTAGCTGTGCAAAATTTTCTTCGCTTATATGTTGTACCTGTGGCTTGCCTGTATGCGCTGCGGGTTGCTTTTGCACTGCTGCCTGTTGCTGCTGAATGCTGGTGGCGGCTGGCAGAGCAGGCAGGCCGCATTTCTGCCTGTTCGGTGGGGTATCGGGTATTAGCCAGGCTTTATGTGTTTTGCTCCACGCGGCACCAACGACGTTTTTTATACGCCGGTTCCATTCATCGTTTTTTTCAAAACTTATTTTTATTCTTGAAGTTCCTTTATGCAGCGTAATAGTATAAACAGGCTTGGGCATGGGGGCAGATTTTTGTTCTGCTAACATACAAAATATTTGTTAAGAAAGTAAGCAGGGGGAAATTTTAAACCTGACCGCCAATCTTCTCTTCCATCTACGCTTTAATAAAAACTGAATAGAATTACAGAAAGTACAAGAGTGCGACGCAACCAAAGCCAAATAGTAATTCTATTGCCGGGCCCAAAAATCTTTCCTATTTTTTAACCGCCAGCGAATTGATCCATGCAGCGATCTTACGTGCATCGGATGCGGGTACCTGCGGCATGGGCGGCATGGGCGTTGAATATGCGGGCCAGTTCTGTGGCTGTGGATTTTTTATAAGCGATAAAATTTTATCTATGGAATAATTTCTTTTGGCAATGTCTATAAAGCCGGGGCCCACCTGCTTTTTTTCTGGATTATGGCAGGCTACACAAGTGTATTTTGTAAGCAATGGTTTTATTTGCGTGTATGTATAAACACCTGTGGCTGATGTTGTGGTTTGTGCTGTGCCTGCTTTCGCGGTATTTTTTGTGCTTACTTCTGTCATGGCCAGTTTTGCGCCTTCGGGAATATTGTTGAGCGTGTAATATCCTGTTGGATGTATGAGGGAATAGGCGTTCTCTTTATCGCGTATGCCACCGAGCGTAATGGTATGGATATAATGTGGGCGCAGGTTGGCTACTATGATGCGCACTTTCATTCCGTCGGGTGAAACCTTCACCCCTTTTACCGGGCATTTTTGTGTGTTAACCGGCGGGCTGCCATATACCGCATGATACTTATAGATATAACTTTCTACGGAATAAGAAGCAAGGTCTTCGGCATATTTTTTATCAACGGGTTTGGTAAATTCTATTTCAAAACCATCGGGCATCGCTTTTACGGTGCGCATTTCGAAAGGTATACGGTTGTTCCAGGTAAGGCGTTGCAAACCATCGTTGGCATCGCCGGCGGAACCCCAGCCACGGTTGGTTTCGCCCACGAATAAAGAACCATCATTGCCCCAGGCGAGCCTTACAATGCCTGATTGAAAACCACTCCTGAAATCCCATGCACAACCCTGGTATTCGCCATTTACTTTTTCCATAAACACACGGGCTATTTTACTCTGGCCCTGATCGCCTACCAATAACTGATTTTCAAAAGGACCAAAAACACCCCCGGGTATTTTTACAATCTCAGAAGTGGAGATACCCAAAATACCATGCGGCAACCATACGGAAGGCAACTGCAGATCTGGTATAAATTGCTTCATCTGAAACTCGGTCATGAACTTATCGTTCTCGTTATTTTCGGGTTTTGTCTGTTGCCCATCGGGGCCATATTCTATGCGCGGATCAATTTTAGCAAAGATTTGTTCTTCTCTTACTTTAACGGGGGAATTGGGCATACCGGCCCAGCGCAAACCTGCAGGGTGACCGGTAAATGAACCCTTGTCTATTTTTATAATACTGCCGGAGCCAACCCAGTCGCCCTGGTTGTCGGTATAAAATAATTCACCGTCAATCATACTTAGTCCGCAGGGGGAACGCATACCTGTGGCCCAGGGTTCCATGCGGCCATCATCATAAATATGCAGTACCCATCCTCTCCATGGCACCATACTTTTTGGATGCCACCACGCATCGGGGAACCCAAGGTTAAGCGAAACAAAGAAAGAGCCATCAGGCGCCAGTTTGGGGCCAAAACTATACTCGTGGTAATTGCCTGAAATTGGCCATGCATAAATGGTTTCAAATGAATCGGCTTTACCGTCCATATTGGTATCGGTAAGCTTGGTAAGTTCGCCGCGTTGCACCACATAAAGCGATCCGTTTTTATAGGCAGCACCCAGCACTTCGTGCAGGCCTGAAGCAAATTTTCTAAAGTAAGGTTTGGCGCTTGTTGGGTTTTCAACAATGAAAATATCGCCGCGGCGGGTAGTAACGGCAAGGTCGCCATTTGGCAAAGTGCAAAGGCCGCCCACTTCTAAAAGCGTGCCTTCGGGAGAACGCATTTTATTGATCTTAAAAAAGTCTTCTTCCTTCGCTGACTCCTGTGCCACGGCATTTGTATGAAGGCATAGAAGCGACATGCTTAACAGGAAAATGCAGTTGAATATATTTTTTGCAATTGCTTTCATAAGAAAGATTGTAATGTTTTAAAAAAGAATAGAATAGCTGAGTTTGTTTTCAATTGGAATGATCAATTCCTTTCTGCCGTTCTGATCCCGAATTAAGGGTTTTGCGTTACCAGCATCATCTATTTTTAAGTAGTAAGATTTATCATCAACCAAATAAAACCCGTTTGAAATTTCTTCTATCGTGCTTCCTTCTGCAAGGCGCAGGTACATACCTGCAGTTGTGTTGGTAATATTTATTTCACGGTGAATGCCCTTGCTGTTTTCCAGTACGCGTATGGCATCTGTTACTGCTGCTCCATAAACTAAATACTTGAAAGATGGCCGGTCTTTCTCATCGAGTACATAACCTTTGGGTCTGTAAGCACTACCCGCTGTATCGGCCTGCCAGCCTGCATTTGCGTCACTCAACTTTTCAATGGAGAGCATGGGTTTACCAAAATATAAAACCATACCTACAGGCCTTGATGAACCATCACCCCGCTCATGCCACATGGGTGTTGCATCTAAAAAATTTCCACGCCATAATTGAATAATCATTCCGTTATCCATATCGTAAGTGTAATGGATTTTTTCTGTGCTCCCCACACTTACTGCATGGGTAACCCTTGTGCCAACGGGCAGATCCATAAAGCTGCGGAGGATGGTATTTTCAGTTGCATTTACAAGCACCGGATCTGCATCGTCGCCTGAGGGAACATTTGCATCTGTTATGGTAAATTCCCTTATGCCCGGCCCTTTAATCGTTAAACCAATGGCGGGTTTTGCCCAGTCAACATACTTTGAATAGATCAATTCAAAAGGCATATCGCCCACCGGTAAATTCACTTGGCCATTACTGCGCCAATTGGTGAAAGGCAAAATTGTATTGTTGTCTATTTTAAGCAAACCTGCACCACCTGCGGTATTGAGCGCAAAGCTGTATTCTCCTGCTTCGCTCACCTGTAAAACCCCGGTATATTTTACAAGGAATTCATTAGCTGGTAAGCCATCAATATTTGAACTTACAATAGGTGCTGCCTTTTGTATGGATGCTTTGAATATTTTATAATCAGGCTCTTTCTGAAACTTTCCATTGTAAACTGCGTAGTTAATATTGGATAAGGTTGGTTTTGCTTTATCATAATTGTTCACCACAATATTCCTGAATGCAACCGGGCCATGATCGCCTTGAAATTTTAATGGAGCAACCGGAACTTCATCATTGCCTGTTGATGCACGTGTAGGTCCGTATAGCTCTACATTCTCCTGTATCAATACCTCGTTTAATTCTACCCTCAGCATCCTGGCATTGGCAATTTTAACGCCGCCTTCAAAGCGTGGTGCCTGGAAAGATATTTTTATGTGTTGCCATAAACCTGGCGCCCTGCTTGCATTCTGGCGTGGCGCATGGCCTTCAAAGCCTTTTTGACCATCAGGTTTTGATTCGTCCCATCTTTCATAAATACCACCGTTATCGCCGGAGTGTGGGTTTAAAACTGTCCAGCTATCCAGTAACTGAACTTCGTAACGGCTCTGAAAATAGATACCGGAATTAGAGCCTTTTGCCATCATATAATCCAGCTCAAGATCAAGGTCGCCATGTTGAAAATCGGTATACAATTCTTCTCTCGCAGATGTAACGGGTATGTTAACCAATACCCCGGTACCATTGGTTAAAACAAGTGTATTGTCTTTTTCAAGATCAGCATGTACATCACCTGCAATATGCCAGTTGGCTCCCGGATTTTTAAATGCTGTTAAGCCGGCAAGATCAATCTTGGTTTGCGCGCACAATAGCTGAGCGGAAAGGAGCGTCGGTAAAAAGTAAATTAATTTAAAAACGGAGGATTTGGTTCGATCCCATTCCATAAGCAAGATTTAATTCGTTTGGTAGTATTATGCCGTCAATTACAAAAAACAAATGACTATCTTTTGCACACCAAATCTATGATATCAGGAAATAGCAATGTATTTTTTTTGTGTGCAATATTGAAAACATCATCTGAATATTTAAGTTCAAGAAGAATAAAATTAGACAGTAAATACGCTGCACAAATGCCATTATCTTATTTACTTTTTGTCTTGACACAAAAAAGTAACAAAAAAGGCAAGAAAGAAACGATAGACAGCCCCATACTTTCTTTCGCCCTGAATGTGCATTTGTACTACTGTAAATTGAGCATTTGTATTAATGAGCAATGTGCACAATAATTAACTATACGGCCAATATTTGTTATCCTATTAGTTCAAATGAGCTTTTAGCGCCGTGCATTGGTTCTTCGTGCATATCATGCTTAGCACAAGAAAGTATGGTGCATTAATAAACCTCACTGCACAATGCTGAATAATGAATCTGAAAGTACAAGAGTGCGACGCAATAGAAGTTTCATGGTAGTAATGCAGTTTGGCTCAAAAAAATACCTGGGAAATTTGAAATGCACGCATTATTGACTTCTTCAGAATTACTTCAAATTTATTTATAATCTTTACCTTATTATATTATGAAGTTACTTGTTATAGAAGATGAAAAAGCGCTGTCTGACAGCATTTGCGATTACCTTGGCAACGAAAGCTTTATGTGCGAAACTGCGTATGATTTTAATACCGCAATGGAAAAAACAGCGCTTTACGATTATGCCTGTATTATTCTAGACATAACACTGCCTGGTGGCAGCGGCCTGGAAATTTTAAAGGAATTAAAAAAAGAAAATAAGGCGGATGGTGTGCTCATTATCTCTGCAAGAAATTCGCTGGATGATAAAGTATACGGGCTTAAAGCCGGTGCGGATGACTACCTTACAAAGCCATTCCATTTACCAGAATTGGGTGCACGGGTGGCTTCCATAATACGACGCAAATCTTTTGGCGGTATGAACATCGTGCAGTTTGATGCGCTGATACTAAACCTTGCCGATAAAACAGTATCGGCTAATAATATTTTTATTGATCTTACCAGAAAAGAATATGAACTGCTGCTTTATTTTATCAGCAATAAAAATAAAGTAATCAGCAAAAGTGCTATTGCAGAATATTTATGGGGCGATAACATGGACCTTGCCGATAATTACGATTTTATTTATACGCATATTAAAAACCTAAGAAAAAAAATAATGCAAAACGGCTGCCCCGATTATATTGTCTCCGTGTATGGAATGGGCTATAAACTAATTATTCCTTTGATAAAATAAAGTGGGCTAAAGAATATGAAACTGCTTGCAAAATATAACCGTATTAATCTTATATGTACTGTAGTAATATTTTTACTTGCCTGTATAGCTTTTTCATTCCTGCTGCGTTATGTGCTCATCAACCAGGTAGATGAAGATTTGAAGATTGAGCAAAATGAAATTATTAGCTATACTCAAAAGTACCAGCGACTTCCTGAAATTGTAAAAGTGCACGACCAGCAAACTGAATACACTTCCATTGAAAATCCGTTCGCATTACAAAAACCGGCATTTACCACTTCTAAACTCTACAATAATTACGAACAGGAAGATGAGCTAATACGTACACTTACCTTCCAGATAAAGGCGGGAAGCCAATGGTGGCTTATTAGCGTAGCCAAATCACTTGAGGGTACAGATCATCTAATTCAGTTAATAATAATTATCACAACTATAACCTTACTTTTAATGTTAGCAGCTACTTTTCTTATCAATCGTTTTGTGCTGCAAAAACTATGGCGTCCTTTTTACAATACGCTTGAAAGTATCAACAATTTTAAATTAGGCAGCAGCGAACAATTGGGTTTTACCAGCACGGATATAAATGAGTTCTCCATGCTAAACAGTGCGCTGCAGCAATCTTTAACAAAGGCCGCACAGGACTATATCTTATTAAAGGAGTTTACCGAAAATGCCTCGCATGAACTGCAAACGCCGCTTGCAGTAATACGTTCAAAACTTGATTTATTGATACAGGATGAACATTTAACTGCGCAGCAAAGCGAGTCGCTGCAGGCATCCTACAATGCCGTTCAAAAATTAAGCAGGATGAACCACTCACTGCTGCTGCTCACTAAAATTGAAAACAGGCAGTTTACAGAAACAACTGAATTAAATTTAAAAAGGCTTATAGAAGAAAAACTTAATCTCTTTAAAGAACTTTGGATAAATAAAAACATCACAGTAACCACAGCCCTGAACGATGCATTTATTATGCTGCATGTTTCCCTGGCTGATGTATTATTAAACAATCTTATCAGCAATGCAATAAAACACAATACCGATGGCGGTAAAATAAATATAGATTTAAAACAGGGGCAACTCACCATCAGCAACACAGGAAACACGGCTTCCTTAAATACAGCGTTACTTTTTACACGTTTTTATAAAGCTGGTTTTACCAGTGAAAACAATGGTTTGGGGCTTTCAATTGTAAAACAGATTTGCGAAGTTTCTGCTTGTTCTATTGATTATGGTTTCGAAAATGCTTTGCATATTTTCAAATTAAAATGGCAGTTTAAAAATGAATAGTTTTTTTTGGGCCCGGCTGCTAACCATTGAGCACCTGCCGTTGCGTCGCACTCTTGTACCTTCAGATTCAATATTCAGCAAGGTGCAGCAACCTTAAAAAATTAAAACTGTTGGTAAACAATCAGCAGTAAAATAACTTTATTTGTAAGTAAATGACAGCGCAATATTTATGAAGAAATTTTTTTATCTGATTTTAATAACGGTCTTGCACTGTAGCTCTTACGCACAGGATAAGTCTTTGCTTTACTTCCTCGATGCAGGTGTAAAAACAAGCCCTTTATTAAAAGACTATACCGGCCAGCAGCGCAATAATTTAATAGATAGTCTGCGCATTGTGGCTTCACAAAAACTACAGGTAAACGGCATAAGCAACAATTATTATGCACCCGTAATTGGTGGCTACGGTTACGATAATGCAGTAACAAACGGGGCAAATCTTAGTGCATTGTTAACGGTTACAAAAAGTATTGTAAGCAAAGAAAATTTAAACAACCGTTTCGAAACAATACGCTTGCAAAACAAGGCGTTGGATATTTCATCCAAAATAACTGCACAAGAATTAAAAAAAACAATTACCGCACAGTACATCACCGCTTATGGTTTATGGCAGCAATACAGCTTTAATCAGGATCTGTTTGAACTGCTGAAAAAACAAGAGACATTGCTTAAGGTACTTACAGAAAAAAGCGTTTACCGTCAAACTGATTATCTTACTTTTCTGGTTACTGTACAGCAGCAGCAATTACTTATAAGCCAGTTAAAACTGCAATACCAAAATGAGTTTGCAACGCTAAATTATATCAGCGGTTTACAGGACACTGCCTTTACAACCCTTGCTGCACCTGAATTAGAACAAACGATGCTACCGGATATTGAACGAACGATCTACTATCAGCAATACCAAACTGATAGTTTAAAACTGCTGGCAGATGACAGGCAAATAGACCTCAGTTACAAACCGAAAATAGACCTTTATGCAGATGGCGGTTATCAGTCTTCGCTGGCATATCTCCCCTATAAAAATTTAGGTATAGGTGCCGGCATTAATTTATCTATTCCAATTTATGATGGTAAACAAAAAAAAATGCAGCACGACAAGATCTCTAATGCTCAGATGATAAGGCAGCAATACAGCGATTTTTTTAAACTACAATACAACCAGCAGTCCGCACAACTGTTGCAGCAATTACGGTTAACCCAACAACTGATTGATGATGCCACCAACCAGTTAAAATTTTCTGAAGGCTTAATGGATGCCAACAGAAAATTGCTGGCAACCGGCGATGCACGCATAGTCGATTATCTGTTCGCCATATCCAATTATCTCAATGCAAAAAATATCATCACGCAAAACACGGTAAATAAATTACAGATCATTAACCAACTCAATTACTGGAACGCAAAATGAAAAAAAACATATTCCTCATCATTGCATTTTATTTTACACTTGCTGTGTTTGTTTCACTGCAGAGCTGCAAAGAAACACCCGAGCCAGATGCAACTGGCGAAGCAGATGTTGCCACAGAAACAGAAACTCCTGTAACTATTACCCAGCCTTTATTTGGCAATATGCAGGAAGCCGTTGAACTTACTGCAACCTCCGCCTTTTTATTAAGAACAACTGTAAAGTCCAATATTAATGGCTACCTGCAGTCGGTTAATGCACAGGTAGGCAAATATGTAAACAGCGGGCAAATATTATTTACCATTAAAACAAAAGAAGCAGAAAGTCTTGGTAATCTTGTGAATAAAATAGATACCTCCCTGCACTTCGAAGGAATTGTGCGCATAAAAGCACCCGGCAGTGGCTTCATTACCCAGCTAACTTACCAGGCCGGCGATTATGTGCAGGATGGCGAACAGCTTACCACCATAACAGACACAAAAAGTTTTGTATTCCTGCTCAATCTTCCCTACGAGCTGAAGCCTTACCTGGCCAATAATAAAAATATTGTATTGCATTTGCCCGATAATACCCAACTAAATGGTTATATAAGTTCTTCAATGCCCACCGTTGATTCTGTTTCGCAAACGCAGCAATATATCATCAAAGTAAACAACGTAGCAAATATTCCCGAAAACCTAATTGCCAAAGTAAGTCTTATAAAAAAATCTGTCACAAACACGGTGTCGTTGCCTAAATCATCTTTGCTCACAGACGATGTGCAAAGTGCATTTTGGATTATGAAATTGCTTAATGACACTACCGCCGTAAAAGTGACTGTGCAAAAAGGTATAGAAAACAATGACTATGTGCAAATCCTTTCCCCATTGCTGTTTGCAGAGGATAAGATTTTACTTACCGGCAATTATGGCCTTGCAGATACAGCAAAAGTTATTATAATAAAATAGAGTGCTTAATGAATAATAAATACAAAAGACATTTTGGGGCCGGGCTTTATCTTTTTATGGCATCCCGGTTGCGTCGCACTCTTATACTGTATAACATTGTGGGTCCTTGCGGGGAACGAAGCAATCTCTTATCGTAGGTATAACGCGAATTTATGTTATGCCAGAAGATTGCTTCGGCGGCCTCGCAATGACGTACGCTTTGTTCTTCGCTTCTGCTCATTCATGTAATGCAGTACAAGAGTGCGACGCAAGGAACGGTGAATAATGTATCAACTGCCGGGCACATAAAAAATAATATAATGTTGTAAAAAATAAAATTAATGCGTCAGTTTTTTCATACACATAAAAATCCGGTAACGGTTATTGTCTTCATCATCATTCTTGGTGGTATGTTTTCTTATAGCCAGATGAAGACGGCGCTTTTTCCGGAAATCACTTTTCCCAAAATAAAGGTTATTGCAGATGCAGGTCAGCAGCCGGTAAATAAAATGATGATAACGGTAACACGGCAACTTGAAAATGCAATAAAAAAAGTGCCCGACCTGCAAACCGTAAGAAGCACTACAAGCCGCGGCAGTTGTGAGATTTCGGCATATATGAACTGGGATGCAAATATTAATACCAGCCAACAACAGATTGAAGGGGTGATTAATGAAATACGCAATACACTGCCTCCTGATATTAATATTACCGTTGAACGAATGAACCCGTCTATACTGCAGGTAATTGGCTATTCGCTTAAAAGTAAAACGCGATCTGCCATAGACATGAAACTGATCGCCGACTTTACGGTCAAGCCCTTTCTTTCTCAGGTGGACGGCGTATCTCAAATTGTGGTAGCGGGTGGTAAAACCAAAGAATACTGGGTAGAGCTTAACATTCAAAAGATGAGTACGCTGGGCATTACACCAGATATGATAAACACCGCATTGAGTAATACAAATTTTATAAAATCGAACGGATATTTATCGGATTACCGCCAAATGTATTTAACCGTTACAGATGCATCGGTAAGCTCTGCAGACCAGCTGGAAAATATTGTTGTTAGCAATAACAGTAAGCGGATTATTACGCTCAAAGACATTGCAGCAGTGAAGATTAAGGAAGCTAAAGAATATGTGAAAATCAATTCAAACGGCGAAGAAAGTATTTTACTTGGTGTAGTAAAACAACCCAATGCAAATCTTGTTGATCTGTCTGATAAAATGGCCGTTAAACTGCAAGAGCTCAAAAAAATTCTTCCAAAAGACATAACAATTGAGCCCTATTATATTCAGGCAGATTTTGTGCAGGACTCTATAAAAAGTGTTACAGACAGTTTATGGATCGGGCTTGCCCTGGCAATTTTGGTAGCAGTTATTTTTCTTCGTTCCATAAAAGCCAGCAGCGTTATTTTAATTACCATCCCCATTACGTTACTGCTTACTTTAATTTGCCTGTATGCATTTGGCGAAACATTTAATATAATGACGCTTGGTGCAATTGCCGCTGCCATCGGCTTAATTATAGATGATGCAATTGTTGTAGTGGAACAAATTCACAGAACCCATGAAGAACACCCAGATGAGCCAACAATAACACTGGTACATAAAGCCATTAATTATTTATTACCGGCAATGGTGGGCTCTTCACTAAGTACCATCGTAATATTCATTCCGTTTTTTTTAATGACGGGAGTTGCAGGCGCATATTTTAACGTAATGACCAATTCCATGATCATCACATTAGTCTGTTCCTTTTTTACAACCTGGCTAATACTGCCTGTTATTTACCTTTTGCTAAGCAATTCAAAGGGGAAAAATACTGTATCAAAAAAAATACAGCCACACGATGTAAAACAACAACCCTGGATTGGCTTTTTTATAAAGAGGCCTTATATAAGTTTCGTATTTATTATTGCGCTGGCTTTTTCTATCTACTATATTTTACCAAAACTGCAAACAGGTTTTTTACCTGAAATGGATGAAGGCAGTATAGTATTCGATTATGCCACACCACCCGGTACTTCACTGGAAGAAACAGACAGAATTTTACGTGAAACAGAGAAAATAATACTGCAGGTTCCCGAAGTAGCATCGTACTCACGAAGAACCGGAACGCAAATGGGCTTTTTTATTACAGAACCCAATACCGGCGATAATTTAATACAGCTAAAGAAAGATCGTACACGAACAACCGATGAAGTAATAGATGATATAAGGCAGCGCATCGAAAGTACACAGCCCGCCCTTCGCGCAGATTTTGGACAGGTAATTGGCGATATGCTTGGCGACCTGATGGAGTCTGTACAACCAATTGAAGTAAAGATTTTTGGTACTGATCATGCAAAACTGCAACAGTTGTCAAAACAGGTTGCAGATATTGTTTCTCATGTACCCGGCACCGCAGATGTATTTGATGGAATTGTAATTGCCGGTCCTTCTATTAATGTGCAACCAAACTTTGTAAACCTTGCACAGTATGGCATTACTCCATCAAGCCTGCAGTATCAACTACAAACAGCACTCGAAGGAAATATTATCGGTTCTGTTTATGATAAGGAACAACTAAGTAATGTTCGCATGGTATACCCTGGAAATACAACGCTTAGTGTAGATGGCATTAATCAGCTACCCGCTTTTCTGCCGAATGGGCAACTTAAACCAATCAATTCACTTGCAAATGTGTACCTCAACACCGGCGATGCCGAAGTGCAAAGAGAAAATTTACAATCAATGGGCATTGTAACATCGCGTTTAAATAACCGCGACCTGGGCAGTGCAATAAAAGATATTCAGCAGCAGGTTTCCTCAAAAATTTCGTTACCAAAAGGTTATGCAATTGTTTATGGCGGCGCTTATGCAAGCCAGCAACAATCGTTTAAAGAACTGCTAATTATTCTTGTTACTTCCAGCTTATTAGTGTTTACCATCATCCTTTTTTTGTTCAAAGATTTTCGCATAGCTTTTGCAATATTGTTGATAGCAATTTTGGGTATTTCTGGCAGTTATCTCGGTCTTTATATTACCAACACCGCATTAAATGTAGGAAGCTACACAGGCCTGATAATGATTGTTGGAATCATTGGCGAAAATTCCATTTTTACATTTCTCCAGTTTAAAGAATCACTCAAAGAGTCAAACGATATAGATAAGTCAATCATTTATTCCATTTCAACAAGGCTTCGCCCAAAATTAATGACTGCATTAGGTGCCATCATTGCTTTAGCGCCTATTGCACTTGGCATAGGCACCGGCGCACAACTGCACCAGCCGCTGGCAATTGCAGTTATTGGCGGGTTTATTATCGCCATGCCTTTGCTCCTGATCGTATTACCAACGTTCATACGTTTGATATTTAAGAACCGGCAGCAAATCCTTTAATTTTTTTTGGGCCCGGCAACAGATCTTTGTTTGATCTTTGCTTGCGTCGCACTCTTGTACTAAAGAATAAGTTTCAGCTTTTACCGAAGCAAAGATTGAAGTGGGTTACTTTGGCTAAAGCCAGAAATTATAATCACTATCTTAAACCGTGGCTTAAGCCTTGGGTTAGAAAAAATGCAGGCTGATTTGCTTTAGCCAAAGCGCATTTTGCAAAGAAGTTTTTTTCATTAAAACATGCTGGTGCGTATTGTTCAATAATGTTCTGAACGTACAAGTGAGTGACACAACGAAAGTCGAATAGAATTATAAAAGCTGGTAAAAAAAATTTCTTAAAAAATGAATTTTTCTACTAACGATATTGCCGAATTGGTTAAAAAAAATTATGGCATTAATGCTGCCGTAAAACCATTAACCGGAGAGTATGAATTAAATTATTTACTTACCTGTGACGATGGAATAAAATATATTTTCAAACTGGCAAGTGACGAACACAGTTTTGCGTTTTTTGACGCACAGGTAAAAATTATTCAGCATCTTGAGCAAAGCGCGGTGGCCGATAAATTCTTCCGCTACATTCCAAACTTAGAAGGCAGTGCACTGACAGTTTTGCAACTCGGCGACAGCAAATATTACCTGCGCCTTATTACTTTTCTAGAAGGAAATTTCTGGGTTGATGTAAAAGAGCGTTCTGATGCATTACATATTGATCTGGGAAATGTATTGGGCAGCATGGACAGCGCATTAGAAAATTTTTCTCACCCTGCCATGCACCGTCATTATATATGGGACATCAGCAATGCGGCTGATGCAAACAGAAGACTGCATTGCATCAAGAACCACGAACGCAGGCGAATTGCCGGATATTTTCTGCTGCAGTTTGAAACAGAAGTATTGCCGGTAATTTCCTCTCTTCGCCATGCGTATGTACATCACGATGCAAACGATACCAATATTTTAGTGCAGGGTAACAAGGTCTACGGGCTAATAGATTTTAGCGATATGGTTTATACCGCGCTGGTCAATAATCTTGCGGTAGCATGCACTTATGCAATGATGAATCATAATGATCCTTTGCATGCTGCGACGCTGGTGGTTAAAGGTTATTATGCTGCATATCCTTTAACAGAACAGGAAATTGACTTACTCTATTTTTTGATAGCTGCAAGGCTTTGCATAAGTGTTACGCAGAGTGCATACAATACATCCATCGAAACCAATAATGAACATCATTTTATTTCTGAAAAACCCGCATGGGATTTATTGTACAAACTCATTCGCGTCAATCCGGTCAAAGCACAGGATAGTTTCAGAAGGGTTTGTGGTTATGCACCATTAATACATGAAAATAATTACGAACAATTGCTTGAAGACCGAAATGAACATATTGGCCGCAACCTAAGCACCGCTTACAAACAAAAACTAAAAATTGTAAAAGGTGCATTGCAATATTTGTACGATGATAAAGGCAACACTTTTATTGACTGTGTAAATAATCCAAGCCATGTTGGGCATTGCCATCCTGTTGTAGTTAAGCGCATGCAAAAGCAGATCGCAACACTCAATACCAATTCAAGATACCTGCATGATAATATTGTTGAATATGCAAAACGATTGACAGCAACTTTGCCATCCTCGCTAAACGTTTGCTATTTTACCAACAGCGGCAGCGAAGCAAACGATCTTGCAGTTCGCATTAGCCGTCAATTAACCAAACAAAAAGATATTATTGTATTAGATCATGCCTATCACGGCACATCAACTGTTGCAATGGAGATGAGCCCGTATAAATTCGACAGCAAAGGAGGCTTTGGACAAATGCCTTGGATACATAAAGCTTTGAATCCTGACATGTATCGTGGCCCTTACAAATATAGCGATGCAGATGCGGGAAAAAAATATGCAGATGATGTTCTGCGCATCATTGAAGAATTAAAAAAGGAAAATAAAACACCTGCAGTTTTCATCTGCGAAACCCTGCTTGGTGTTGGCGGGCAAATTCCATTACCACCAAACTATTTAAGTGAGGTTTATAAACATGTACGTGCAGCAGGCGGTGTTTGCATTGCAGATGAAGTGCAGGTGGGCTTTGGCCGTGTAGGAGAAAAATTTTGGGGCTTCCAACTGCAGCATGTGGTTCCCGATATTGTTGTGATGGGCAAGCCAATCGGTAATGGACATCCGCTGGCAGCCGTTGTAGTAACCAGCGCAATTGCTGATGCATTCAACAATGGGCTTGAATATTTTAATACGTTTGCCGGCAACCCCGTTTCAATGGCTGCGGGTCTTGCGGTGCTTGAAGTAATTGAGACGGAAGAAATGCAGCAACATGCACTAGAAACTGGCAATTATTTAATGGATGAATTGAAAAAATTGATGAATAAATTTCCCATCATAGGCGATGTTCGTGGTTATGGATTGTTCATAGGCGCCGAGATGGTACGCAGCAGGGATAGTTTAGAACCTGCAGTTCCTGAAATAGATGTTGTGGTAGAAAAAATGAAAGACAGAGGCTTCCTCATCAGTACCGATGGCCCGCTGCACAATGTTTTAAAAATAAAACCGCCAATGGTTTTTTCAAAAGAAAATGCGGCGGGTTTAGTGGCTAATCTGGATGCTGTTTTAAGTGAATTATGAATTACAAAACATAAATTTTTCACCAATAAATTACGCTGAAAAAGGAAAACAGTCAGGAGCCGGGCAGCAGCACAAGCATGATGCTTCCGTTGCGTCGCACTCTTGTACGACATCAATTTTGCTCAGCAATAAAATGCGGGCAGCTTTTTTATTGTTGCAGCCAATGGCTGATTGATTGAAATAAAATAATAAAAAAATGTCTACAGAATATCTTCAAATTTAGTTGATAGTTTCGCCTTGCTCAATAATGCTTCAAACGTACAAGAGTGCGACGCAACGGAAGCTTCATTAATAACAAAAGCCGGGTACATAAATTTTAACACAAAACTTGTTTAAATAATTTAAAATACAATTATGAGAAATATTTTTATCGCTTGCACATTGCTGATTATCTGTGAGACATTAACGGCCCAAAATACGCAGTACAGCGTTGTAAAAACCTTTCCTATAGCCAGCGGTGGTGGATGGGATTATCTTGCCGTGCATGGAAGTAAACTTTATGTATCTCACGGAACACAGGTAAATATTCTTGATAAATCCAGCGGTGATTCACTGGGAGTAATTGCGGGTACAACCGGCGTACATGGCATTGCGTTTGACGATATCGATGGCAAAGGTTTTACAAGTAATGGCAGGTTGAACAATGTTTTTGTTTTTGAGTTAGCATCAGGGAAAGTAATTGACTCAATAGCTGTCGGAAAGAATCCGGATGCCATAATGTATGAGCCATATATAAAGAAGATAATTACCTGCAATGGCAAAAGCAACGATCTTTCTATCATAGATCCTTCAACGCATAAATTAGTGGCAACTGTTGCTGTTGGTGGTAAGCCGGAAACAGCTGTGGGCAATGGTTCAGGAAAATTATTTGTAAACATAGAAGATAAAAATATGATTGCAGTTATTGATCTTCAAATCTTAAAACTGCAAAGTACCTGGCCGCTTGATGGCGGTGAAGAACCCACAGGACTTGAGTTTGACAAAGAAACAAACAGGCTGTTTGCCGGATGCGATAAAATGCTGGTTGTTCTGGATGCATCTACAGGAAAAGTAGTAAAACAATTGCCTATTGGTGAAGGTTGCGACGGTGTGGCATTTGACAATAAAACAAAAACCATTTTTACATCGAACGGCGAAGATGGAACGATGACGGTTATAAAAGAGAAGTCTGCGAACGAGTTTAAAGTAATAGAAAACGTAACTACCAAAAAGAGCGGAAGAACAATAACTTTTGATGCACAAAGCAATACCATATTTATTTCAGCAGCAGAGATGCAACCCAATACACCCGAGGGACAATGGCCCAAAATGGTTCCTGGAACTTTTCAGGTACTGGTTGTAAGGAAATAGAAAAAATTACGGATATAAATAAAACGACATCGCAATTCTAAAGGCAGTAAACAATGCTGCATAAAAAGTTTTGAAAACAAAAACGCAAAGTGTATTAAGCTTTGCGTTTTGTGTATGTGTATTTGCTGAACTAACTTGCTGGTGTATAAGAGTGCGACCCAATAAAACCTTAATTCATATTCTGATGCCTGGCGCATGAAAATATTCGAAATAAATCTTCACTACAATACCTCCCCCTTTAGGGGATGGAGATTACTGATTCTCAGGGCGTAATGAGCGTACCGTTTTACCCGCCTGCCACATTTCGCTTTCGCGTAATTCTTTTAATTCTTCTTCCAGTTTTACGCGGTAATCTGCTTTGCTGTTGCTGTCAATTGAACGTTGAGATTCTTTGCCCGTTGCAACACTCTCATACAATTCTTTAAACACCGGAGCAGTGGCATCGCGGAATTTTTTCCACCAGTCCAATGCGCCGCGCTGTGCAGTAGTTGAGCAGTTGGCATACATCCAGTCCATACCATTTTCTGCAACCAATGGCATGAGCGATTGCGTTAATTCTTCCACGGTTTCGTTGAATGCTTCAGAAGGAGTATGACCAGCATCGCGTAAGACCTGGTATTGTGCAGCGAAGATGCCCTGAATAGCGCCCATCAGTGTGCCGCGTTCGCCGGTAAGATCGCTGAAAACTTCTTTCTTAAAGTTGGTTTCGAAGAGGTAGCCGCTGCCTACAGCAATGCCCAATGCAATGCACCTTTCTTTTGCTTTGCCGGTTGCATCCTGGAAGATGGCGTAGCTGCTGTTTAAGCCACGGCCCTGTAAAAACATTCTGCGTAAGGAGGTGCCGCTGCCTTTTGGTGCAACAAGAAATACATCTACATCAGCAGCAGGAATAATGCCTGTTTGCTCGTTGAACGTAATACCAAAACCATGCGAAAAATATAGTGCTTTACCGGGAGTTAAATGTTTCTGTACCGTAGGCCACAACTCGATTTGAGCCGCATCGCTCAACAAGTAGCAGATAATGGTTCCACGCTCTAAAGCTTCTTCAATTTCGAACAAAGTTTCGCCGGGTACAAAGCCATCAGCAATTGCCTTATCCCATGTTTTAGAGCTCTTACGCTGGCCAACGATTACGTTAATACCATTGTCGCGCTGGTTCAATGCCTGACCCGGGCCCTGCACACCATAACCTATTACTGCTACTACTTCATCCTTTAAAACTTCCTGCGCTTTTGCAAGTGGAAATTCTTCACGCGTAACAACGTTTTCTTCCACTCCGCCGAAATTTAGTTTTGCCATGTTGCTTTGTTTTGCCCCCGCTACCAAAAGGTTTACGGGGAATGTTTAATGTTTATTTTAAATTTTTATGAACCCAGCTTTTTGATTTACTATTTAACTTTTCTTGCGTCGCACTCTTGTACTTAAATATCAGTATTGAGCATAGTGCAACGGTTATCATTTATTCGGTCTTCCCTTCTCCATTGTCTTCTATTCTTTCATTAAACGTTAACCTGTTTCCAAAAGAATCAATCACTTCCATGCACCAGGTGCCGTAAAAAGATTTTTCAAATCCCGGCCTGTTGTATTTATATTTTTTTTCAATTAATAAGGAATGATATTCTTTTAATCCTTTACAATTAATATACACTCTTGCACCCGGAGAACAATCTCCTGAATGTTCACTTAAATGCAGTGTAATTCCATCTCTTGAAACCTGCATATAAATGGGTGTGTTTGGTTCAAATGTATGCTCCCAGTCTATGGTAAAACCCAGCCAGTCAATATAATATTCTATTGCTCTTTTGTAATCGAATATGCGAAGGATTGGTATTACTTTTTCAACATTCATATAAACAATTTTTTAATCAGCTCCGCTCTTTCCTTTTGTATTTCTTTTCTTGCTTCAATCAAGCTGTCTACAACTACACTATCTGCTGTTTTTGGTGAACCCGAATTGAATGGCGGCTGCGGATTGTATTCCATCATCAATTGAATTTCTTTGGCCTTTGCTTCTCCAAACAATTCTGCAGCT
>JBBRDW010000085.1:0-19855 GCA_038203525.1 Chitinophagales bacterium | reverse complement strand
TCGTCCTGCACAGGTTTAGTATATTCCCTTTTCTCAGGCGAACCCGCTAAAACTCTGAGTTCGGCCTGCGCTTTTATTTGGACACGAATAGCATCATGTGCAATTTCTAAAACCTGCAGCAAGTCTTCCTCACTGCATTCTTTACTTTCACCTTCTACCATCATCAGGTTTTTTTCTGTGGCGGCAATCAGGAAATCCATATTTGCTTTTGCAAGCTGGGTACGGGTTGGGTTAACAACAAAACTACCATCAACTCTTGCAACACGAACTTCCGAAATAATCTCCTTAATGGGCACATCAGAAACAGCCAAAGCAGCACTCGCTGCAAGGCAGGCCAATGCATCAGGCATCACTTCAGGATCTGAAGAAACCAATGAAATGAGTACCTGCACGTCGCAGAAGTAATCCTCTGGAAATAAAGGACGTAAAGCCCGGTCAATTAAGCGGCTGGTCAATATTTCATAATCGTTAAGCCTGGCTTCTCTTTTAAAGAACGAACCAGGGATACGGCCTGCAGAGGCAAATTTTTCCTGGTAATCTACGCTAAGCGGGAAAAAATCCTGGCCTTCTTTTGGTTCTGTATTAGCGCAAACTGTTGCTAACAAAATACAGTTTCCCTGACGCACCGTAACAGCACCATCAGCCTGGCGGGCTAGTTTGCCGGTTTCAATAAAAACTTCTGCCCCATTGGGTAAAGTGAAACTGGCCTGAAGAGGTTGTGATAACATTGTAAATTAAAATTTGAAGTATAGATTCCGTTTTACACCGGGCGGGGATTATTTGTAAAAGCGTAAAACGTAACCTTAAATAATGTGTGACAAATGGTATTTAAACAAGTATTTATACAAACAACTATTCCCAACCGTTTCAATTATCAGTTGGGAATAGCTTGTAGCATATAAATAATTTGATTATTTTCTGAGACCTAATTTTTCTATCAACGCACGGTATCCGGTAAGGTTATGTCTCTGCATATAGGTAAGAAGACTTTTACGCTGACCAACCAATTGCATTAAACCACGCTGTGAAGAATGATCTTTTTTATTTTGCTGCAAGTGCTTGGAAATGTGCGTAATACGCTCTGTTACCATAGCAACCTGACCTTCAATGGATCCGGTTTTTTCTGCTGAACCGGCATGTGTTGCAAAAATGCTTGCTTTTCTTTCTTTTGTTAACGGCATCTCAATTTTTTTTAAATAGCATCCTGGAATAAACTATTCCTTTTTTTTAAAGTGGCGGCAAAGTTAAGCAAATATTTCAGATTAAAGTGCCTGAAAAATATATTTTTTCGGGCACTTTCCTTTGGTTACTGGTATACTACATCCTTGCCAAATGGTGTTAGGGAAAGCTCAGCCAGTTTAAAATGTTGCCTGCCAAAAGGAATACCTATAACAGTTATACAAAGCAGCAACCCAAAAACAAGGTGAATAAATGCTGCGTAAAGCCCGCCAGTTAATATCCACAGAATGTTACATAATAATGAGAGGCAACCGCCGCTGCTGTTGCGGGTTATTATTTTGGCCCCAAAGGGCCACAACACAAGTACGCCTATTTTAAAACATTGCAGCCCAAAAGGTATACCTATTATCGTAATGCAGAGAATCAGCCCACCAAAAAAGTAGCCAAGCGCTGCCAAAAAGCCGCCAAATACAAGCCATATTAAATTGCCTAAAAAGTTCATATACCAAAAATAAGGGGAATACAACTTTTATTGACCGGGCTTTTGTATAAGTGGCGTCTCCGCTTGCGTCGCACACTTTTGCGTTCGGAATATAAAGCAGCTGTTCACGGGTTCACAAGTCCTTTGGATGCATTAACTTCCCCTAACCACGAACACCTGAACCCTGGAACTTGCTGAATAGATTTACTACAGTAAAAGTGTGCGACGCAACACAAGCCTAAATAAAGATTTATTGCCGGGCTAAAAAAAATTCTTTTTCAAAACCAAAGACAGCTTTTCTATAATTGCTATTACCAATTTCTAAATGCATTTCATCCTTTTAATCCTTCCAAACCCACGTTCTGACAAAAGTTCTCCTTTAAATTTGCGCCATGCATTTAATTGACCGCGATAAAAAATATGTGTGGCATCCGTTTACTCCCCAAAAAGAAATGGCTGTGCCAATTGCAATAGATAAGGCGAAAGCCAGCTTGCTTTATGACGAAGCCGGTAACAGTTATATTGATGCTATCAGTAGTTGGTGGGTTACGTTGCATGGTCATGGGCACCCATATATAGCTGAAAAAATTTATAAGCAGGCATTGCAATTAGAACAGGTAATTTTTGCAGGCTTTACACATGAACCTGCAGTTGATCTTGCAGAAAAATTATTGCAGATACTTCCTGGTAATCTCTCTAAAATTTTCTACAGCGACAATGGATCTACTGCCACGGAAGTGGCATTGAAAATGGCGGTTCAATATTGGTGGAATAATGGAGCGTCAACAAGAAATAAAGTTCTGGCTTTTAAAAACTCGTACCATGGAGACACTTTTGGCGCAATGAGTGTAAGCGACAGAAGCGTATTTACGCTGGCCTTTCACGAACTTTTATTTGAAGTAATTTTTATAGACACACCAACCGCAGAAAATATCGGCGATATAAAAGCAATCATACATAAACATGCCACCGAAATTGCCGCATTTATTTACGAGCCTTTGGTGCAAGGTGCAGGCGGAATGAAAATGTACAACGCTTACCTGATGAATGAACTATTAAATACAGTAAAGCTGAACGATATCATCTGTATTGCCGATGAAGTTATGACTGGTTTTGGCCGTACCGGAAAATTCTTCGCAAGTGAATACATGCACAAACAGCCAGATATCATTTGCATGAGCAAGGGCTTAACCGGCGGCACAATGGCTCTTGGTGCTACGGCCTGTAACGAAAAAATCTATAACGCATATCTTACAGACGATAAATTAAAAACATTTTTTCACGGTCATTCCTTTACAGCCAATCCCATTGCATGCGCAGCCGCCCTTGCAAGTATGCACCTGCTGCTGCTTCCTGAAACGATAGCTTCCATTGAGTGGATAACAGAACAGAACACCCAATTTATTAAACAACTAAACAACAGGTTTAAAGAAGTTAACCCATCCCCTTATAAAAACCTGCGCAGTTTAGGAACCATCCTTGCTTTTGAAATTGCGCAGGGAAAGGATGAATACCTTAATAAGGTAGGCCCTGCCATTACCCAAAACTGTTTACAGCAGGGCGTCTACATGCGACCATTGGGCAACACGGTTTATATAATGCCTCCCTATTGCATAAAACGCGATGAATTGAACAAAATTTACCAAACAATTATCTTGTTGCTGCACGACTGGTCTAATTAAGTGCAACTGTTATTAGTGGTCTGGGTTTTATTTTTTTGGCCCGGCTAAAGAATAAGCATTAGGCTTTACTTGTGTCGCACTCATGTGCTTTTGCATCTTAATGCAGCTTTAAATCAAGGCTGTTTAAAAAATATTGCCATACTATCAATATTTAATAAAATCATTATTTTTTATGTGAAACTAATTACTAACTTTCCAATGCGATTGAAAACAGCAAAAGCAATCCCAGCTTTATTAAGCCATATAATCATTTCTTATGCAGCTTACTGGCAAACATGTAATTAACGCAGCCTACACAAAGGTTTGGGCCATGCTGATGGATACAGATACACTTGCCAAAATTGTTCCCGGAATTACATCCCTGGAAAAACTGGGAGAGCATTCTTTTAAATCAATTCTTGCGGTAAAACTTGGCCCCGTAAATGGGTCATTTACAGGCAACCTGCAAATGGAAGATGTGCAGGAAGAAAAAGGGTTTACTTTAAAAGTACAGCAAAACAGTAAAATAGGTAATGCCAGTGCGGCTATAAAAATTGATCTTAACCCTGTTGCAGAAACACAAACAGAAGTATCATTCGATGGTGATGTAAAATTATCAGGGATGCTTGCCAGCATGGGGCAGCGTTTAATTGGAAGTGTGGCCGATACACTGAGCAAACAGTTTTTTAAAAATATGGAAAAGGAAATTGTCTGAACCTGGATTTGCGGGATTTAAAGGATTTAAAAGGAAAGGGTTTTCACTGTGGTTCTCAAAATCTCTGTGGTATTCTGTGGGCAAAAAAGTCGCCATAAAAACAGAAAGTACAAGAGTGCGACGCAAGAGACGATGCCATAAAAAATAAAAGCTCGGTTCAAAAATCATCTTATAAATTTTAAAACAATAATTGATGAGTATTCGAATTCATGTTAAAGTCAACGGCGTTGAGTATAGCAACGACGTTGAACCACGATTGCTGCTGGTACATTACCTGCGGGATACACTGCGCCTTACCGGTACACATATCGGCTGCGATACCAGCAGCTGCGGTGCCTGTACTATTCAAATAAACGGGCTTGCAACCAAGAGCTGCACCCTCCTTGCAGTTCAGGCAGATGGTTGCGATATAACAACCATCGAAGGCATGGCAAATAATGGCGACTTGCATCCATTGCAGGAAGCATTTAAAGAATGTCATGGTTTGCAGTGTGGCTTTTGCACACCTGGCATGATCATGACTTCTGCTGACTTACTACAGCATAATCCTCATCCAACAGAACAGGAGATACGGGAAGCACTGGAAGGTAATTTCTGCCGCTGTACCGGTTACCACAATATTGTAAAATCAGTGCAGTATGCTGCAGAAAAAATGCAAAAGGAGGTTGTTGTATGAGCGCTACAAACGGATTAATCGGACAATCGATAAGGCGTGTAGAAGACAAGCGCTTTATTACCGGCAGGGGTAATTATACAGATGATATTATACTGCCGCATCAAACATATGCATCATTTTCACGCAGCCCTTATGCGCATGCAAATATTTTAAATGTAGATATTGAGGCGGCCAAAGCAATGCCCGGTGTAGTGGCCATTTTTACAGGTGCTGATGTCGCTAACCTTAATGGTGTCCCCTGTGGCTGGCAGGTAAATTTTAAAGACGGAACTACCATGAAGGAACCCAAACATCCTTTACTGGTAAAAGATAAAGCACTGCATGTTGGCGATCCAATCGCCATTGTAATTGCTGAAACCCGTGAACAGGCAAAAGATGCAGCCGAAGCTATCGTTGTTGAATATGAAGAATTGGATGCTGTTGTTAATGCAGCAGAAGCAGTAAAGCCAGGAGCTCCGCAAGTGCATGCCGAAGCACCCAATAATATTTGTTTTGATTGGGAACTAGGCAACCCAAAATCTGAAGTAGAGGAAGCCATGAGCAAAGCGGCACATGTTACCATACTGGAATTTGTAAACCAGCGCATGGTGCCCAATGCCATTGAGCCACGCAGTTATATAGGTGCTTACGATGAGGCTTACGATAAATATACTTTGTACACCAGTACGCAAAATCCACACCTTATCCGTTTGTTGATGTGCGCTTTTGTATTGGGTATTCCCGAGCATAAAGTGCGGGTTGTTGGTCCGGATGTAGGCGGAGGTTTTGGAAGCAAAATATTCCATTATACAGAAGAAGCTTTGCTTACCTGGGCAACCAAAAAAATAAAGCGTCCCATAAAATGGACCTCCGACCGCAGCGAAAGTTTCTTACTCGATGCGCATGGCCGCGACCATGTAACCAAAGCTGAAATGGGTTTTGATGCTGATGGAAAAATTGTTGCGCTACGGTCCAAAACATTTGCTAATCTCGGTGCGTATCTTTCTACATTTTCAACGGCTGTTCCTACCTATTTACACGGAACATTATTGCAGGGTTTATATACCACACCCAAAATTAATGTGGATGTTACCGGAGTGTTTACCAATACAACTGCTGTAGATGCATATCGTGGCGCAGGTCGTCCTGAAGCTACTTATTTACTAGAGCGTTTAATGGATCTTGCAGCACTTGAAATGGGCGTAGATCCTGTTGAGCTCCGTTTTAAAAACTTTATCCCGCCATTCAATGGTGTTGATGAACCGGGTTATCAAACACAGGTTGCATTGCAATACGATAGTGGCAATTATCATGGCGTTTTAGAAAAGGGCCTCGCAATGCTGGGCTACGAAGACTTCCGAACACAGCAAAAAGAAGCATTGAAAAATGGCAAATTGTTGGGTGTTGGATTCTCCACTTATATCGAAGCATGCGGCATTGCACCTTCTGCTGTTGTTGGTTCGCTTGGTGCAAGGGCAGGTTTATTTGAAGTGGGCCAAGTACGTGTACAACCTACCGGGAAAGTGAGTGTTTATACAGGCTCGCACTCACACGGGCAAGGCCATGAAACTACTTTTGCACAGGTAGTTGCCGATAAGCTCGGGATAGCCATGGACGATGTAGAAATTATTCACGGCGATAGCGATAGCGTTGCATTTGGTATGGGAACTTACGGTTCCCGAAGCCTTGCGGTGGGCGGTTCTGCAATTGTAAAAAGCATAGAAAAAATTGTAGAGAAAGGAAAGAAAATTGCTGCGCATAAACTGGAAGCCAGTGCCGATGATATGGAATTTGCAAATGGTAAATTCACCGTTAAGGGCACAGATAAATCTTTAAGCTTTGGCGATATCGCACTTACAGCCTATGTGCCGCATGTGTATCCAAAAGACCTTGAGCCAGGTTTGGATTTCAGCAGCTTTTACGATCCAGCCAATTTCACTTATCCATTCGGCTGCCATATTGCAGTGGTTGAAGTAGAAAAAGAAACGGGCAAGGTTACTATGAAACGCTTTATTGCGGTAGATGATGTGGGCAACGTAATTAATCCCATGATCGTGGAAGGACAAATTCATGGCGGAGTGGTGCAGGGCATTGGTCAGGCATTGTTCGAGGGTGCGGAGTACGATGAAAACGGGCAGCTTACCAATGGTTCTTACATGGATTATTGTATGCCCCGTGCCGATGACTTCCCTATGTTCGAAACCGGCAGCCAGGTTACCCCTTGTCCCCACAACCCGCTTGGGGTAAAGGGTGCAGGCGAAGCGGGCTGTATTGGTTCAACGCCGGCGGTGGTAAATGCAGTGATCGATGCGCTGTGGAGCGGCGGCCATAAAGTAAAAGACATACGCATGCCACTTACTTCCGAAAGGGTATGGCGTGCTATGAAGCAATAAGTTCTTTGTATATAAAATAAATATTTTGAGCCCGGCATAAGTACAGGAATGAAGCTTTCGTTGCAGCTTGCCCCGCCAATGTCGGTGGTCGCACACTTGTACGGTTTGATTCATTATTCAGCAATTGAACCACGAAGGCTAAAAGGCACAAATCAGCACAAAGAATTCCTGCTATTCGTGCTATAATATTCGTGTTGTGTTTTTCTAATTATTCATTGTTCATTATTAATTTTTAATTATCATGATACCAGTTGCATTCGATTATCAAAGAGCCACATCTGTTGATGAAGCAATCGAAGCTTTATCATCCGGTGACAGCAAAATTCTTGCAGGCGGTCACAGCCTTATACCCGCCATGAAACTGCGTTTAAACCAGGCTTCCAAATTGGTTGATATATCCCGCATTGAATCACTAAAAGGCATCAAAGAAGAAGATGGGGAAATAGTGATTGGCGCAGGAGCAACGCATGGAGAAATAGCCAATGATACACTTATCAAAAATAAACTCCCCTTCTTTGCCGAAGCAGCATCCATGATTGGCGATGTGCAGGTTCGTAACCATGGCACAATCGGTGGAAGCCTTGCCCATGCAGATCCTGCGGCTGACTGGCCTGCAATCGTTCTCGCTGCTGATGCAGTCATAGAAGTAAAAGGAAGTAATGGTGTAAGAAGAATAAAAGCCACGGATTTTTTCACCGGATTTTTTTCTACAGCATTAGAAGAAAGTGAAATTATAATAGCTATCCGCATCCCTGTTCCTGCTGATGGTACAAAAACCACCTATCAAAAATTTTCACAACCTGCATCAAGGTTTGCAGTTGTTGGTTGTGCGGTAATGCGCTTTCCAAACGGCAAAACAAATATTGCATTTACCGGGGTAAGTGATACACCATTCCGCGCTGCTACAGTTGAAGCAGCCATTTCTGGAAAAGCTTTAACGCAGGAAAATATTCATGCGGCAACTCATGACCATGTTCAAGAAGCTGTAACGGTAATGAGTGATCATTTTGCATCGGAAGAATATCGTAAGCATTTGGCAAAAGTATATTTAAGAAAGGCATTGCATGCGGTGGCCTAAAATATTATTTCTTAAATACCTTTGAACAAGGCGGTAGTAATGCCGCCTTCTTTTTTAGCTACAGGCCACAGAGAGCCACTAAGAAAACGAGAGCCACAGAGAAATACAAAAGTTTTTGCTAAGTGAATTAATTATTTTAGAAGGTGTGAAAAAAATGAACGAGAACAGGAACTCGAAAACGGCATAAGCCAAGGAAAAAAACAATAAAGGTTTTTTGTATTTCTCTGTGGTTCTCAAAACCTGCGCGGTTTTCTGTAGGCTGACCGGAATTTTCGCTTCGATCTTTGCTTCGGTAAAAGCTGAATAGAATATCTGAACGTATAAGAGTGCGACGCAAGAATGCTGATAGTATTACTGATGTTTGGTACAAAAAAATACTACAACTGTATAAAGATGATGATACAACTGAACGATATTAAAACCATGCTTTTTGAGCAGGGATATATTACCGATGATGCTGTTGCAATGAGCGTATTTCTTTCGCTACAACTCAATAAACCATTATTGATAGAAGGCCCGGCCGGAGTGGGTAAAACGGAGATCGCAAAAGTGATGGCGAAAGCATTGCAGACAGATTTAATACGGTTGCAATGTTATGAAGGCCTTGATGCAACCCATGCATTATACGAATGGAATTATCAGCGGCAACTGCTGCATTTGAAAATGGTGGAGCATAATGAACAGAGTATTAACGAAAAAGAACAAACCATTTTCGGAGAAAATTTTTTAATGAAACGTCCGTTGCTGCAAGCCATAACACACCATAAAAAGCCTGTGTTGCTAATTGATGAAGTGGACAGAAGTGATGAAGAATTTGAAAGTTTTTTACTGGAAGTTTTGAGCGACTGGCAGATAACGATACCGGAGACCGGCACAATAAAAGCAACACATATTCCCCAGGTAATTTTAACCGGTAACAGAACACGTGAACTAAGCGAAGCGCTGCGCCGGCGCTGCTTATACCTCTATATTGATTATCCTGATTTTGAAAAAGAATGGATCATTGTAAAAAGTAAAGTACCCGGTATTGATAATAAATTAGGCGAACAGATGTGCAGGTTTTTGGAGCAGTTGCGGATGATGAAATTAGAAAAAATACCAGGTATTGCAGAAACGCTCGACTGGGCGCTTGCTTTAACTGCACTGCATATTGATCATCTTGACAAAACAATTATTGAACAAACACTTGGTGTAGTAATAAAAGACTGGCGAGATACGAGACAGGTGCAATTATCTTTAAGTGAACTGATCGAGAAGACGGGTATTATTTCTAAGGTAGATAATTTATGATTACAAGGCAAACATCTTTATCGCAAAACATTGTGCAGTTCTGCAGGTTTCTGCGGCAGAAGGGTTTTGCGCTAAGCGTGGAAGAAGAAGCCACGGCATTAAGCGTTTTGCAATACATCGATTACAGTAGTAAAGATATTTTCCGGCAGGCTTTAAAGGCGGTATGCTGCAGAAGCAAAAGTCAGCTTCAGGAGTTTGACGCACTGTTCAATGAATATTGGAAAGAGATTGGTAAAGCCATCGATTCAAAAGTAATAACAGAAAAGAAACCTGTTCTAAAACCGGCCATGCAGGATGCTTCTTTTAAAGCATTAAAGAGCTGGATGAATGGCAACCGCAATGATGAGATGGAAGAGGTTGCGTCTTACAGTGTAAGTGAAAATTTGCTAAAGAAAGATTTTTCTGCTGTACCTGACGATGAACTGGATGAACTGATGCGCAGTATAAAAGCTTTATCCAAAAGGCTGGCAGCACACATAAACCGGCGTAATGAAAAAAGTGATAAAAAAAATCTTCCCGATTTAAGAAGTACATTAAGAAAAAATATGCGCCGCGGAGGTGAGTTACTGGAAATTGTATTTCGCAAGCCAAAAAGAAACCGCACAAAACTGGTGGTAATTTGCGATGTAAGTAAATCCATGGATCTTTATGCAGCATTTCTTTTACAGTTCATGTATGCGTTTCAGCAGGTGTATAAAAGAATAGAAACATTTGCATTCAGTACTTCGTTGCAGCATGTTACACCGGTGCTGAAACAAAATGATTTTAAAGAAGCGTTGCGTTTAATAAGCGCCGAAAACACCAGCTGGAGTGGCGGAACAAGAATTGGTGAATCATTAGAAAGCTTTGTAAAAGAATATTCCAAAATTGTTTTAAACAAGCGCACCATCGTTATTATTTTAAGCGATGGCTGGGATACTGGCAATATTGCTTTGCTGCAGAAAAGCATGGAACACATTCATTCAAAATCAAAAAAAGTTATCTGGCTTAATCCCCTTGCAGGTTTTAATGCTTACCGTCCGGATGTTGCGGGCATGCAGGCAGCATTGCCTTATGTGGATATATTTGCGCCAGCCCACAATGCCGACAGTCTGCGGGGTTTAGGCAAGTGGCTGTAAAAAATATCTATATGAAAAACATAAAGACTGTTCATATACACAAACAAATTGCCGAAGGCAATACCACATTCAAAGAAGATAAGATCGTTGTTGAAGCGCCGTTACAAATTATTATTGCATACAATTGTAAAGACGAACGCAGGAAAGAACTATTGTCCGTTACCATGCGCACACCTGGCAACGACTTTGATCTTGTTACCGGTTTTCTTTTTAATGAGGCAATCATTAGCAAAGCATCAGATATTTTTTTGATGCGCTACACCAGCGATGAGGAGAGCAGTATACTTGTAGAATTAGCCGAACATGTTGAGATAAACATCAGCGAAACCAAAAGAAACTTTATCGCAAATTCTGCCTGTGGTTTTTGCGGAAGACTGGATGACGCTTCCCAAAAAAATATTTTCATTCCATCTAAAAATAATTTAAAAATAGATTCTGCAGTTATCAAAACTTTGCCCGCATTATTACAATCTTCACAAACCCTCTTTAGCGAAACCGGCGGAGCGCATGCGGTAGCATTGGTTAATGCAACAGGCGAATTATTACATATTAGCGAAGATGTTGGCAGGCACAATGCCATGGATAAACTCGTTGGCAAAATGCTTAAACAAAATACATTGCCACTTAGCCGGAGCATCGTTTTATTTAGTGGCAGATTGAGTTACGAGCTTGTTCAAAAGTCTTTAATGGCGGGCATTTCCATCATTTGTGCTATTGGAGCGCCAACCAGTCTTGCCGTTGAACTGGCAGAAGATTACGGCGTTACTGTAATTGGGTTTCTAAAATGTAACAGCTTCAATATTTACTCCCGAAGTGATCGTATTGTAGTTATAAATAAAGTAAGTTAATTGATTTTTTTTTGAGCCCAGCTAAGGAATATGAATTTAGCTTTGCTTGCGTCGCACTCTTGTACACTAACAAATGTGGCAGCAAAAACTGAAGCCTGCTTTTCATTTGCTCATAAATGGTTCCGAACGTAAAAGTGTGCGACGCAACAAATGTTTCATTAAGCATCCTGCTGCCTCGTCAAAAAAATTGCCTTTGATTGAAGTAAATTATTGCTATCTTAATTATTGTAATTAACACAAAAAATCATGAGATATATTTTACAATTATTCGCCCTTTTGCTTTTAAGTAACAGCCTTTTTGGTCAGGAAATTATTCAAAAAGCGGCAATAACTTCAACACTCCGCTTTGTTGGAATCTCCAAAAAGCTTTACGATGTAAAAGGAGCGTATAAAAAAGAAGTAAGTGCAACGTTTAAAGTTGAACAGCACGAAGATGCCGAAAGAATAAAGCCTGGTGAAAATACAGATGGTAATAGGTTAATTAAACCAGATGGTGCGCTGCAAAAAAATTATAATTTCTCAAATGAAAAGGGCCACACCAGTATTAAAGTGCTTTCTAACTGGAATGGAAATATTACCAGCTTTACACGATCTGACAATAATATTGCCGTTGGGCCAAATCATGTGGTGCAGGTAATTAACAGCAATGCCACAAGTTCTTTTATCAGGGTTTGGAATAAGGCCGGTGAGGTACTTATTGAGAAAGAAAAGTTCAGAAGTTTTATTGGAATTGACGACTGGGGCGACCCTAATATTATTTACGATGAAAAGGCGGATCGTTTTGTGGTTAGTTTTCTTTATTCCGGCACCGATAATAAACTAATAATTATTGCCTCCCAAACAGCAGATCCAACTGGCGCATGGTTCGTATATACTTTCGATACACCTAACGGTTTTCCCGATTACGAAAAACTTACTGTGTGGCGCGACTCCTACATTATAACCATCGCATCGGTACACCCTGCAGTCTATGCACTAAAAAGAAGTGATATTCTAAATGGTATCGGCGCAAGCCCGGTGCTTTTATTTAGACCCGGCAAATTGCCAACTATTGGCTGGCAAAGTTTGTCATCAGCAAATGAAACCGGAGCAATGAATGTACCACCCAACGCACCTGCCGTTTTAATGCGTGTGGCCGATGATTACTGGGGCCTGGAAATTCCAAAAGACCGGATGGAAATATTTTTTCTGAATGCTGACTGGAGCAACCCTTCTGCATCAACTTTTCGCGGTCCTCTTGTGTTGCCCATTGCATCTTATAACAGTGATCTGTGCGGTATAAATGCCAACTCCTGTTTGCCACAGAAAAACGCTGATGTTAAACTGTGGCCGGTTAGTAATTTTATTATGGATAAGGCGCAATACCGCAGGTTTAACGACCATGAAAGTATTGTATGTTCACACGTGTGTAATGCTGATGGCAACGGCGTTTCAGGTGTTCGCTGGTATGAGTTGCGTAAAAAAAATGTAAATGCAGACTGGAGTGTCTACCAGCAGGGAACTTACCTGCCAACAATAGACAACCGTTTTATGAGCAGCATAACCATTAACCAGGATGGCACTATTGCCATGGGTTATAATATTACAAGTGAAACCATTTATCCCGGCATACGTATTACAGGCAGAACTGCATGCGATAATCTTAACGAGATGACTGTGACGGAAACAACCGTTAAAGAAGGCCTTGCGCCAAACCTTACATTAAACTATGGAGATTACAATGGTATTGTTACAGACCCCGTCGATGGCTCTTTCTGGTTTACCGCGCAATGGAACAAAATACCCTGGTTTTCAACCAATGTTGTACATTTTACTATTGAACCCTGTAAAAATGCAAGTGTTAAAAAACCTGACAATACTCCTGCAAACTACAGCAATATAAAAGCATTTCCATTACCAGCCGATAACGGGTTGACAGCCACTTTTGAAAGTAACAAAGACAGTCGAACACAATTACAGGTATATAATTTTAACGGTATTAAAATGATTGTTCAGGATATAACTGTTACAAAAGGTGCAAACAATATTTCCATCAATACCACCTTATTGCCGGATGGTTATTATTTGTTGAAAGTAGCAACGGCTCAAAACAATAATTTAAAATTTTTAGTTAAACACAGGCATTAAAATATAAAAGCAAATACATTTTTGGGCCTGGCTTTAATACATCCATTTAGCTTCGTTGCGTCGCACTCTTGTACAGGTATATTCTTTACTGAGCTTCTATTACAGCGTAGATTAAAGCGAATGCTTACGATAAAACACTAAAAATTTTCTTCAATCTACGCTTCGGTAAAAGCCGCTACCTATTTCAAAAGTACAAGCGTGCGACGCAACCTGGATGCCATGAAAAGATGGCGCCGGGCTCCTGATAAATCTCACTTGTACAGAAAAAACCCATCCTTTATCTTTGCCGCCCTATGGCTACTAAAGAGGACAACAGATTTCAGTCAATTATTGCGCATGCGAAAGAATATGGGTTTGTATTCCCCAGCAGTGAAATTTATGATGGATTAAGTGCTGTGTACGATTATGGCCCCTTCGGCTGCGAGCTTAAAAAGAACATACGCGATTACTGGTGGAAAAGCATGGTGCAACTAAACGATAATATTGTGGGTATTGACGCAGCTATTTTTATGCACCCAACCACCTGGAAAGCAAGCGGCCACGTAGATAATTTCAGCGACCCGATGATTGATAATAAGGACAGCCAGAAACGTTACCGGGTTGATCACCTAATTGAAGCACATGCGGAAAAACTGGCGCTGGAAGGAAGAAAAGAAGAAGAATTTGCGCTGCTTAAATCGATGGATGAACTGCTTGCAAAAGATGATTTTGCAGGCTTGAAACAATTGATTAATGATAATAAAATTGTTTGTTCTGTTAGCAGTACTGCCAACTGGACGGAGATTCGGCAGTTTAACCTGATGTTTAAAACGGAGTTTGGCGCTATTTCTACCGATAATCCTGATGACAATATTGTTTACCTGCGCCCTGAAACTGCACAAGGCATTTTCGTGAATTTTTTAAATGTGCAGAAGACCGCCAGAATGAAGGTTCCTTTTGGTATTGCACAAACTGGCAAGGCGTTTCGTAATGAAATCGTCGCCCGCCAGTTTATTTTCCGCATGCGGGAATTTGAACAGATGGAAATGCAGTTTTTTGTGCGCCCCGGAACCGAAGATGAATGGTATAAACACTGGAAGCAGGCGAGGCTTAACTGGCATACAGGGTTGGGCATTACAGCAGAAAAATACCGTTTTCACGATCATGTAAAACTTGCGCATTATGCAAAAGAAGCCTGCGATATTGAATATGAATTTCCTTTTGGGTTTAAAGAAGTGGAAGGCATACACAGCCGCAGCGATTTCGATTTAAGTCAGCACCAGTTGTACAGCAAAAAGAAACAGCAGTATTTTGACAATGATATAAATGAAGCTACAGGAAAACCCTATGGTAACTATATTCCGTATGTAATAGAAACTTCCATAGGGTTAGACAGAATGTTTCTTTTAATTCTGAGCAATTCTTTTGAAGAAGAAACGCTAACAAAAGAAGACGGAACAACCGACAGCCGGGTGGTTATGCATATTCCTGCAAAGATTGCACCTGTGAAACTCGCCGTTTTTCCGCTCACCAAAAAAGATGGATTGCCAGAAATAGCCATGCAGTTAATGGAGCAATGCAGGCCGCATTTTCGTTGTTTTTATGAAGAGAAAGACGCTATTGGTAAACGGTACCGCAGGCAGGATGCTATTGGTACACCTTACTGTGTAACCATTGATCATCAAACAAAAGAAGATGGAACGGTTACACTGCGCAACAGAGATACAATGACCCAGGAACGCATACCAATGTTGGCAGTAAAAGAACAGATTATTAAAATACTTTTGTAATGTAGAATTGATGCGGTCTGTAATAGAGAAAAACTTTGTTTACGATTGCCTGGTAAATAGTCGGCAATATGCAACCATAACAGTTTTGAGTTTAAGTATTTACATATATAGTAACCTATGCTGACCTTAAATTAATGATATGACAGAATTAGCTAACTTTTTTTCCCCGGCGCCGGTATTCACCATTTTTTCAGTGGCTATTGCAGCAGTCATTGGTTTTATTGCCGGGGTTTTATTCAAGATGGGCGTTATTGCAAAATTTAAAAGAAAAGTTCTTACGCTTGAAGATGAAATGCTCGCTAATCATGCCCGCATATTGGGGTTAGAAAAACAGCTTACCGATCTTAAAAACCAGAAAATAAAAATACCCGGCAGTCAGCCAGTTATTTCAAAGGTTGAAAGAAAAGCTTCGTAAACTTTATCCATATATTTCCTGGTGAATCGCTTTTCTGTCGTACCCCAGCGCAGTTATTTTTTCTTTTGCATCGTCAATCATGTTCTTCCATCCACATAAATAAAAGCTTGCCTCTGGTTTATTTTCCCCAATAAGTTCTTCATATACAGCATGTACATATCCTGTTCTTATTCCATCCTGTGGTACCTCTCTTGAGTAGGTAGGAATATAAAAAAAGTTGCTCATTTCTTTTGCCAGTGTATTCAGTTCGTCAAAATAAAGAGCGTCTTCAAATTTTCTGCAGCCAAAAATGAGGTATATATTTTTGTGGGGTACATTGTGCTCATGCATGTAATGCGCCATTGCACGAAAAGGCGCAATACCAGTACCGGTACAAATAAAATATAGATCCTTCTCAATTATTTCCGGTAAAATAAATACGCCCTGCGGGCCACGTAGTGTAAGCTCGCTGCCAACAGTTATTTCATTAAATAAATAAGTGGTGCCGGCACCATCTTCCAGTAATACAATTACCAATTCAAAAACATTGGTACCATCCGGCGCAGAAGCGATGGAGTAACTCCTCCATCTTTTATTTTTCTTTTCATGAATAGGAAGATCAAGTGTTACAAACTGTCCCGGTTTAAAATCAAAACGTTCCAGGTCAGTAACCTGTATCCAAAATCTTCTTGTAACAGGTGTGGCATTCTCAATTTTAATAACGGTACCGGTACGCCATGGCTCAAGCATAATCAAAAAATTTAATGAATATACAAATTCAATTGAATACAGAAAGGAGTTGTATTATTTTTTGTAGCCAGGCAGTACTTGTTAATTTTGTTTGAGTAATAACAGCAGTAGTATTTCATAGCATCATCGTTGCGTCGCAATCCCTTCATCGGTTGTATTGCTATTGGGTTTTACGTTCACAGGTTTTTTAATTTGCTGATATTTATACCTCATTGGAAAAACATTACCAGCAACAAAACTATCGTTCAATATTTGATCAATCTACTTGTTTATATTTTCTTAAACCTTTCTTTACTTAAATTGCGATCCATTATTTTAATTCCATGATTCAATACAACAGGTTTATTCTCGATAATGGTTTGCGCGTACTGGTGCACGAAGACAAGTCTACCCCAATGGCTGTGGTAAATATTATGTACGATGTAGGCGCCAGAGACGAAGACCCCGGCAAGACTGGCTTTGCCCACCTGTTTGAGCATCTTATGTTTGGGGGCAGCACAAATATTCCCGATTATGATGAACCCTTGCAAAGGGCGGGTGGTGAGAATAATGCTTATACTACCAACGATCTTACCAATTACTATTGCCAGTTACCGGCACAAAACATTGAAACAGCATTCTGGCTCGAAAGCGACAGGATGCTGAGCCTGGCGTTCAGTAAAAAAAGCCTTGAAGTACAACGCAAAGTAGTGTGTGAAGAATTTAAAGAGCATTATATAAACAAACCTTATGGCGACGTATCGCATAAAATGCGTGAGCTTGCTTACACTGTGCACCCGTATCGCTGGATGACGATTGGTAAAGAACTGAGCCATGTAGAAAATGTGCAGCTGGATGATGTTAAGCATTTCTTTTTTAAACATTACCGCCCCAATAACGCCATACTTGTTGTGGCGGGTAATGTAAAAACAGAAGAAGTAAAACGCCTTGCAGAAAAATGGTTTGGCAGTGTGCCCATGGGCGAAAAATACAATCGTAATCTGCCGCAGGAGCCAACTCAAATTACAGCCCGCCGCCTCGATGTGGTGGCTGATGTGCCGTTGGACGCATTTTATAAAACCTGGCATATGCCCCCCCGCTTAGACCCTGGTTATTATGTTGCCGAACTGATAACAGAAATACTGGGTGGTGGCGGTTCATCAAGGCTTTACCAAAGTTTGGTGAAAGAAAAAAAACTGTTCAGCAGTATTGACTGTTACCAGTTTGGAAGCATAGATGCTGGCCTTATTTCTATTGAGGGCAAACTGGTAAAAGGCGTAAAATTTGAAAATGCAGAAGCTGCGGTGGAAGAGGAATTGAGCAAAATAAAAAGCGATGCGGTAAATGAAAATGAACTGCAGAAAGTAAAGAACAAAACGGAGAGTATCATCACATTTGAAGATATGACGATTATGAGCCGGGCAGGCAGCCTCGCCAATTATGAACTGCTGGGCGATGCCAATTTAATGAACGAAGAAATGGGCCGTTACCAGGCAATAACTGTGGAAGATGTTTTGATGCACAGTATTAATATCTTTAACAGCAGCAACAGCAATACGCTTAATTATTATAGCAGGAATTAGTGTGCAAAGGTTTAAGGAAATTTGAATATTTTAAAAGGAACAAAGCTTAGAAAAAACACGCTTAAAAATTATCAACCACTCTGCAGTTGCTCCATATTGCTTTGAAAGTACAAGCGTGCGACGCAACAAAGTTTAATCAATGCATAACTGCCGGGCCCAAAGAAAGCTGCAGAAAAAATCCTTCGGCATTGAATCTAAAGAATCTATTGTAAATAAAAAAACCACCATAATTGCAGGTGGTTTTTTATTTATGATGTATGAAAATATTAGCTGCTCATGCTGGCAAGGAACTCGTAATTGTCCTTTGTACCGCGCATTCTTTTTAGCAGTTCGTTCATTGCTTCTTCGGTTTTCATATCGTTGATGTAGAGGCGAAGTATGTTCATTCTTGCCAATACTTCTTTATCCAGTAACAGGTCGTCCCGGCGTGTGGAAGATGCAACTGGATCGATGGCCGGATAAATACGCTTGTTGGCCAAACGCCTGTCCAATACCAGTTCCATATTACCAGTACCTTTGAATTCTTCAAAGATTACTTCATCCATTTTGCTGCCTGTTTCAATCAACGCAGTTGCAAGAATAGTTAATGATCCACCATTTTCTATTTTACGTGCAGCACCAAAAAACTGTTTTGGTTTTTGCATGGCATTGGCTTCTACACCACCACTTAATACTTTTCCGCTGGAGGGTGCAACCGTATTATGGGCACGGGCAAGGCGGGTAATTGAATCGAGCAATATCACTACATCGTGGCCACATTCTACCAGGCGCTTTGCTTTTTGCAGGGCAACAGCGGAAACTTTCACGTGTTTTTCAGCAGGCTCATCAAAAGTAGAAGCAATTACTTCTGCCCTTACGCTGCGTTCCATATCGGTTACTTCCTCGGGGCGCTCATCAATCAATACCACCATCAGGTAACACTCTGGGTGGTTTGCTGCAATGGCATTGGCCACTTCTTTCAGCAACATGGTTTTACCCACTTTTGGCTGTGCTACAATTAAACCTCGCTGACCTTTACCAATAGGGGTAAAAATGTCCATTATACGCGTGCTGTAATTATTTGAAGTGGTAAAAAGGTTTAACTTTTCGTAAGGGAATAATGGCGTGAGGTAATCAAAAGGAACCCTGTCCCGCACATCTTCGGGGCTTTGACCATTAATGTTCTCCACTTTAAGCAGGGCAAAATATTTCTCCCCTTCTTTTGGCGGACGTATAGATCCAAAAACAGTGTCACCCGTTTTTAAGCCAAATAATTTTATTTGAGAGGGAGATACGTAAATATCATCAGGAGAAGATAGGTAATTATAATCGGACGAACGCAGGAAGCCGTATCCATCAGGCATCATTTCCAATACACCTTCTCCCTGTATTATACCATCGAATTCTACATTAAAGGCAGCCGATTCTCTTTTGTAAGGTCTCGATGTGGTTATTTCATCAGAAGAATTATCATCTTCATCCATCGGCTCATCGTCCAAGTTTATGGAATCATCATCGCCCAGCAAATTAAGCAACCTGCTACCTAAACCTGGAATATCCAGATCTAATGGCTCCATAACCGGAGCAGGTGCATTTTCAGGTTCCGGAGTATCCGGGCCCTTATCTTTTGTTTTGCGAATTTTTTTCTTCAGCTTTTCTTCTGATTGCTCTGGTACAGGCTGAATTTCCTGCGGAGCTTCAGGTATTACTTCAGCGTCTGCAGCTGCAACTACAGCAGCAGCGGGTACTGCTTTAATAATTCTTTTACGCTTTGGCTTTTCAGTAGCCGGTTGGTTTGTCTCACTTGCGGCAATAGCCTGCTTGTCCAGAATTTTGTGTATAAGGTCCTGTTTAGT
>JBBRDW010000084.1:0-20056 GCA_038203525.1 Chitinophagales bacterium | reverse complement strand
GTTATATTTTAAACAGGATAAGCCAAACGCAATGCCAATGATTGTTATTAAAAGCTAAAACATTCCCTATTAAAAGTATAAATATCCTTGCAGGATTAAACCTTTTCAAAAGCCATAATTTTCCAGCGGCGTTACCATAAAAAATAATATTATAATCGATGCGAAGTAAAAAAAATCTTCAGCTTTTGCCATTGCTGCAGATTTTATTTTGCAAAAATGGCTTTTTACTTTGGAGGCTGGCCTGCATTAAAAAAACGCACAACAACTCAGCGCTAGACGACACCTTTTACATATTTTTTTTGCTGTAGCAACACATATCCTTATTCTTGATAAATGATGTTTGTCGGCTGCATTTACTACAATACAATCTACATCATCATATTTACTCAAAGAACGCGGAATGCCGAAACCGCAAAAACCTGCTTCATATATAATCATGTATTTAGCTGCCGGATAACGATCCGTCAACTGTTTATACAAATTTTGCGGATAAGGATCCTGGCTATAATCTGCCAGTTCAAAATCTTTATCACGGTTATTGACCCGCCAGTTGTTTTTATGTACATCCACAGCGCAATAAATGTTATGTCCGCTAAAATCTAAAGTTTTATTTTTATCCATAGTTCCTGATTTTTAGTAATAAGTAATTTTTTGACACTTTAATTTGCACTATTATCAGGAGCTTCTTTTAGCAACAACACACTTTATACATAAGACCTTGTACATTCGAAGCTTTAAGGAGCAGCAAGAAAGGCAAAAAGGCAACGAGGGAAGAAGTACAACAAGAATAGAACAACAGTAATCTTCTAGATTTCATAAATGTGTAAACAGCTTGTTGCTTTGCTTTCTAAAGTACAAGAGTGCGACGCAACGGACGATGAAATAAAATATAGAAGCCCGGCTCAAAAACCATTTAAACTTTTTTTTAAAAATAAACTGTTTCTTACAGTACATTTATTTTCTAAATATTCACAATTATGCCAATACTGGAACTGTATAACCTTAAAAAATATTACGCCACGCAAAAAGCTGTTGACGATATAAGCTTTAATATCGAGCGCGGCAGCATCTTTGGTTTGCTGGGCCCAAATGGCGCCGGAAAAACAACTTTGCTGCGCATGATAACTGGCATTTTTTACCCCGATGAGGGCAGTATTATTTTAGATGGAAAAACCTTTGACCCCATTAACGATATTATTAAAATAGGCTACATGCCCGAAGAACGCGGCCTGTATAAAAAAATGAAAATTGGCGAACAGGCCCTGTATCTTGCACAGCTAAAGGGTTTGAGCAAAGCCGATGCCATGAAAAAAATAAAATTCTGGTTCGAGCGGCTCGAGATGCAAACCTGGTGGAATAAAAAAGTAGAAGACCTGAGTAAAGGTATGAGTCAGAAACTACAATTTGTAATTACGGTACTGCACGAGCCAAAACTCATTATTCTTGATGAACCCTTTAGTGGTTTGGACCCCATAAATGCGAACCTTATAAAAGATGAAATTTATGGACTGGCACAACGCGGCAGCACAGTAATTTTTAGCACACACCGCATGGAACAGGTGGAAGAGATTTGCGATCATATTGTATTGGTTAACCTGGGTAGAAAAATTCTGGATGGCACCGTGCAGCAGATTAAGCAGAATTTTAAAGAAAATAAATTTAGTATACAATTAAGCGGTATTGCTGCGGGTACCATCAGTTCTGCTTTTGATGTAATTGACAGCAAGGCTAATAAACTAACTGTAAAGATTAAAGATGGATTTAAAAGCAACGATGTGCTGCAGCATTTTATACAGCAGGGTGTAAACATTGAAGCTTTCAGCGAAATACTGCCATCGATCAATGATATTTTCATTAACCTGGTAGAAAACACCAATTCAAGAACTAGGTCTTTTCAAAATGTGGAATTGTAGGAAAAAATTAAAAACTGCAAAACACAAACTACAAACTTCTATAATGAATAAAATTTCACTTGTTGCCCGCCGCGAATTTTTAACACGGGTTCAGAAAAAAACTTTCCTGTTAACCACTATCGGCCTGCCACTTATCATCTTTGGTTTCTATGCCATGATGATTTATTTTTCGGTAAGCTCAGGTACCAATACAAAAATTGCTGTGGCTGATAATGCCAATATTTTTAAAGGCAATTTAGAAAATACCGGTGAGGTAACCTTTTCTTTTCTTCAAAATGAAACAAAGGCTTCCCTCGAAAAAAAAGTGACTGCTAAAGAATACAACGGCTACATTTTTATTCCCGCGGATACAAAGCTTTTATTAAACGATACGATTAAACTTGTTTCTACCGATAAAATTGGGTTGATAGCAAGAGGAAACATACAGGATATCATCAACAAACAACTGGAGCAGGAGCGTCTGCTTTCACTGCATATTTCAAAGGAGCAGTTAGACAGTGCAAGAAATGACAACTCTGTTAGCTTTGCCACCATTAGCGGCAGCAACGATTCCGAACTTAAAGAAGGTGTAAGTATGGCTGTTGGTTATGCTTCAGGCTTTCTTATATACATCATTTTATTTATTTACGGTGCAATGGTAATGCGCGGCGTAATGGAAGAAAAAGTTAGCCGTATTGCCGAAGTAATTGTAAGCAGCGTAAAACCTTTTCAGTTAATGATGGGTAAAATATTTGGCATTGGTGCAGTAGGCCTTGTACAGTTTGTTATCTGGATAGTAATTGTGTTCGGCTTGCAATTTGTAATTGCCCTTCTGTTCCCTGACATATTGCACCAAATGCAGGGCCAGCCTATACAGCCGGCGAGTATGCAGGCCGCCGAAGCAATGAAAACAGCATCTGCCGATCCTACATTTTTGCAGGGCCTGGCGCAGGTAAACTGGATGATGATCATAGGCTGTTTTATATTTTATTTCCTTGGAGGGTATCTGCTGTATTCCTCGCTGTTTGCTGCGGTAGGAAGCGCAGTAAACGAAGATCCTCAAGATGCACAAAGCCTTATGCTGCCCATAACAATGCCCATTATTTTCGCCATTGTAATTATGACCAGAGCGGTTAACGATCCCTCCAGCGGCATTGCAGTTTTTGGAAGCCTCTTCCCACTTACTTCACCAATTGTAATGATGGCACGCATTGCACATGGTGTACCCGATGCAGTTCCTTACTGGCAACTAATTTTAAGCATGCTGTTGTTGGTCGGCGGTTTTATTGGCACCACCTGGGTAGCTGCAAAAATTTACCGTACCGGTATTTTAATGTATGGCAAAAAAATAACCTGGAAAGAGATGTGGAAATGGGCTTTTAGAAAGAGCTGATTTTTTTAGCCCGGCATTTGTTTATTATGGCGTCCAGGTTGCGTCGCACTCTTGTACTGAAAGTTTTATGGCATCAAGGCGAAGTAAAATAGCGTTTCCGGCATGGCGATAAAGGACACAAAACGCAAAATAATTTGACTAAACAGCTGGCAACAATAAGCTTTGAAAGTTTTGAATAAAGTAAAATAAACTTCAGCCAGAACCCATATTAATCACAATTGGCTATTTGTATTTTAAGTGCCTGTAACTTTTGATAATTGCCGAAAATCTAGATACCTGGTCAGGATTTCCGGAATATGGTTTCCAAGGCTGTGGCAATAATTGTGTTATATTAGCCTGGTAGTTTCGTACCTAAAATTATCGCTGCTATGGATGTAAATATTTTTTTGGCGTCATCGTCTGAGCTAAAATATGATAGAAAGGATTTTCAAATTTTCATAAGTCAGTTAAATGATGTGTGGGCTGATAGAGAAATAGAGTTTAATTTGAACATTTGGGAAGATTTTATTGACTCAATGTCAACCAAAGGGTTACAGCAGGAATACAATTAAGTAGTGGGGAACTGCGATATTTTTTTAATGCTTTGCTTTACAAAAGTTGGGCAATACACTTCTCGTGAATTTGAAACAGCATTCCAACAATTTCAAATTAACAGGAAACCTCGTATTTATACTTACTTTAAAGAAGCCTAAATATCTACCGGGCAAATTAACAAGGAAATAGTTAGTATGCTGCAATTCAAAGACAAACTTCCTGAGCTTAACCATTTTGTTACTAACTATACAAACATAGATTATCTTAAGTGGCATTTTAGCAGACAACTGGAGAAACTTTATGGCGATGAATTTTCTGCTAATGTTGACTTGAATAAATTATCAAATACAAAAATAGACTCCCTAACAATTGAAACTGTTTGTAAAATATTATCGCCTCAAACGGAAGAAACCAAAGTGCAGAATTTAAAATCTAAAGTAAACGAGTTAATAAATAAAGCTTCAGACTTTGGTAAAAAAGCAGCTTATCAACTTGCTAAGGTAAACAGACGTTCCAACAGAACATCCGATATCAGTTTGATGGAAAGGTTCATTCCTGTTTTCGAAGCTTTAGTAGATTCAAATAAAAGAAAAAACAGACATGATTATTTTGGGCAGTTAGCGTATGCGCTAAAAGACAAAAATGAACCTGATTGGGAAAAGGCCGAAGAAAATTTTAATACCGCAATTCTTATTCGGGGAACTTCTGAACCAGAATATTGCTATGAATTTAACAGGGCTATTTGCAAAGTGGGAATTTATAATAACGCTAAAGAGAAAATGCCGTTAGATGAAAATTTAGGTGAATTGATTCTTAGAGATTTGAAATATGCTAAAAGTGGTGTCGGAAGCCAATTTGAGCGCTTGATTAATGATGACATAGATAACAGGCTATTATCAATTTGGTTAAATGAAAATCGAATAAATCTCCAGTCTTTGTAAATTTTGTATGAAAATTAAATGATGCTTTCAGCACTTAAATTTCAATGTAGCAGTACAGTAAATAGTATTTGCAATACCGAATGCTGAAAAATTTACTTTAGTCTGGTGCCGATATAAATATCCAAAGTACAAGAGTGCGACGCAACGGAAGCATCATAGTTATTCCGCAGTCTGGCCCAAAAAAAATGGTTAAGAAACGATCACGTTTACCAAATCAAGATGACTGTTTATTACCACAAAATTTGCCTGGTGATTTTCTTTTATGGCGCCAAGCTGTTGTTCTAAATGCAGCACAGTAGCAGGATACAGGCTACACATGCGTAATGCTTCTTCTTCATCTATAGCGCAATGCCGCACAAGATTAGTGAAACATTTATGCATGGTAAGTGCAGAGCCACTGAGTATTCCGTTACAAGTATATTTATCTGTTTCAAGCGTGTGTTTGTAATAACCTTCTGTTGTTTCGGTAACTGCATCTGTAATGGCGAACAATCTTTCGCCCATAATTTTTTTGGCAATACGTATAGCGGCAAAATCTACATGGTGCCCATCGGGTACAAGACTGCAGCGTACTGCATCATTATTAAAAATTGCCCCTACCATTCCCGGTGCACGGTGCTGCAAACCACTCATGGCATTGTATAAATGGGTGGCAGTATGTATGCCTTTGTCAAATGCATCTGTTGCCTGTTGGTATGTTGCATTGGTATGGCCTGCAGAAACAACAATACCGTATGAATGAACTAAATCAATTACTTCCTGCGAACAGCACTCAGGTGCAAGAGTGATGATTTTAATAACGCCTTTACCATATTCCAGCAATTCTTTTGCCTGTTCGGGTGTGGGAGAAAATATCCATTCTTCCCTGTGCGCTCCGCGTTTTACAGCATTAATCCACGGACCTTCCACATGCAAACCAAGTGCACCTTTACCACCCTTTGCCCAGTAAGATTTTACGGCATCTATACATTTAAAAATAGTGTCATAAGTATTGGTTGCAACGGTGGGCATGCAATGTGGAGCTCCGCCTTTTGTGCAATAGTCCACAATAGCGGCAACTGTTGTTGCATCAGGATAAACCGCAAGCAACCTGCCGTATGCGCCATACAACTGCATATCAATATAAGCGGGTGCAAGCATTGCATCGCCAAGATCTGTAACATCGGTAGTGCTGCCTAATGACGCGGCAGGCAATACAGTTTCAATTACACCATTACTTATTGCAACGGCATGATCGTACAACATTTCAGAACCGGTAAAAACTTTCGAAGCTTTGTATATCATTTGTTATTCATTGGTAATTATAAAACCGTCTGCATCCTTAAGAAAGGGGAGCTTATTTCTTGTTTCTTCCAGACTATCTTTTTGTAAAGTAATGGTGAATACTTCTTCTTCGTGTGCATTGTGATAGAGGGTTTCGCCGAGCGCATTTACCACCATGCTATCACCACTGTGATAAATATTATTTCCATCGTCGCCTACTCGGTTTACACCGATAACATAGCATTGATTTTCGATAGCTCTCGCCTGTAATAAAGTTTTCCATGCATGGTTGCGGCGTTCGGGCCAGTTGGCAACGTAGAGAAGTACATCGTATTCCGCATCCTCCTGGCTTTGCTGCCTTGCCCATACCGGGAAACGAAGATCATAGCAAACCTGCAGGTTTATTTTCCAGCCTTTTACAGAGGCAATCAACCGCTTGCCACCTGGGGTATAGTACTGGTCTTCGAGGGCAAAACCGAATAAATGACGTTTATCGTAAAAGCCATATTCGCCGTTGGGCAGCATCCATATTAAGCGGTTAAAATAGTTCTCATCTTCATTAATGATTACGCTTCCTGTCAGGATTATTCTTTTTTCTGCAGCTATTCGCTTCATCCAGTTAAATGTAATACCATCCATTGTTTCGGCAAGTGCTGCGGGCTTCATACTAAAGCCGGTGCTGAACATTTCCGGCAATACCACTACTTCCGTTTTTTCTTTGATACCAAGAATTTTTTCTTCCAGCATGGTAAGGTTGGCCGGTTTATCTTCCCAGTGCAGTTTTGTTTGTATTAGTGTAATGGTGAGCGGTAACATATATTTTATGTTCGATTGATAGGTTGTATTCGCTAACTAATGTTCCGAACGTACAAGAGTGCGACGCAAGAGACGATTCATAGAATTACTTCTGCTGGGTTCAAAAAAATTAATTGAACTCTTTTATTTTAATATTCCTGAAATAAATAGGTGCTCCTCCATGCTTACCCTGGAAACCAATATGGCCGTACAAAGCCAGCGTTGCCATAGGGTTAGGGAGCCATGCAGGTACTTCAGTACCATCTGGATTTGTTTTGGCAGAAGTAAATAAACTCATATTGCAGGTATTTACTAATTCGCCATTTAGTACCACCCATATTTTTTTGCCGCGGCAGGTAATGGTGTAGTGGTTCCATTCGCCGGCTGGCTTTACGGTACGTTTGGTTACCGGCTGATGACCAAAAATGGCCCCACATTGCCAGTTTGGAGCAGCCTTTGACCACTCTTCGGAATAATCATCTGCTATCTGTATTTCAACAGAATGTGGTATCCATTCTTTTGTTTCGGTGGCATGTACAATTACACCGCTGTTGGTGCCGGGTGCATTTTTAAATTCGAGGTCGAGGACAAAATTGTTGTACTTTTTTTTGCTCCAGATAGCATCATCTTTAGTGGCGGTTATTACGCCATCTGAAATACTCCACACACCTGGCGTGTAAATGGCATTTGTAAGGCTATCGTTAAAAACTTTAGACCATCCTTTGCCCGTTGTTTTTGGGTGTTTGCCATATTTTGATTGTGCACCTGCATTAAAGGTTACCATTGACGCGGTTAGTAAAAACAGTATTATTTTTTTCATTTGTGGTTTTATTTAAACGTTGAACAGGCAAAGTAAATTTTCTGGTAATCTAAAGGTTTGCGGGTGGTCAACTGCTGCTAAATTTTACAAAAGTACAAGCGTGCGACCGCCGCCTTTGGCGGAGCAAGCTGCAACAGGCGATGCCATGAAAATTAAATGCCCGGCCGATAAAAGAACTATAAATATTTTGCGGCTCTTAACAGATCTTCAGGCGTATCAATTTCTACGCCCATATACTCTGTAATAACCATTTTTAGAGGAATGCCGTTTTCAAGATAACGCAGGCACTCTATTTTTTCTGCTGCTTCCAGCGGCGTGATGGGCCAGTGCGTAAAATTAAGCAAAGCCTGTTTGCGAAAAGCATAAACGCCAATATGTTCGTAGTAAGTGATGCTGGTTTCTTTGTTGCGCGGGTACGGAATAACAGAACGGCTGAACATGAGCGAATTACAATTTTTATCAACGGCTACTTTTACATAATTGGGATCGTCTATAAACTGCTGCTCTTGCAATACCTGCATTAAACTGGCTACCTGCACTTTTTTGCCTTCTTCCCCTTCAAAAACCTGAAGCAGTTTTTTTAAGGGGCCGCGTTTTACAAAAGGTTCATCGCCCTGCACGTTTACTACAATATCAACGTGCATATCTGCCACGGCTTCGGCAATTCTGTCGCTGCCACTTTCGTGTTGTTTTTTGCTCATTACAGCTTTGCCGCCGTGTTGTGTTATTTCTTTAAAAATAACTTCACTGTCTGTTGCTACAATCACTTCATCAAATAAGCCTGTGGCAAGGGTGTTTTCGTACGTGTGGCGTATTACCGGTTTGTTGCCAAGCATTTGCATCAGCTTTGCCGGAAACCTTGTGGCGGCATATCGTGCAGGTATAAAAGCAACTTTTTTCATCCCAATTTTTTTACAAAGATGCGACTACATTTTTTAAAACTGCAGGCTGTTGGTTATGCGTTTTAATTCTATCTCGGCAGCTTTGGCGGCAAAACTTAAATTTACCAACCGGTAGCCTGCATCTTCAAAGCTTTGCTGGGCTTGTTTTACATCAATAATCGTTGCCTGTTTAAGTTCAAATTTTTGCAGCACAAGATCGAGCAATTGCTGCGACAAACTATAATTCTGTTGCTGGGTTTCCAGCTGAAGCAGTGCATTACGGTAGCCCTGGTAAGTTTTTACTATGGCAGCATTGTTATCCCTAACAAGTGTTTCTTTTTGGATAACCGCGTTGCGGGTATCTATCGCCGCAGCCTGCTGCTGTCTTTTAACAATTGTTCCGTTATAAATAGGTATGGAAAGATTTAATCCCACAAAAGGTCCATTGGTTTGCGTTAATAAATTAAAACCTGCAGAGCTTTGGGACCGGTTATAATTATAGCCGGTAGAGGCCCTGAGCGAAGGATAACGCTGGGCGGCTGTTTCTTTTTCTATCAGTTCGCTTATTGTTATTTGCTGGTTAGCGGCAATAACAGATGCGTTATTATTTGTACCATTTAATACGGAGTCTTTGCTGATATATTGATCAACCAGAATGGTGTCAATGATACTTATGGCAGAGTCTGTGTTAAGATTAAGCGATGCAAGCAGGTCTGTTTTGGCCTGGTCAATGATGAGTTGCTGCGATTGCTTTGTTTGCTGCAGCGCATTTAAATCGAGTTGCGATTGAAACAGATCCGCATTATTTGCAAGCCCTACCTGCTGCCGGGTTTTAACGATCTCCAGCCTTTTACCGGCTGCATCAATAGAACCCTCAATGGTTTTCATATACCCCTGCTGGCGCACTATTTCGTAATACTGTGTAGTTACAAACGCAATGGTATTTTGTACCTGTGCATTTAGCAGTTCTTTGCTTTGCAGTTCTAACTGTTCCAGTTTCTTTTTGGTGGTAACCACCCGCATACCATTGTATAAAAGTATGCCCGCATTTACCCCGGCATTAAGGTTATTGCCTGTTACACCGCTGCGATTGGTATTGGTACCGTTGGCCAGTTTCTGGCTAAGATTAGTAATCTGTTCGTTGTCGCCTGCGGTTCCCACAACCAATGGCAGGCCACCGGCAATACCATAATTATTAAAAAGTGCATTTACTTCAACATTGTTTTTTGCCAGCTGAATATCGTAACTGTTTTTAAGTGCAATATTTACCACATCGTGCAAACTTAGTGGTGGCTGAGCTTTTGTGGCAACAGCAATCAGGAGAAATAATATCAATACGTTTTTCATTGTAATGTTTTTTTTAGCCGAAAGCTGGCAGCTTTTTTTTACAAGCTTTAAAAGCCAGCTTATTATTTAGTATTTTTTATGTGCCGGTCTGCATTGCTACTATTAATCTTTTCTTGCGTCGCACTCTTGAGCTGTATATCATTATTGGGCATTTTCGATCTTGTTTATAATTGCGTAAAACAGCAACATTAAAATACGCACTGTTTCCATTTTTATTTATATTCTGCCATTATTATGTATTAATTACTTAGCTATTTTCCAAAATTGTCTTTACTTTTTTCTGCAATTGCTTTTTGTCAGGCAGGTAAAGCTGGTACTTCGAAACGAATATTTTATTTGATATTCCACCAGTTGCAAATTCTACCAATACTTCATCTTTTTCTGCTGAAAGAATGATGCCGATTGGTTCATTATCGTCTTCAACATTTTCTTCCGTTTTAAAATAATTAAGGTACAGGTTCATTTGACCAATATCTCCATGTGCTACTTTTTTTGTTTTAAGGTCAATCAGTACAAAACATTTAAGGATACGGTGATAAAATACTAAGTCAACGTAATAATGTTTATTACGCAGAGAAATTTTAAACTGCCTTGCAACAAATGTAAATCCTTTGCCAAGTTCCAGTAAAAACATCTGGAGATTATTAATGATTTTTTGTTCAAGGTGCTTCTCTGTCATCCGGCGGCTTTGTGGTATTTTTAGAAAATCAAGCACATACGGGTCTTTAACTATTTGCGCCGGGTGAGTAATAATTTGCCCTTTTTCTGAAAGTTTTAATACTCCTTTTTTATCCTTACTTAAGGCCAGCCTTTCAAATAATGATGAATCAATTGGTCTTTCCAATTCCCTTACAGAAAGGTGTTTATTGATAGTTTGCTTTTCATAAAATTTTCTTGCAGGATCATTTGAGATATAAACTAATGCAATGTAATGGCTCCAGCTCAATTTGGCAGACACTGTCTGCCATTTTTGATAAGCTAAATAAAATCTACGCATGTCCAATATGTTAAGTCTGCCAAATCCTGTTCCATACAGTTTTCTCAAATCCTTTGAAAGCCTTGTCAGCAGGGCAGTTCCATACTCTGCACGCTCTTCGCCATTCTGCTCATATTCAATAATGTGTCTGCCAATTCCCCAGTTTGCTTTTACTAATTCTGTATTAATTACCCTTACAGCATTTTCCCTGGCTTGCGCTATTGTAAGGCTAATATTCGCTAAAAATTTTTCGTATTTAAGCTTGACCCGTTTCATTATCTAACGAAATGTTTTAGTGTTTTCTAACAAAAAGAAATTTAATTGCCAAACAGTTTATTATGATAAAAAATTTCAAAGAAAAAGGATGAATATTTTGTAATCAGCTTCTTGTTGCCACAGGTTATATAGTACAAGAGTGCGACGCAACCGGAGCTTCATAGAAATTCAAATGCCCGGCTACAAAAAATAAAAAACTATTCTGTAATTTCTGTGCTGTGGGTTTTATGCTTACCAGACACAAATGTATAAACCGCAGGAATTACAAACAACGTTAATATAAGCGAAAATAAAATACCGCCAACAATTACAATACCCAGCGGCACACGGCTGGTGGCCGATGCGCCAATGCTAAGTGCAATGGGTAAAGCGCCTAACGATGTGGCCAGGCTCGTCATTAAAATAGGGCGTAAACGTTGTGTGGCCGCTTCTACTACCGCCTGCATTTTGGGCATTCCAAATTCGCGTTTTTTATTGGCGAATTCTACTATTAAAATCCCGTTTTTTGTAACGAGGCCAATAAGCATGATCATACCTATCTGCGAAAAGATATTTAACGTTTGGTTGAACAGGTACAGGCTAAGCAATGCACCTGCCAGCGCCAGCGGAACAGTGATCATGATGGTCAATGGATCTATAAAACTTTCAAACTGAGCTGCCAATACCAGGTATATTAATAATAGTGCAAGGCCGAATGCAAAAGCAGTATTGGAGGAACTTTCTACAAAGTCTCTGGATGGTCCGCTGAGCGAAGTTTGAAAGCTTTCATCCAGCAATTTGGCTGCAATTGTTTGCATGGATTTTACACCATCGCCAATGGTTTTACCCGGTGCAAGTGATGCAGAAACAGTAGCAGCTTTAAAACGGTTGTAATGGTACAGCGTTGGCGGGGCGCTGTTTTCTTCCAGTTTTGTTACCGCCGTTAATGGGATGCTTTCACCGCGGTTATTTCTTACAAACAGTTTATCAATGTCGGCTGGAGTACTTCTGTCGTCTCGTTCTACCTGCCCTATTACCTGGTATTGTTTTCCGTTCATTATAAAATAAGCCAGCCTTCTTCCGCTAAATGCAGCCTGTACGGTTGCCGCTACATCGGTGGTAGACAGACCAAGATCTTTTGCTTTGAGCCGATCGATGGTTAACTGCAGTTCGGGTTTATTGAATTTTAAATTTACATCTACGTTCTGGAAGGTGGGGTCTTTTCTGGCCTCCTCCAGAAACTTTGGAATTACTTCTTCGAGCTTGCGAAAATCGAGGTTTTGTAAAATAAACTGAACCGGTAATGCACCACGTGAACCGAGGCCCACGGCAATGGTTTGCTCCTGAATGGCAAATATTCTTGCATCGTTAAATCGCAATAATTTTTGGTTCAGGTCATCGGCAATATCATTCTGACTTCTTATTCTTTCATTTGAAGGAACAAAGCCTACGCGCCCAAATGCGCTATTTGCTCCAGTACCGCTAAAGCCCGGGGTAGCGGCAAATGCGAAAGTGCGTTCTGGAACCGAATCGTACAAATAGTTTACTACGTTGTCAGAGATTTTCAACATCTGGTCGTAGCTGGTGCCTTCTGGGGCAGTCATGGAAAGACGCACGGTATTGTGATCTTCCATTGGGGCTAATTCACTTTGCAGGTGCGTATCTGTAAACCAGATAATTCCTCCGCAGATGGCAACTATTATCCATGCCATCCAGCGCACTTTCATAAATGCCTGCAATAAATTCCGGTAACCGTTTTCCATGCCGGTAAAGAAGGGCTCCGTTTTTTTGTAAAACCAGCCATGCTGGGCATTCTTCGTATTTAAATAAACATTTAAAACAGGAGTTATAGTAAGCGATACAAATGCAGAGATCAATACGGCGCCTGCTACCACCACACCAAATTCGCGGAAGAGGCTGCCAACAAAACCTTGTAAAAATATTACCGGCAAAAACACAACAGCCAGCGTAACCGATGTAGAGATTACCGCAAAGAAAATTTCTTTACTTCCTTCGAGTGCTGCTTTGCGTATAGGCAAACCCGCCTCCAGCTTACGGAAAATATTTTCTGTGACAACTATACCATCATCTACCACCAGACCCGTTGCCAACACGATACCCAGCAAGGTTAATACGTTGATGGAGTAACCTGCAACATACATGATAAAGAAAGTTGCAATAAGTGAAATAGGAATATCAATTAACGGTCTGAGCGCAATAAGTATATTTCTGAAAAAGAAAAGTATTACCAGTACCACCAGGCTGAATGAGATAAGCAGTGTATCTTCTACTTCTGTAATAGACTGCCGCACCAGCCTGGTATTATCAATAAGTACATTAAAGGTAATGTCAGATTTATTGGATTTTTGAATTTCGCCCAGCCGCTTGTAAAATTCATCGGCAATTTTTATATAGTTGGCGCCGGGCTGCGGTATCACTGCCAGGCCTACTGCATTTACCCCGTTATACTTCCAGGCCTGTTCATAATTCTCGGGACCCAATTCCACTTTCGCTACATCGCTGAGGCGCACGATGCCACCTGCATTTTCTTTTATTATCAAATTATTGAACTGTTGTTCGGTGGTAATTCTACCCAGTGTTTTTATGGTGAGCTCCGTATTGTTACCATAAATTTTGCCGGCGGGTAATTCCACATTTTCTTTATTCAAGGCCTCATTAATCTCTGCGAAAGAAACATTATAAGCATCCATTCTGGTTGGCAGCAGCCACAGCCTCATGGCGTAACGCTTTTGCCCGAACACATTTATGGCGCTTACTTCATTTATTGTCTGAAGCCTCTGCTGAAGTACATTTTCGGCATAATCGCTTAGTTCAAGCAAACTCTTAGACGGGCTTTGTATAGCAAGCAGCAATATAAAATCGCCATTGGCGTCGGCCTTGCTAACAACTGGTGGCGCATCAATATCCTGTGGCAGATTACCCTGTGCCTGGCCTACTTTATCCCGTACATCGCTTGCAGCAGTTTCAAGGTTTACATCTAAATTAAATTCAACCGTAATATTACTGGAGCCAACCTGGCTTGATGAACTGATACTCTTAACACCAGGAATGCCGTTTATCTGCTTTTCGAGGGGCTCTGTTATCTGGCTTTCAATAATATCTGCATTGGCGCCTACATACGCTGTGCGCACATTTATTATCGGAGGATCAATGGCGGGATAATCACGTACCGCAAGAAAAGTGTAACCTACCACACCAAAAAGCATAATAAGCAGGTTCATTACTGTTGCAAGTACCGGACGTTTAAGCGATAATTCTGAAATGTTCATCTTTATAATTATGCTGATGCTTTAAAAAGTAGTTAGCCAAAATTGAATAAGTAAAAAGTGAGCAGTAGTTTGTTTTAGAAAGCTGATTGTATTTTCAATCGTTTACTTAACGACTTTATTATTGATCTAAATCTTTCAATTGTTTCACCGTTCTTATTTGTACCGGTTTATCCGGCCTTGTAAATAAAACACCTGTTACTACAACTGTATCGCCGGGTGACAGACCGCTTGTTACCTGCACTTCGCCGGCAAGCCGGTTGCCGGTTTCAATTTCTTTAAAAAAGGCCTTACCGTTTTTAACCGTTACAACTTTTTTACCTTTTGTATCAGGTATTATTGCGTTTGCAGGAACCATGATGCTGTTCCTGTCGCCGCCGGCATCCAGGTAAACTTTTACAAAAGAACCCGGGCTTGCAGAACCATCCTGTAGCAAAGCTCTTACCAAAAGATTTCTAGTTGAAGTATTTATCTGCGGTTCAGTCGCAAAGATTAGTGCTTTGTGGCGCTTCGTATCTGCGTTTATCTCTACTTCTACCGTGCGGCCTTTTTTAATAACATTGCTGTATGTTTCGGGTATTGTAAAATCAACTTTTAGTTTATTTACCTGCTGTATCGTTGTAATAGCATCGGCACTTGTTACGTAGGCTCCAACACTTAATTTGCGCAGCCCAACCAAACCGCTGAAAGGTGCTTTTACAACCGTCTTGTTAATAAGTGCATTAAGGCGGTTTACTTCAGATTTGTTGATGGTAACATCATTTACTGCACCATCATAATCGGCCTGATTTACTCCATTTACATCGAGCAATTTTTTCAGGCGTTCTTCTGTTTTTTGCGAAAGGTCAAACTGTGCTTTTGCTCTGGTTAACTGAGCCTGAAGATCCAGGTCGTAAATGCGGGCAATTACAGTTCCCTGTTCCGTAAAACGACCTTCGGGAACATCCAGATAAACAATACGGCCGCTTGTTTCAGGATGTAGTTCTACATACTCGCCGGCCACAATAGTACCGTTGGCTTCAATAATATTTGAAATATTTTCAGTTTGCGCAATAATAACATCAACGATCGGCGGAGGGTTTACAGGCAGCTGTGAAGTCTGTTTTTTACTGCTGCACGATGCACAAAACAATAAAGTTGTAAAAAAAACAGCAAAGGATAGTGGCCTTCGTTTCAGAATCATTTTGTATCTGTTTTTATAGTTGCGCTAAAGATAAGCTGTTTAGTAAAATGAATTGCTACAGTCTTGCATCAAAAGGAAAATACAAAGTGGCTAAGCCTTTTTATTTCTCATAAGCTCTTATAAAATAATGGCAATCAACCAAACTAAAAATCAAATACAATATTTATTTTGATACCAGCATCCGTTTTTTATGGCGGCTACGTTGCGTCGCAATCCGTTCATCGGTTGTACCAATGTTGAACTTCAGGGTTTACTGGTTTTGGCCTGCTGTTACACAGTGCCCAATAAAGTTATACAGTACAAGCGTGCGACGCAACCGGGCTTAACCCGTGTAATGCAGCCGGGCACATAAATCTTACTTTGCAATCATAACAGCATTTATTTTTGCATCTTTATCAAAAGTTGCAGTATGAGAAAAATGCGCATTCCTTTCCTGTTAATTGTTTCGTGCATAGCTGCATTGAGCTCATTAGGACAACACAAAATGATTTTGCCCGGTTACACGGGTTATGCGATGCCCGCAGAAAATGATGAAACAACAGAAATGTTTTCTGAAGAAAAAGGTTTAATCAACTGGACAAATGCAAACCAGCAAATACAGTACTTCTGCCTGATAAAAAAGGCCGGCATGGTTGATATTTCTATAAACGTAAAATCTGTTTCCGGTGCTATCTTAAAGATAAATACTACCGGTAAAAATTTTCTGGTAACCGTTGCGGCAGGCAAAACGTTTAAACAGATTCATGTAGGTAAAGTGGAAACACAAGATACCGGTACACTCATTATTACCCTCACCTGCCAAAAGAAAAATGGCGCCGTTATCGCAGATATTCACTCGCTGACATTAAACTGTAGCGCAGCCGACCAGCTTTTTTTTAATGTAAAAGAGCGGCGTAATTCGGCATCGGTGCATTTAATGTACCCGCTGCCGGATACTTCAAAAATTGTTGCTTTTTACAACGAAATAAAAATTCCTAAAGGTTCAGATATTATTCACAGCTACTTCATGGCATGTGGTTTTGCACGGGGTTATTTTGGTATACAGGCAAATGGCCCGGACGAAAGACGCGTTATTTTCTCTGTTTGGGATGCCGGTAATGAAGCGGTTGACAGAAACAAAGTTGCCGACAGTAACAGGGTTAAACTAATTGCAAAAGGCGATGGTGTTGAGGCCAGCGATTTTGGCAATGAAGGTACGGGTGGTCACAGCCACTGGGTTTACAACTGGCAGGCAGATTCTGTTTACAAATTTTTGGTAACGGCCACACCGGACAGTGCTTCGGCAACCACAACTTATGCAGCATACTTCTATGCGCCGGAACTTAAAGTATGGAAATTTATTGCGGCTTTTAAAGCAGCTAAAGACGGGCAATACCTCCATCACCTGTATTCTTTTGTAGAAAATTTTGACGGAGTAAACGGGCAATTGTACCGTAAGGCTTTTTTTGACAATGAATGGGTGCAGGAAGAAGAAGGTAAGTGGAATGAAATTACCAAAGCAACCTTCTCCTGCGATGCAACGGGCCGTGCAAAAGACCGTATTGATTTTGGTGGTGGCTCAACGGGTAACCTATTCTATTTATGGAATGGCGGCTTTAAAACTTCCAATGCAAAATATGGCGATACACTTACCCGAACCGCAAACAAAGAACGCACACCTTATAACCTTTATCATCACGCAGACAGTGCGTTACAGGCATCAAAAGATATTGGCGAAATTAATGAAGCCGTGCGCCAGGGAAAGCTGGATACAACCGGCTCTGTAAATGGTGTGTATTATAAAATTTTAAAAGAAGGTAATGGCAGCTACGTTTCAATAAACGATACGGTTACTGTATTATACAAAGGTTTGTTGCTTAAAGATGGAACGGTATTCAGTGAAACAAAAGATGATGCTGCAACCTTTCCTTTAAACCATTTAATAAAAGGCTGGCAATACGGTTTGCCGCTATGTAAAGTGGGCGGCGCCATCAGGCTTATCATTCCATCGGGGCTGGCGTATTCTATACGCAGCAGGGCTGCTGAAATTCCGCCAAACAGCATTCTTATTTTTGATATAACGGTAAAAGAATCAAAACAATAATTTTGTTATCAGCTTTGGTTTTTCAAGGCATCGTTGCTTGCGTCGCACTCTTGTACAGAAGAATAGCTATGAGCTTTTAGCTGCAGGCAATTAGCTCTTATATTTTTGCCTAAAGCTTGTAGCTTGCTGCTAACTGTTCCGAAAGTACAAGCGTGCGACGCAACGGATGCATCATAGCAGTATATAAGCCGGGCCCATAAAACCCTTTATTTTTTGCTTTTATACTACAGTTAAAAATGCTTTTTAATTTTCGCTTTTCTGTAACCTTTACCCTGCTATTTTCGCCACATACTTTTATTACACCCGTTCTTTATGATTAGACATTTACCTGCGGTTTTTATCATTGTTTTTATTTGCCTTTCAGCGGTTTCATTTGCCGGTAAAATTTCCGGCAGCGTTACTGACGATAATGGCAATGTATTAGCTTATGCATCGATACTTGTAAAAGGAACGAGCAGGGGAACTGCCACCAATAATCAGGGTATTTATTTTTTGCAACTCGATAAAGGCAGCTACACCATTGTATGCCAGTATGTTGGCTATGCTAAAGAAGAAAAAAAAATTACGGTTGGGGAAACGGATGTTACGCTCAACTTTCAGTTGCGGCCGCAGCAAACAACGATGAAGGAAGTAACCGTAAAAAGCGGTGGCGAAGATCCGGCATACGAAATTATACGCAACGCGATAAAAAAGAAACCCGACTACCGCGAACCGCTTGACTCTTTTACCTGCGAGGCTTACATAAAAACACTGATTAAAACACGTAAACTACCCAACAAACTATTCGGTAAAAAAATAGAAGAAAAAGACAAAAAGGAGAGTGGGCTTGACTCTGCAGGCAAGGGTATTTTGTATTTATCGGAGTCGCTTACAAAGATCGCTTACAAAAAACCGGATAAAACAAAGCTGGAAGTTTTATCGGGCAGGGAGAGCGGATCGAATGGTTTTGGTTTTAATTTTCCATCGTTCATTAATTTTTATAACGACAATGTAAATGTGTTTATCACGCAGTTTAGTCCGCGTGGTTATGTGTCGCCGATTGCAGATGGCGCATTTAATTTTTATAAATTTAAATACTTAGGTACATTTTACGAAGATGGTAAAGCCATCAACAAAATTCAGGTGATACCAAAAAGAAAATTTGAGCCACTGTTTTTTGGTACAATTAATATTACCGAAGACGACTGGCGCATTCACAGCCTTGAACTAAACCTTGGCAAAGAATCGGCGTTGGAGATTTTAGACACTTTAAAAATTAAGCAGATACAGGTACCAATTGGCGGCAATGTATGGCGCACTAAAGACCAGGTGGTATATTTTAGCTTTAACCAGTTTGGCATAGATGCTGTTGGTAATTTTTTAAATGTGTACAACAAGTATGATGTAACACCTCTGTATAATAAAAAGTATTTTAATAATGTAGTGGTGAAGTACGATACGGCAGTAAACAAAAAATCAAAAGCCTACTGGGATTCTGTGCGCCCCGTGCAATTGGAACCCGAAGAAGCAAAGGATTATAAAATAAAAGACAGCGTTTATCAATACCGAAAAGATTCACTGGCAAGCAAACCTTATATAGATTCCATGCGTAAAGCACAGGGGAAAGTGAATGTAAAGAAAGTGTTCTGGACTGGCTTTAACCGATCTGATTACGACCCCAAAAAGCCGGTGAATTTTACCTGGCAGCCGCTGCTAAAAAATGTGCAATATAATACGGTGGAAGGTGTTGCTTTAAACATGGAAGCTACCATCCGAAAAACCAATCTTGCATCGCGGCAGCGCATCAGTTTTACACCACATTTGCGTTACGGTTTAGGCAATACACATTTTAATGCATGGGGTACTTTGCAATTCTCTAAACGCTCTGTAGAAATTGATGAAGATGGCGGCACCAGCAGCCGAACAGCATGGGCATTTGCAGGCGGTAAAAGGGTTAGCCAGTTAAATAATACCAACCCAATACTGCCGCTCGTAAACAGCATTTATACTTTATTACTGCGCGAAAATTACCTAAAGATTGATGAAAATTATTTTGGCTCCGTTACTTACAACCGGCGTTTCGATAACGACATGCGCATAACCGCCAATCTTTTATACGAAGACCGTTTACCACTGGAGAATACAACCGATTATTCCATCTTTAAAAGTAGTAAAGAATTTACGCCCAATTACCCCGTTGAAAAAATTGGTGAACAGTTTACCCGCCACCAGGCAGTAATTGCAAGTGTGGAATTACAGTACCAGCCTGGCCAGCAGTTTATACAGTTTCCCAGGGAGAAAGTGCCAATTGGTTCCAAATATCCAACCTTTACATTGCAGTACCAGAAAGGATTTCAGCATATACTGGGCAGCGATGTAAATTTCGATAAATGGAAATTAACCGTGTCAGACGACATGAATTTTAAA
>JBBRDW010000083.1:0-20136 GCA_038203525.1 Chitinophagales bacterium | reverse complement strand
CTCCTTGCCTTGTTGCCTCTTTGCCTCTTTGCCTTGTTGCCTCTTTGCCTTGTTGCTTCACTTCCATCAGTACAAGAGTGCGACGCAAGGAACGATGCACAATGATTTAATGCCGGGCCAACAATTATTTTTGTATTTGTTTATTCCCACTTAAAAACCTTAATAGCCAACCCGTAGAGAAGTACGCCCCAAATTAAAAGTATGCCTACCTCCGGCCAAACGCTTAAAAGACTGGCACCTTCAAAAGATACCTGGCGCATTGCATTGTTCAAATGTGTAAGTGGCAGCATATTGCAGAAAAACTGCATCCATTTTGGAAATACGGTGATGGGGAAAAAAGTGCCGCATAATAAAAACTGTGGAAAAGTAAACAAGTTGGCAAGCGGTGGAATAGTGCTTTCGTTTTTTGCTACATTACTAACTATAAAACCGTAACCCATAAAAACAATTAAACCTAACAGGCTTAAAATCATAAGGTCAATAAGTGTAAGCAAGCCGTTTACGAGTGTAAAATGAAAAGCAAAAACGCCAATGCCAATAATTACAACCGCTGCAATCATTTGAAATATTACACGGCTTATCGCCTCGCCCAGTACAATGTAGGGCCGGGTTATAGGCGTGGCAAAAAACCTTTTAAGCACCAGTTGCTGCCGCAGGTTAAAGAAAAGAAATGCTACGCCAAATACACCGGCACTTAACAGGGAGAAGCCCAGCTGCCCGGGCAAAATAAAATCGATACGCCTGTAAATTCTACCTGGGATTTTTTGAATATTGGCGTCAACAACAGCTACGGTTGGGGCATTGGGATAAACGTTTTTATTAATACCCCCAATAACTGAATTTAAAATGGATTGTAATATCTGCAGGTCCTCCGGCTTAACCGCTTCGGAACTTTTTAACTGAACAAGATAAGCCGGGTTGTTACCTGTTTCATTCTTCTTTATATTAATGATTGCAGTGAGGTTGCCTTTTTCAAGATCTTCTTTCAAAAGACTATCCGGCTGATCAATAAAATGAAGGCCGTTTAAATTTTTTATTATTGAATGGAGCGGGTTACTGGTATCGCTGTTTTTATCCATAGCAACGTCTAAAGAAAAACCGCCGCCATTACCCATAAAACCAAAAACGAGAATAAAGATCAATGGAAAACCAATACTGAAAATTACAGCCGATGGACTGCGGAAAGTAGCGGTGAGGCTTGCTTTGCTAATAGCCAGCATTGCTTTAAACTGACTGTATTTTAATGCCATACTTTTTTATTGATCCGCAAAGCTATTTTATAATTCACGTGGTTCAAAAAAATTCAGGCATCCTGTAATCTAAACCCGACAGGGTTTTTAGATTTAACCGAGATTACCCATTAGAAAACACAAATGGATAATCGAAAACTTTAGAATGGTTCCAAAGCCCCGAAAACCATGTTCTTCGTCTCTTATTTAAAGCAATTTTGAGTACGAGTTTATCATTTACTTTTTCAAAGTAAGCACCAATAGCAAATGTCCTGTATCGAAGTGTCGACAATGTTTTCTGCATTTTTTCCTGTAGTACAAATGCTCTAAAAAGTGCCATTAAATTGTAGGCTATCATGGCAAATATCAAAGCAGCTTCGTTGGCATAAGAGTCTTTTAGATTAAAACTATCGAAGCAAAAATCATACTTCAATTCCCTAATTCTGTTTTCTGCATCGGCTCTGCCCCTATATAATCTCCATATTTCTGCCGGGGCTAGTTTCATACTGGTTACATAAGCTGAATAACGATAATTCTTATAAATTTCTTCTTCTGCAAAAAGCCCTAATTGTTTACCTGTGGCTTGCGGTCTGTCTTTTATCCGTTGCCTTACAATCATTTTTCTTCTTGGCTTCTGCCAGAAATCACTTTTATACATTTGTTCAGAAATTTCAATGCCTGTATCCAGTGCTACCCAATTTTTACTGTTGGCAGTGAGCCGCTGAATAGGATGTGTAAACTTGGCTGCCACTATGTATTCCATTGGCTTAGCTTCTAAATAATCTAAAATTGCTGCATCGAAGAACCTGCTGCCTAAGCGAATTAAACTCACCGTTTTATTTTTTAATTTGGACAGGGTGTCTTCTAAAAAAGATAAAAAAATTGGCAGAAGATGTGTCTCCACTGCGAAGCCACATATTGGCAATTAGTTTTACATCGGCAATAAAAGCAATTAAAGGATGGTGTGAGCTGCGACCTTTTTGGCAGGATTATAGCCTTTTTTTGCCCCTTCCTGTACGCCATACCTTGTCATTGCAGAACAGTCTATGTCTAAAGTAAAATTGTCAAATTTGAAATTATCGAATATCGAGGAATAGAAATAGTCGCTAACCTGTGATTGGTTGCCCGGGTAAATTTTGAAAAGAAACGCTTGTAAGTATCCTGAGCTGAAGTGTCTTTCCAATCAAAATTTTCCCTAAGGCTGCATCGTGCCTGGTAACCTCGGTATGCATAAATCGGTTTGCAACACACCAAATACTGGTAATAAACCCTTCAATGATGGTTGAAGTTTTATACCCTTTGTTCGATTTTGGTTGGGGCAGGTTCGGGTTTGCTTTAATGAGCTCCCTAAAACCGGTTTTTTGCAACATTTGCTTTAAAAAAATCATGCCTCCCAAAGGCGTAATCTCTTTGCTGATATAGCTTATATCAAATTCCATGTTACTTTATTTTCTAATGCGGAATCTGGGTTAATACTTTTTTCGGATAAAAACCAAACCTGACATTATAATTTTCTACTGATACTTTTATACACCTGCCCTCATTAAATACCTACTACGATCATTTAGCCAATAAGTCAATTCCTTTTGCAAGGCTCACTTATATTTTGGCGCCAAACGCAACATCTGTATTTGTCTTTCACCTAACTATTGGCTATTCATTTGCTGGGTGTATGCTTACTTTTCTGTCTTCTACACCATCTCCTTTTAATGACTGTAAAATGTTGGTATTACAAGCAAGACCAACAAGACATCATATTTAGCCCAAACTTTGTTATCTCATTTTTTTTGCTTGTATAAGACCTTTTGCATAAATAAATATGTTTTCAGCCAAACAAGTGATCATTAAAGAAACCCTTGGGGAATTAAATGCTCTTTTATAAAATGCTCCAACATTCATTGCCCTGGGCATCAGGGTATCAATGGAGATTAAATAGGCGGTAGAAACCGGTATTTCTAAAAGAGAACTGGCAAACCTTACCATCGTTATTCAGAACAGTGCTCACAACTTGCGTACAATTTTTGCAACTGGTGATATTACGGCTATTTGAAAGCGCAACCGAAGCCGCTATCAATATTCCGTATTAAGTAATGAAGAACCTCTGGCTATTGAAAAAAACTAAATCACTCTCAGAGGGTATGGGGATACACCGAATGATTGGCATGGGAGGAAAAGAGTTAAAAAAACAGGACGTAGCAAACACCTGTGTTTTTCCTTATATCTTCTTAAACGTCTTATGGACTAAATCAAATCTCAAATTAGTATCTAACATACTTTCTTCGCTTCGCACAATTACATCCAAAGTCCTAATCATCAGCTTCACGGAATACAGCAGCGCTTGTTGCCAATGCAAAACCAAATAACCCTGTCACCAATAATTTAATAAGTCCTTATCTGTCTGCGGAATCGCAAAAAAATAAGGACTTACGTTCATTATATTTTATGGTCTATCCTTAATCCCTTGATTATCGGGTAGAAACGTTTGCAACATTAAGCCAGTCGCTTATAATGTCGCAACCGGTATAATCTTTATCAATAGTTACATAGTAGTTTGGTATATGTTCTTTAAACCACTTTTCCAGCACCATTTGCTTTTTTGCATCAAGCGATCTTTGAGCAATTTTATTATAGTCATCCCTTAGGTTTTCACGATGAGGTTCTGTACGTGCCTTTAAATAAAGCATCCGAACGGCTTTACGGCCGCGGTCATCGGAATAAACCTGTGGTTTAGATACCTCTCCTACTTTCAAATCTTTCAGTGCAACTACAGCATCCTTATCAAGTTCATCAATCGCTATTGAAGTAGACCCATCCCGTCCGGTAAAATAGCCACCGGTAAATTTGCTGTTTTCATCTTCGGTAAACTTATTTACTGCATCGGCAAAGCCCATATTGCCATTAGTTATTCGTGTTCGTAAACTGTCTAATTTAGCAACCGCCGTTTTAATTTCAACATCTGTAACCGGAGGAATTTTAAGTATATGCCTTACTACAGCATCATCTCCGGCGCGGCTGATCATTTGTATGATGTGCAGTCCAAATTTAGATTTTACCACCGGCGAAATCTGCCCCTCCTTTAGTTTAAAAGCTGCTGAAAGAAAAGTAGGGTCAATATTTTTTTCTACCCGGTTTATGCTAAATTGGCCTCCATTTTCTTTCACACTTGGGTCTTCTGAATACAGCCTTGCGAGCGCCTCAAATTTTTTCTGGCCAGTTTCAACCTGCTTTTTCATATCAACAAGCTGCACACCAACATAATCTTCTATTTCTTTATTGGCTTTCGGGAAAATAATTACTTGGCTAACCTCAACTTCACTTTCGTAAAAGCGCAGACTGTCTTTTGGTATTTTTTCAAAAGACTCTTTTACTTCATTGGGCGTAATCTTAACATTATCAACTATTTTGGCCTGCATCTTTTCTGATAAAGTACGTTCTTTAAAAGGCTGCCTAAGATCTTCCTTAATCTGGTATACACTACGCCCGGCTATTTGCTCAAGCATATCCTGAGAGCCGTATACGCCAATGAAATAACGTATTTTATTATCAAGCAAAGCTTCCAGCTCATCGTCTTCTACTACCAGGGAATCTTTCTCAGCCTGCAAAACAAGTGTTTTTTGTATAAGCTGACCCTGCAGAAACATGCAGTCAACATTTTCAGGAAGCGGAGATTCGGGATCCTGCCTTTTAGCATCAATAATCGCATTATCTATATCCGATTTGAGAATAATCTTATCGCCAATCTGTGCAATAATTTTATCTGCAATAATTCTTTGTGTTTGCGCAAAAGCCCCGGTAGCTCCAATAGAAAAAGCAACCAAAAAAATGAACAGTAATTTTTTCATAATCTGTTAATGAGTTCAAAAATATGCATTAGCCAATAGTTACAACCGTATTAAATGGCTTTTAACAAAACAATTAGCCGGGTGAGGCTAATTGTTTTTCTACATAAAATATTTATAGAAGATTTTTTTGGACCCGGCTTTAGTCAACATGTTGACCGTCCCTTGCGTCGCACGCTTGTGCGTTATAAGCAGTACTCAACAGTTTAAAAGACAAAGGAATAAGTAACAGCGGCACTTATGCTGCAAGTTTAAAAACAATCAGTGAGCGGTTGCCTAACGTTAACCAAGTACAAGTGTGCGACGCAAGGAACAATGCTCAGGGAACCATTGCCTGGCTCAAAAATCCTTCTTTTAAAATTTACAGTGTTCGTTTTACTTCTTCTTCTTCGTAGGCTTCTACGATGTCGCCAACTTTTATGTCGTTATAATTCTTGATTGTTAAACCGCATTCCATTCCGGTAGCTACATCCTTCACATCGTCTTTATACCGTTTAAGTGAGCCGAGTTCTGCATTTCCTTCGCCCACAGGGTACACTACAATTCCATCACGGATGATTCGTATACGGCTGTTCCTGCTTATTTTACCGTCAATAACCTGGCAACCTGCTACAGTGGCTTTATCGAATTTATATACTTCGCGTATTTCTACGTTTGCAGTAATTTTCTCCTGTATTTTTGGCTCCAGCATACCCTCCATGGCGCTCTTGATCTCTTCAATTGCATTGTAAATGATGGAGTACATTTTAATTTGAACACCTTCATTTTCTGCAAGTCTTGCTGCCTGCATCGAAGGGCGAACGTTGAATGCAACGATAACTGCATCTGAAGCGGTAGCAAGTAATACATCGCTTTCTGAAATCTGCCCTACTGCTTTATGTACAACGGTAACCACAATTTCATCGGTGGATAGTTTTTGCAGCGAATCGCTCAATGCTTCAACTGAACCGTCCACATCTCCTTTAATGATAAGGTTGAGCTGCTTAAAGTTACCCAATGCAAGGCGGCGGCCAATTTCGTCAAGCGTAATATGTTTTCTGGCCCGAAGACCCTGCTCCCTTGCAATTTGTGCACGTTTTACAGCTACGTCTTTTGCCTCAGCTTCATCTGTATATACTTTGAATTTTTCACCAGCCTGCGGCGCACCATTTAAACCAAGTATTTGCACCGGTGTAGACGGCGGTGCTGAATTCATCTTGATATTACGCTCGTTTGTCATTGCTTTCACACGTCCGTAATACTGACCACTTACAATAAGGTCGCCCGGTTTTAACGTGCCGTTTTGTACCAGGAGGGTTGCAACATAACCCCTACCTTTATCTAAAGACGCCTCTATAATTGTACCTACCGCTTCTTTGTCTGGATTTGCTTTAAGATCGAGAAGTTCTGCCTCGAGCAATATTTTTTCCTGTAAAAGGTCAATATTCAGTCCTTTCTTAGCTGAAAGTTCCTGGTTCTGATATTTACCTCCCCAAGCTTCTACCAATAGATTCATTTGGGAAAGCTGTTCATATATCTTGGTAGGATTTGCCCCATCTTTATCGATCTTGTTAATAGCAAATATCATGGGAACATTAGCCGCCTGTGCGTGACTGATTGCCTCTCTGGTTTGAGGCATTACAGCATCATCAGCAGCAACAACAATTACTGCTATATCGGTAACTTTTGCACCGCGGGCACGCATTGCAGTAAAGGCTTCATGGCCGGGCGTATCCAGAAAGGTAATATGTTTACCGTTACCCAGCGTAACCTCATAGGCTCCAATATGCTGGGTAATTCCACCAGCTTCCCCACCAACTACGTTGGCACTCCTTATATAATCGAGCAAGGATGTTTTGCCGTGATCTACGTGACCCATTATGGTAACTATCGGCGCTCTCGACTGCTGCCCATCTCCATCTTCATCAAGTTCATCCTCGTCATCTTCGGCTTCTTCTACACCGATAAATTCAACTTCATAACCAAATTCGCTTACCACGAGCTCTATTACTTCTGCATCGAGCCGTTGGTTTATGGAAACCATAATACCAAGATTCATACACTTACTTATAACTTCTGCAAAACTGACGTCCATCAGGTTTGCCAATTCACTTACGGTTACAAACTCAGTAACCTGCAATTTATTGTCTTCTCCTATTTCACCAAGTGCATCTGCATTTTCCTGTCTTTTTTCGCGACGGTATTTTGCCTTAAGACTTTTACCCCTTCCGCCTGAACCGGCGAGTTTAGCCTGGGTTTCGCGGATTTTTTCCTGTATTTCTTTTTGATCGATCTCTTTATCTTCCCTCTTAATGTCTCTTCCTCCACTACCTTTTCTATCTCTGCCGCCAGTGCTTCTGTCATTTGAACGTACAGGTCTGTCACCTACTTTTTGTATTTGCATACCCCCACCAACTCTTGGCTCTTTCGGTGGTTCTGGTTTTTTAGGGAAAGTTTGTGTTGCCCCGTCTTTTTTAAACCTTTCTTTATTTTCCTGAGGTTTATTATCACCTTTCTTATCAATTGGAATACGTTTTCTTTTACGCTTCTCGTCCCTAAAGGAAGGTTTTGGCCTGGTGTCACTGTCCAGTGGCAACTCAATTTTGCCAAGAATTTTTGGCCCCTCGAGTTTCTCTGCCTTAATATTTTCGATCACAGGCCCTAAATCGTTCTCTTCCGTATCTTCTGCTTCAGGCTCGTCAACTATATCAGTGTCAAATTCAGTATTTTCGATTTGAACAGGTTCTATTACAGACGGGTTTTCCGCTTCCTTTACTATTACTATTTCAGGTTTAGGTAAATCAGGTTCTTCAATTTTCTTCTTTACTACCTTTTTAGGTCTTGTTGATGAATCAATTGTAGAAAGATCAATCTTACCAACCATTTTAGGGCCTTCAAGTTCTACCGTTTCTATCCTTGTAATTTCAGGTGCCACAGGTTTAGGTTCAATTACTTCAACCGGTAAAATTTCCGGGGGAATAATCTCTTGAACGGCGGGTACTGTTTCCGCAGGAATGATGGGCTGAGGTTGTTGTAAAATTACCGGTTCCGCTTGTTTTTCAACCTTTTTCTCTTCTTTATCTTTTCTAAAATTGATTTCTTCCTCATCCTTTTTCTTTCTTTCAACCTGGGCTGCGCTCTTCGGAATTTCTATAAGGTCGGCCTTATTTTTTGCAACTTTATCGCTTTGAAATTCGTGCTGCAAAGAACGGTACATATCCTCTGAAAGCTTAGCAGTTGGTTTTAATTCATCCCGGTTAAATCCTTTAGCGGTGAGAAATTCCACAAGGGTATCCTGACCAATATTAAATTCAGTGGCCGCAGCTAATAATCTCGGTAATTTCAATTCTGACATTCAGTTCTTTTTATTATTTGCCTTACAAAAAGGCGCTTTTTCTATTTTCAAAGCCTGTTACTTTCCCATTTTACAATACATAAAAGGCTATTTAGTAACCCAACGCTGTAAAGTAAAGTTCCTGCGGTAACCAATATCTGTAAACCTAAAACATAATCATCACATTCTGCTTTCAACAGATGGATTAGTTCTTTATTTATTCGCGGTCAAACTCTTCCTGCAATATTCTTCGCAATTCGTGTATTGTTTCTTTTTCGAGATCAGTTCTTCTTTCCAGTTCCTCTGCAGTAAGATTCAAAATACTGCGGGCCGTATCGCAGCCTACCCTTTTCATTTCTTCTATTATCCAAGGTTCAATTTCATCTGTAAATTCATCCAGATCAATATCAAATTCTTCTTCACCGTCTTCGGTTTCTCTAAATACGTCAATATCAAAACCGGTTAATTCACAGGCGAGCTTAATGTTTACGCCTCTTCGCCCAATTGCAAGAGAGACCTGGTCGGCCTTCAAATAAACATCCGCATGCTTACCTTCATTGTCAAGTTCCATATAACTTATTTTTGAAGGAGTTAATGACCGCTGGATAAGAAGCTGAATATTGCTTGTCCAGTTGATTACATCAATATTTTCATTTTTTAATTCACGCACAATACCGTGAATACGACTTCCCTTCATACCTACACAAGCGCCGACAGGATCAATTCTGTCATCAAAACTTTCTACTGCCACTTTTGCTCTTTCGCCAGGCTCCCTAACAATTTTACGTATGGTTATAAGGCCGTCAAAAATTTCAGGAACTTCAATTTCAAGTAATTTTGCCAGAAAATCAGGGCTGGTGCGGCTTAAAATAATTACAGGTGAATTATTTTTCATATCAACCCTGCGCACCACTGCACGTACGTTTTCGCCTTTTTTAAAATAATCCTGTGGTATTTGTTCAGATTTTGGAAGAATAAGTTCATTCCCTTCTTCATCAAGTAATAGAACCTCTTTTTTCCATACCTGATAAACCTCTGAAGTGATTATGTCTCCAACCCTGTCGCCGTATTTTTTAACCAGAACATTCTTTTTCAAATCGCTGATGCGGCTTGCCAATGTTTGTTTTGCCGCAAGTATTGCCCTTCTTCCAAAATCGAGTATATCAACTTCCTGATAAAGTTCTTCCCCTACTTCAAAATCCGGCTCAATTTTTACTGCTTCATTGTAAGCAATTTCAGCCAATGAATCCTGCACTTCGCCATCTTCAACAATCATTCGTCGCCTAATAATCTCAAGGTCTCCTTTTTCTGCATTTACAATAACGTCAAAATTTTCATCGCTTCCATATTTTTTGCGGAGCAATGTCTTAAAAACATCTTCCACAACTTTCATTAATGTGGGGCGGTCTATATTTTCCGCATCTTTGAACTCCTGAAACGCCTCTATTAAGTTAATACTTGCCATATCTGGAAATTTTAAATCCGGATTTTAAATCCGTAAGAATCAGAATTTGATTTGAACTATTGTTTTTTTTATGCTGTTAAATGGTATTACCAACTGTTGTGTAACCAGGTTTTTTCCTTTCCCGGTGGTTTCTTCCATAACTATGTCTTCATCCGCAATCTCTAGCAATTTGCCTTCCTTAATACTCCCATCATTAAACACAATTTCCAAAAAGCGGCCAATATTTTTAGCATACTGGCGCTTTATCCCCAAAGGTTCGTCTAAGCCGGGTGAAGAAAGTTCAAGAGAAAAATCGCCTTCAGCAAACAAACCCTCTTCTTCGATTAATTTGTATAAACGGCGGTTAAAACGCACACACTTTTCAATAGTAATGCCATTATCCCCGTCAATGAAAACCTTAATATTATTGGTAGGTTTAATTTTTACCTGAACCCTGAAATATTCGGGCTCATCAGTTAAAATACCGTCAACCAATTGTTCTATGTGCTGTATAGTTGTGTCTGTTGCCATAAGATAAATAGAGAAGGGAACGATTTTCGTTCCCTTCTCTTCTTCATTTCTGGTGCAAATGTAATGGTATTTGATATTAGCTTCCAAATTTCACCCCCTCAAATTCTATTATAGCTGTATCAACCTATGAATAGGCAAGGTTATTTTACTGGACCCAACTACATTACAACTATAGTTCTTCTTTTGCGTCGCACTCTTTTACACTTTGTCCTTTATTCGGCTTGTGCAGGTAGGTTTACTATTGCACAAAACTATTTGGCACGATGCATCCTAATCACAATTTATTTAAAAAGCGCCTCTGCTTTAATAATACTTTCGGGCCTGCCTACATCAATAAACCTGCTTGTTGATTGCTCGTAAGAAAGGATTTTTTGAGTTTTTGCAGCTTCAAGATATACATCGACCATTGAAAATTTTCCCTGCTGCTTCATTTGAGAAAAGATGTTTGCACTAAGGATATGGATACCGCTGAATGCCTTTAACATATAATCGTCAACTATTCTGGATATTTTTTCTGCGCCGGTTTCCACATTTCTCCATCCGCACAATTCGTTATTTGCATCGAAAAGAAAATATCTTGATGTTTTGCGGTTAGTTGTTGCCAAAGTTGCCAGCGGTTGGTATTTTAAATGATAAGAAATCATTTCTTTAAGGTCAAGATCAGTGAGTATGTCAACGTTGAGCAGCACAAAATCATCGTGGCCTGTTAGAAATGATGCTGCTTTTTTTAAACCTCCTCCTGTCTCTAAAACCTCATCGGTTTCATCGCTGATAGTAATATTGCTTCCCCATCCGCTGTTCTCATTAATTACTTTAATAATCTGGTCTGCAAAATGGTGCACATTAATTACTACCTCTTTAATTCCATATTGCTGCAGGTATTCAATGTTGCGTTGCAGTAAACTTTTACCATTTACTATGGCAAGGGCCTTAGGATGGCTGTCTGTAAAAGGTTTTAGCCTTGTGCCCAATCCCGCTGCAAGAATCATTGCTTTGCATATTCCACTGTTGCCGGAAGAGGAGCTATTAGGTTCGTTCATATTATTTTAATTCAGCAAAGTTCATTATTATTACGAGGGCTGTTTTTTGCCCAATATAGATTTACAGTAAAAGAGTGCGACGCAAGAAAAGCTTAACAGCAGTGCTAAAGCCGGGCCCAAAAAAATTATTTTAGCTACTGTGATTATTTATTTTCTTTTACCCAACTGTCCCGATTGGTATGTTCTAATGTTACCTTAACCCTGTATTTATTTTTAAGATGCCTTGCCATTTGCTCTGCTGCATAAACGCTCCTGTGTTGACCACCTGTGCAGCCAAAGTTTATCGCGAGACTTTCAAAATTTCTTTGCAAATAGTCTTCTACGGATATATCCACAATATCAAAAGCGCTGTTTAGAAAATCGTTCATTTTTGTTTGCTGCTCCAGAAAATCGATTACCGGCTTGTCTTGTCCGGTAATTGTTTTATAGGCATGGAAACGGCCAGGATTTAAGATTCCTCTGCAATCGAATACGAACCCGCCACCGTTTAAAGACTGATCTTGCGGAATTCCTTTTTTATAAGAAAAGCTTTTTATCGTAACAGTTAGTGGCGTGTTTTCGTTTGCCTGTGTTGGCGCAAAACGGTTAATAATTTCAGGGTCGGTAATGAGGGCCAATATTCTGTCAAACTCAGGCAGGGATAGCCCCACACGGTTATGCTCCAAAAACCATTTCATATTATTTAAGGCAAGCGGTATGCTCGCCAAAAAATGTGCTTTCCGCTCAAACAAACCCCTAAAACCATAAGCCCCCAACACCTGTAGCAAACGTATTAGAACATAACCGTGGTACTGACTGATAAAGAGCTTCCTGTTGATGGGCTTCTCTAATATTTTATCGACCGTATCCATGTAATGGGTGAGAAGGCTATTTTTCCAGTCATCGCTCAACTCTGCTTTGGCCTGCCATAAAAGGCTGGCAACATCATACTGCAAAGCTCCCCGCATGCCGCCCTGGTAATCAATAAAAAAAACTTCATTATTTTTTACAATTATATTCCTGCTTTGAAAATCGCGGAACATAAAATATTTATAGGCTGCTTTGGTGAGGTAGGTACTTAGCGTATCAAAATCATCAAGCAACGCTTGCTTATCGTATGGCAGTTTTAATGTATCAAGAAAGTAATATTTAAAATAAAGCAGGTCGCTCATAATAGCCTGCCTGCCAAACTCTTTTGCTGTAAGGCAAAGGTTATAATCAATTCCATTATGCCCCTTAATTTGCAGTTGTGCCAGCTTTTGCAGGCTTTTACAAAAGAGCTCATACACAAGGTCATTATGCCCGTGTTTCTCCAGTTCGTTCAATAAAGATGTGTTGCCTAAATCTTCCTGTATATATATCGTATGCTCCTTATCAACGGCAAAAATGTCTGGCACCGGCAGGCCAATCTGCTTAAAATGTTTACTGAAATTAATAAAGGTTTTATTTTCTTTTACATTCAAATTGTGTGTAGCAATATAGGTTTTACAATGAATATAAATTCTGAAATAGGTGCGGTCGCTGCCGCTTTCGGGCAATTTGGTAATGCGCTCAAATGTTTGTCCACTAAGGGTTACAAACAAATCCTTAATACATTCAATTGTTTTATCCATAAAAATCTTTGGGGCATAAAATTAGCTGTTTATCAAACATTTTCGTCTTAAGAGTTCAACTGCCTAAAATACATTTATAATACCAGCTATAAATATCATGGCATCGTCTGTTGCGTCGCAATCCGTTCATCGCTTTTGTTTCATAGCATCAGAAACAGCCCGAAAAAAGCCAATTAGCCGGCAAAAAAAACGCTTTGTTCAACTTTTAAAAAAGCCTGTTCATTTCATGTTTATACCGTTTCAAACAAGTTGTGACACAAAAATGACATTCACATGACGCAAGTCATACTTTTCAAGCAAACCATGGACATACTTTTGCGTATGTAATTAAGTCAATAAGACGATAAAATTATTCATGGATATTAACCAATTTTATATAGCAGGCATTAATTATAAAAAAACAGATGCCTCCAGCAGGGGGCAGTTTGCTGTAAGTAATGCCCATTACGCTTCCCTGTTACAAAATGCCCCTTCCGAACATGTTTCACAATTATTTGTTTTAAGCACCTGTAACCGTACAGAGATTTATGGAGTTGCACCCAACGCTGAAACATTGATCAAACTACTTTGCAGCGAAACAGCGGGTTCTATAGAAACATTTAAAGAACTGGCATATATAAAAAGAGGGTGGAAAGCAGTTGAACATTTATTTGAGGTAGCCGCCGGGTTAGACTCCCAAATCCTTGGCGACTACGAAATAGTTGGCCAGATAAAACTGGCAGTAAGGTTTGCGAAAGAAAATGGTTTTATGGGTACTTTTTTAGAGCGCCTGCTAAACGTAGTACTGCAGGCTTCAAAATCCATCAAATCAAAAACAGCACTTAGCGGAGGTACGGTTTCTGTGTCTTTCGCAGCTATCCAGTTTCTTCGCGATAATGTGCAGGATGTAAAAAATAAAAAAATTGTTTTGCTGGGTACAGGTAAAATCGGCCGCAATACCTGCAAAAACCTCGTTGATTATTTGGCAACAACTGATATTACCTTAATCAACCGCACAGAAGAAACAGCCGATGAACTGGCCAAAGAAATGGGTTTACAGTTTGCTCCTTTTCAAAGTGCCCAGGCATTGGTTCAAAACGCAGACATCGTTATAGTTGCTACCAGTGCAACAGACCCGATCATTATGAAGAATGACTTGGTAAACTGTGGCAATAAAATACTCATCGATTTATCTATCCCCAATAATATCGATCCTGCAGCGAAAGAATTGGCACATGTTACTTTGGTAAACGTAGACGACCTGTCAAGGATAAACGATGCAACTTTGCAAAAGCGTATGGAAGAAGTTCCAAAAGCAAAAGCAATCATAGCCGAACTCACTACAGAGTTTGTTGAGTGGTACAATATGCGTAAAAATGTTCCGGTGCTAAAAGCAGTTAAGCAAAAGCTTATGGATATGCAGCAGTCTAACTTATTTCCGGCTGAGCGTACCGAAAACTATTCCAAACTAAATAAAGATCAAAATACAGAATATATCCAGAAAACAATTAGCAATATGGCGCTTAAAATGCGCAGCCAGCATCAACCCGGCTGTTACTATATAGAAGCCATTAACGATTTTATTACCTGCACGGTTAACTAAACAACCCATGAGTAAAGTTTTCAGGATTGGAACAAGAGACAGTCAGTTGGCCATTTGGCAGGCAACACATGTAAAAAAAAAATTAGCAGAAAATCATATAAACAGTGAGTTAGTTTACATAAAAAGCGATGGCGATATAGACCTGGTTACTCCTTTGTACGAAATTGGTGTGCAGGGCATTTTCACCAAAACTCTAGATGCTGCATTACTCAGCAAACGCATCGATATTGCTGTACACTCCATGAAGGATGTGCCAACTCAACTAGCTAATGGCATTGCTCAGGCTGCAGTTTTAGAAAGAGCTTCTTTTAAAGATATATTCGTTTTTAAAAACAATATCGATTTTCTTAACAATTTTTCTTCGCAGGCAGTTATAGCTACAAGCAGCATTCGCAGGCAGTCTCAATGGTTGCACCGGTATCCGCACCATAAAATAGAAAACCTTCGTGGCAATGTAAATACAAGGCTTAGAAAAGTAGCCGACAGCAATTGGAACGGAGCCATTTTTGCCGCTGCCGGGTTAGAACGCATCGGCCTTCGGCCACACAACTCAGTTGATTTAGATTGGATGTTACCAGCACCTTCGCAAGGTGCTATTATGGTGGTATGCAGGGAAGAAGACAACGAAGCCAAAAACGTTTGCAGCATACTAAACCATGCAGACACTGCCCTTTGCACAAAAATTGAAAAAGATTTTTTGCGAACTTTAATGGGCGGCTGTTCAACACCAATAAGTGCACTCGCAGCAATACAAAATAACAACCTTCATTTCAGGGGAAATATTTTTTCGTTAGATGGATCAGCAAAAGCAGAAATTGCAAAAACCGTCTCTTTGAGAGAGGCTGAAAATTTAGGTAAAACGGCAGCACAAGAAATGTTGCAGAACGGAGGAAGAGAAATATCAGACGCAGTACGCAATGCAAAAAAATAATATCGAAATATTATGTACACGCCCGTTAAATGAACTGCTTATTCAAAAAGCATTTGCAAAGAATATATTTATTGATGTAGTTGCGTTTGTTGAAACCGAACCAACAAGGGCTCCTGCAATATTGGCACAAATACAGGAGCTGGCAAATCAAAAAATAACTGCCGTTTTCACCAGTACAAATGCGGTAGAAGCGATTATTACCCAGTTTTCAAAAGTACCCGATTGGACAATTTACTGTTTAGGTGGTATTACAAAAGATGTGGTTTATTATTTTTTTGGAGAACCAGCCGTAGCCGAAACTGCTAAAAATGCAACTGCGCTGGCAGAAAAAATTACCCGTAAAAAATCAATAAAAGAAGTCGTTTTTTTTTGCGGAGATCACCGGCTCGACGACTTACCCGAAATGCTGCGTTTCAACAATATCACTGTGCACGAACTGGTGGTTTACAAAACCATTCAACTACCGCTATTCATTGAAAAAGATTACGATGCAATACTTTTTTTTAGTCCCAGCGCAGTGCATAGCTTTTTTTCCATGAACACAATCCGTTCAGGTGTTACGCTGTTTTCAATCGGCAATACAACTGCTGCAACCATTCAAACATATTGCGCCAATAAAATAATCATAAGCGAGTGGCCGGGTAAAGAACAAATGATAGAGAACGTGATCAGTTATTTCGGTTAAGAAAATTTGGAGCCGGGCAACAGTATTTCAATTGAGCGTCTCTTGCGTCGCACTCTTGTACGTTCAGACCCTAAGGCAGCAGTTCACACTTTCACAAGTTCGAAACGTTCACGGGTTTTTAGTTGCATTAACTGCTGGAACTTATGAACAGGTGAACTTTGGAACTTGCTTAATATAGTTTTAAACGTACAAGAGTGCGACGCAAGGAACGATGCACAAAGATTTAAAGCCGGGTTCAAAAACGGCTGTTTAAAAAATATAAAAGAAAGATATAAAATAAAGCAGCATGAGCGATTTAAAAAACGATTTATTGTTACGGGTTTTACGCGGCGAAAAAACAGAACGCACACCCGTTTGGATGATGCGTCAGGCAGGCAGATACCTGCCCCAATACATGAAGCTGCGGGAAAAATACGGCTTCTTTGAACGGGTTGAAACACCTGCGTTGGCATGCGAAATTACTCTTCAGCCCGTTGACATAATTGGCGTTGATGCGGCCATACTTTTTTCTGATATTCTTGTTGTGCCACAGGCAATGGGCCTTGAAGTGCAACTGATAGAAAGTAAAGGTCCCATTCTTCCAGAACCAATAAAAACTGCCCTTGATTTAAACCGTGTTCGTGTGCCAGATGTTAATGAAACATTGGGTTATGTTTTCGATGCAATTAAATTAATAAAACAGGAACTTAATGGCCGTGTTCCGCTGATTGGTTTTGCGGGCGCACCATGGACAATCCTTTGTTACATGGTTCAGGGTAAAGGCTCCAAGACTTTTGATGAAGCAAAAGCGTTTTGTTACACGCAACCGGAACTTGCACATCAGTTACTGCAGATGATTACTGACACAACCATCGCATATCTAAAAGGTCAGGTTGCAGCAGGCGCAGATACTATACAAATATTTGATAGCTGGGGCGGCCTGTTAAGTTCGGAAGATTTTGAAAATATTTCGCTGCAATATATCAGACAGATTGTAACTGAATTAAAAGACGAAGTACCAACCATAATTTTCGCAAAGGGAGCCTGGCATAGTTTAGATGCAATGGCAGCAACAGGAGCACATGGTTTGGGTATTGACTGGTGTATAAAACCACAAACGGCCAGAGAATTTGCCGGGCCAAATATTGTATTGCAGGGCAATTTTGATCCGGCAAAATTATTGTCTCCAATACCAGTTATTCAAAAAGAAGTAAAGGCAATGATGGCAGCATTCAATGGCAATCATCATGTGGCAAATCTTGGTCACGGAATTTTGCCAAATGTTCCGGTAGATCATGCAAGAGCATTTGTGGATACGGTGAAAGAATGGCATTGTTTAAACTAATTTTTTTTATTTTTTTGGGGCGGCGCAATTACCTTGATTGAACTTTTGTTGCAGCTTGCCCCGCCCCATGGCGATGGTCGAACGCTTGTACCTTAGGTTAAATATTCGGAATATTTCAACGGGCGCATATTATTAATCAGGGCTTTCCGGCACGGGCAGGTTATAAGAACCATTGAGATTCGATTGTGCCATTTTCTGGTATTTATTTATATGACAGTAATCATAATTAGATTGCATGAAAGGAAACAACTTTGCAGAAACGAGTGATGCCATGAACACCAAAAAAACCTGGGTCGATTTTATTCACGACCTTCAAAATAGCATCTGCAATGCACTGGAACAATGCGATGGCAAAGCAACCTTTATTGAAGATGCCTGGCAGCGTCCTGAAGGCGGAGGAGGTATTACAAGAGTTATAAGCAACGGGAACCTGTTTGAAAAAGGCGGCGTTAATACTTCTGTAGTTCAGGGTGAAGTAACCAACGCCATGCGGAAGGAACTGAAAATCTTCGGTAGCAAATGGTTTGCATGTGGGTTAAGTTTGGTAATACATCCATCTAATCCCTTTGTGCCAACCGTACATTGCAATTACCGTATGTTTGAATTGTATGATGACTATAACGAAGTAATCGACCGCTGGTTTGGTGGAGGAACAGATCTTACACCTTATTATTTATTTGAAGAAGATGCAAAACATTTTCACCAGACTTATAAAAATGTTTGCGATAATTTCGACCCCGCTTTTTATGCAAAATTTAAAGAAACCTGCGATAATTATTTTGTAAACTGGCATCGCAATAAAGAGCGCCGGGGTATAGGAGGAATATTTTACGATTATCAAAAACCTGCAGGTGAAAAAAACATAGATTTCTGGATGAATTTTGGCAAAGCCTGCGGTAATGCATTTGTTGAAGCGTACCTTCCAATAGTTGAAAAAAGAAAAGATACTGTCTTTACTGAAGAACACAAACATTGGCAGGAAATTAGAAGGGGCCGTTACGTTGAATTTAATTTGGTGCACGACCGCGGAACTTTGTTTGGCTTGAAAACAAATGGCAGAACAGAAAGTATTTTAATGAGTCTGCCGCCAACGGTTCGTTTCGAATATAATTATCAGCCGGAGCCAGGCAGTGAAGAAGATAAATTATTACAGGCTTGTTTACATCCAAAGGATTGGATAAATGAACCCGATCCAGATGAAATTGAGTGGTCAAAAAAGGTAAATAAATGTTAGCGTTATTAAATAAATGAAAGCATCATGATCTTATTAAGAAGAAACAGAATACTCCGTCAGTCACAAGCAATAAGAAGCCTGGTTGCAGAAACAATTTTAAGAACTGCCGATTTTATCGCTCCACTTTTTATTGATGAAGGGGAAAATATTGCGTTCGAAATACCTTCGATGCCCAACTATTACCGCTACTCAATTGATAATACAGTAAAGGAAGTTAAAGAGTTATGGAGCCTCGGTATAAAATCTGTTTTACTTTTCGTAAAAGCAAAAGACGAAACAAAAGACAATACTGGTAAAGAAGCATGGAACCCCGATGGTTTAATGCAGCGGAGCATCAAAGCCATTAAAGATGCATGTCCCGAAATGCTTGTTATGACTGACGTTGCGCTTGATCCTTATTCTTCTTACGGCCACGATGGTATTGTAAAAGATGGCCAAATTGTAAACGATGAGACAGTAGACGCTTTGGTAAAAATGAGCCTCAGTCATGCACGAGCTGGTGCAGATTTTGTTGCACCAAGTGACATGATGGATGGCCGTATCGGTGCCATCCGTGAAGCATTTGAACAGAACAATTTTACCAAAACGGGCATCATGGCATACAGTGCAAAATTTGCCTCATGCTTCTATGGCCCTTTCCGTGATGCACTCGATTCCGCTCCAGGTTTTGGTGATAAAAAAACCTATCAAATGGATTATGCCAACCGCATTGAAGCTGTAAAAGAAGCGCTGATGGATGTAGAAGAAGGTGCCGATATTGTAATGGTAAAACCCGGCCTTCCTTACCTCGATATTGTGCGTGAAGTAAAGAATGCAGTTGACGTTCCCGTTAGTGTGTACAACATCAGTGGCGAGTACGCCATGATAAAAGCCGCTGCCAAAATGGGCTGGATCAATGAAGATAAAGCAATCCTCGAAACACTTACTTCAATGAAAAGAGCCGGGGCAGATTTGATTGCGACTTATTTCGCAAAAGACGCGGCGAAGTTGTTGGGGTGAATGGGCAATGGATTTCTGAAATAAAGAATTACTATTTTCTTATTAAAATGAATAATCGATTACCATGTTTCTCAAACTTAATCATCAGAAACTTGATGTTTATACTTTTTCTAAAACATTTGTATTGGAATGTTGCAAGTTGACCAATAGTTTCCCTGCAGATGAGAAGTTTTGTATGATTAGTCAAATTAGAAGAGCAGCTTTATCAGTTCACCTGAATATTGCAGAAGGCTCATCCCGGAAATCTGAAGCCGAACGGAAAAGATATTATGAAATTGCCAGAGGCTCAATCGTAGAAGTTGATGCCGCATTAGATATTGCCAAGGAATTGAAATATACGGATAATATTACATTAGAATTATTAGGTGAAAGCATGATTAAAACATTCAAAAT
>JBBRDW010000082.1:0-20544 GCA_038203525.1 Chitinophagales bacterium | reverse complement strand
TTTACTCATAGCTTGTAATTCTAAACAGTACTAAGATACCTGTTCTTTTATCAACTTCATTTCAACTTATATATTTTATAAGTAAAGTTTTTTTTGGGCCGGGCATTTGATCCGATATTAAGCTTTGGTTGCGTCGCACTCTTGTACGGTTGGGTACTTTATTCGGCTTTTATCTCAGCAAAGATTGGGGCGGAAGTTGCCGGCTACGAAACGTTCAACGGCGATCTGTTATTTTATTCGCTACTCAATTTTGTCGTACTCGTTTTCATAATACTCAAATTCTGTCCCTAATCATGTTTTATTCCAATCCGTGGATACACGCAAGGTTGCATCCTTATTTTATTTTCCGGACACGAATCAAGACGAAGAAAGACGTTAATGCTAAAATTTTACTTTGTTCCTATCGCAATAGTACACTGCGGATTCACCTAAGCAACTTGTATTGAATTAAGCAATAAGAAAAAGCCATAAAGTGCGTATAAAAAAATGTACAGTTGAGATAATTATTGTACATATTCTCGTAAAACACAGGTCAGGGAGGCTTGATAATTTTCGGCACAATTTTTAACCTGTTAAAAATGCTTAAATCTAAAAAATTATGAAAACAGCGGGAATAGTAGTAATAATCGTTGGAATTCTAATGTTGGTTTTTACCAATATTAATTTTACTACCGAGAAAAAAGTGGTTGACCTGGGGCCACTTGAAATAAACAAAAAAGAAAACAATACAATCGGTTGGCCGGTTTGGATGGGTGGTGCCGCAATAGCAGCCGGTATTGCACTTATTATAGCTGACAGAAAAAAAGCCTGACAGGTTTAATAAATCTACAGCGCTAGCATACAGTGCAGGGTAATTTTTATTACTTGCCTGTCAACTAGAATTGTTGCGGTTCAAGACGTCCGCTTTGGCGTACATTAGACACAATAGAGTTACTGGAGCCCCACAAGACAAGTTTAAACAAAAAGAGCTGTTCTTTTATTTGAACAGCTCTTTTTATAGGTGAATAAGATAGCACTTATTGGGGTCCCTGGTTGTGTATAACCGTACCAGCACCAAGTGCCTGAACGCCTATACCGCCAACAAAACCTTTGGCATAAAAAGTATATACTTTTCCACCCTCAAGCACCGTACCTGGCAGCGGCAATACAGATGTGGTTGTACCTGCTAAACGTACGTCAAGATCGTAAGTCCCTGCAGCAAGTGTAATAAATTGAGCATAGGCAGGGGTTAGTTCCTGATCGTTAAAAGTTCTGTTGGCTGCCAGCATTGTGGTGCCACCTGCTACCAGATCTACAGCCGGAGCATTTGGACTGAAGTGTAAAAATCTCACTCTTACTGAATCTGTAGACGGAATGGTAAAATCATCTTCCACAGCGGCAATTTTCATTTTTGCTGATGAGTCAATTGCAAAAAGTGAGTAAGATTTACCCGGCCCAAAAGTTACTATTCCGCTCACAAGTGCTTCCGAATTAAGGAACGACAACATTTGAACATTGTAAGTTCCTGGAAGAGCTGCATAATATCCGGTATCGGACCCATAAGCAAAATCCTGAACAACAGAAGCACCATTAACAAATATGTTAAGTGAAGGTGCATCCGGTGATGCGTTCACCACTGCAAATGAAGCATATGCAGCAGTGCTGCTGCTGGTGCTTTTGTTACAACTGATGGCTACCAGGCCAAGACCTGCAGCCATTACAAAAAGTGTTTTTTTCATTGGTTATTTTTTTCTGTTGTCGCCAATGATTATGCCAAACAGGTGTTGCAGATGTTAAAGTAAATTAAGAAAAAAGGTATGATATTTTAATGTTAATTATGTTTGCGAAGGCAATAAATTCATGGGTTGAACAGCAATGCATTGCTGATGATTTTTTTGTTTGCAGAATATAAAATAGCGTTAATATAAACCGATTGTTTGTATGCCCGGTTAAGCCGCATTTTCTTCGCTGGTTTGCAATTGATAGAGTTCGGCATAGTAACCATTTAGCGCAAGGAGTTCATCATGTGTGCCCTGTTCAATTATTTCGCCGTCGTCAATAATAATTACCTGGTCAAAATTAAATACGGTGAAAATGCGGTGCGTAATAAGTATGGCTGTTTTGTTGCCAAGCAGTTTATAAAGGTTGTTGATGATGTGGTTTTCTGTTTTGGCGTCTACTGCACTCAGGCAATCATCAAACAACATAATCTGTGGCTCTTTTATAAGCGCCCTTGCAATAGATATACGCTGTTTTTGTCCGCCGCTAAGGGTTACGCCTCTTTCTCCTACCAATGTGTCGTAGCCATGTTGAAGTGTTTCTATTTCGTTATGTATACTGGCATTGTTTGCGGCTGTTTTAACCGTTTCTATTGAGGCTTTATCCGCAAGCCCAAAACTTATATTGCCACTTACCGTATCGCTGAAAAGAAAAACATCCTGTGGCACATAGCTAATATCGTTACGTAATTGCCTTAACGGTATATGCTGAACATTTTTACCACCAATCGTTACCTGGCCATCATCTGCATCGTAAAACCGGAGCAGCAGTTGCGCCACTGTGGATTTGCCACTACCGGTGCGGCCAAGTATCAACACTTTCTCTCCTTCTTTAATGGTGAGCGAAAAGTTCTTTAGTGCTTTTATACCAGTATGCGGATAAGTAAATGAAACATTGGCAAAAACAATATTTCCAGAGAGATCTGTCGTAGAATTTGCTGCTGGCGGAGATTGTATAATGGGTTCCGATTGTAAAAATTCATTCAGCCTTTTTTGTGAAGCGGCTGCCCGCTGCACCATGCTTGCTACCTGACCAATAGCAGTAACCGGAAACGTAAGCATATTGATGTAAATAACAAACTCAACAATAGTCCCTATTTTCTGAGGATCCTGCAGGGCCATATTGCCGCCAATAAAAATAGTAAGCAGGGTACTTAAACCCACCATCAACGTCATGCTGGGGAAATAAACTGCTTCTACCTTAGCAAGGCCCACCGAATTTTTTCTGTAGGTTTCGCTGTTTTCTTTAAAGAAAAGCAACATGGCTTTTTCCTGTACAAAGGATTTAATAACACGTATGCCCGAGTAAGATTCCTGCGCATTGGTAGTAAGATCGGAAAGTGCACCCTGTACCAGCTCGCTTTTTTTATGTATGATGGTATTTACAAAATAAATGGTAATAGCCAGAAGTGGGAGCGGGGCCAGCACTATTACTGTAAGGTATACATCCTTGCTAAGCATATTAACCACGCAAAGCGCTATAAGCGAAATAAGGTTTACCAGGTACATAATGGCCGGCCCGGTAAACATGCGTACCCGGCTTACGTCTTCTGAAATGCGGTTCATAAGATCTCCGGTGCGGTGGGTTTTAAAAAAACCGGCGTCTAATTTTTGGTAATGCCCATACACTTCGTTTTTCATGTCGTACTCTATAAGCCTGCTCATTACTACCAAAGTTTGCCGCATCATAAACATGAAAAAGCCTCGCAGTAAGGCCAGAATTAAAATCGTAATACTGCAAACCAACACCAGTTTACCAAAGTCGAGTGTTTGCACCCAATCAACAAAATAATTAACTATCGCATTGTAGGGTTCCGTTGAATGAACTGCTTTAGCACCGGGCAAGTGCTGCTGCACCTTATTAACCACGTAGCCGGTAATTTCAGGAGCCAGTACGCCAAAGTAGTTAGATGCAATAACGAACAGAATGCCTATAATGAGCCGGTTTCGGTATTTCCAGAAATATTTATTTACCGCTGAAAGATGTTTCAAACAATAGATTTTTTTCAAAACTACTTCATTGACACTTAATTTATTTGGAAGATATATTTAGGAACGTACTTTTGCGCCGGAGAGTTGGCAGAGCGGTCGATTGCGGCAGTCTTGAAAACTGTTGACTGTAACAGGTCCTGGGGTTCGAATCCCTAACTCTCCGCTAAATTTTAGAAGCCTGTAATAACAATGCAGGCTTTTTTGTTTATAAAACTTCCCCGTTTTTGCAGATTAGATTGGCAAGACCTCGTAAAAAAATAATAGTTTTTTTATTTTTTGTACCAGGCAGATGTACTGCTATTAGGCATCGTTGTGTCACTCACTTGTACTTTCATACCCATATTGAGCACGGTAAAACAGTCTCATTAAAGGGTAAAGTCTAAATATCTAAATGGGTTAAAACAACGATAGTAGCAGGTGGCATGTTTTGGGTAATAAAAACAATTATTTGTACTTCAAAAATAAAGGCAGCAAAGTGCAGACGTTTTATTTTGCAATAACCTAAAAGTCTCCAACTACGCTCTAATAAATGCTAAATAATGAATCCGAAAGTACAAGAGTGCGACGCAACGAAAGATCGATAAAGGTTATACTGCCCGGCCCAAAAAGAATTAACGCAAAATCATTACCCAACCAGTTAGTTTTTTGGTACCTGCAATTCTGCGGTCAATAACGTAATAGTAAGTGCCGCCGGGCAATGGCTTGCTGTTATAAGTGCCATCCCAATATTTGCTGTAGCCAGAGGAATGAAATACAGACTGCCCGTAGCGGTTAAAAACGGACACATCCACATTTGGGTAAGAGTCTAAATATTCTATTACCCAGGTCTCGTTAATGCCATCGCCATTGGGGGAAAACGCATTCGGTATCAACGGGGTTTTAAGCACTTTTATAAAAACCTGATCAGTGTTTACACATTGATCGGCAGACGTTACGGTAAGCTGGTAAATAATATCGTTCACAGGTGAGACCTGTGGCGCAGGTATTTGATTGTTACTGATACTGGTATTAGGCGACCATAAGTAATTGATGTTATTGCCCGCACCAATTCCGTCGAGTATTACAAAGCCACCTTCGAGTACTGTTTTGTCGGGGCCTGCGTTAACGGTTGGCTGCGCATATACTACAATGGGTTGCTCAGCAAATGCTTCGCAGCCATTTGTGGCGGTATAAGTATAACGGATAATATGCGTTCCCGCTGCTGCCGCACGTGGGTTAAACAGGCCGCCTGCATCAATGCCATTGCCGCTATAAACCGTATTGCCGCTTATGCCCGTAAACTCCTGACCCTGCGTAATAAGAAAAGTTGGTACTTCTTCGCAAACAGGGTTTAAAGCACTAAAGCTAACCAGCGGACTTGAACTTAAAACGATACTCTGCGAACTTTCATTTACACAGTTAATACCTGAATAAGCCACATATCTTATTTCGACAGTTTTGGTGGAAGGCGAACCAAAAACCGGGTACTGAAAAGTATATTGTTTGCCGGTGGCGGGGTTGTCATCAGTTGTTTTTTGGGATGGATCGTTAAGGTAATTCCAGTACACTTCGATTTTGGTGATGCTTCCAAAATCAACGGTAGAATTATTGATAATATTTACCGGCTGGTTGCTGCACAAACCGGCACCATTGTTTACTGTAAACTGTGCTTTGGGTAATGACCCGTTTACTGTAAATGGTTTCAGGATGGTATTTATACATCCATCTTTCGATGTTACCGTTAATTGAACATTGTATACTCCGATACTGCTGTAAGAGTGTTTTGGATTTTTTTGCGTGGATGTATTTGGGTTGCTAATACTTGCGGATCGATCGCCAAAATTCCATGCATAACTGAATTGTGTGGACGAGTTATCCGCTATGTAAGAGGAGTCAAGGAATTCGGCGTAGGGGTCTGCAAGGCAAACTTTTGGCAAAATGAAATCTGGCTGCGGCAGGTAATGAATGTTTACCTGTTGAATAACTGTATCGCTGTTACAGCCCTGATCTGATTGCACAATAAGGCTTACCGGAAAGGTTCCCCCGGGAGAAAATGTTTGAGATGGGTTTTTAGAAACGGCTTTATTTCCATTTCCAAAATCCCAGTTCCACTGGGTAATGATTTGCCCGCTAACCGTTGATTGATCTGTAAACTGGATATTACCGCCATCGCATGCAGGCAATGAAGTGGTGAACTGAGCAATTGGTTTTGGATAGAGTGTTAATACAGTTGAATCGGTTTGGCTACATCCAAAGCCGTTTGTAACAGTAACAAAATATTTTCCTACAGCTGCAACAGAAACCTGGGATATCGCCGGGTTTTGATTACCGGACGTAAAATTATTTGGCCCTGTCCAGTTATATTGTACGCCACCCGCCGAGCTGAGGTTAAGAGTTGAGCCCGGGCATTTTGGCCCGTCATTTCCTGCGCTGGTTGTTGGTTTGCTGTTTACATTAACCGTTAACGCATTGGAGACTACCCGGCAAGTAGCAATACCCAGGTTGCCTGCTTCGGCCACTGCAAGGCGGTATTGATAGCTTCCGGGTGCTGTTGCAGCTCTTTTGTAACTTGAAGAAGTTGCGCCGGGAATATCCTGCCATGTGAGCCCGTTATCAATACTTAGCTGCCATTGATAGGCTGGATTTGTATAACCTGTTGAAGTAATCCCGGTGAAATTGATTGTGGAAGTATCGCCAACGCAAAAATTGGTAACCGTAGAAGTTGAACCTGTAATGTTAGCAGTTACTTTGGGGCCGCAGGGGCGAAAAGTAATATCGTCCAGTGCAAGATCGTTGCCACAGCCGCCTGGCGCATTGTTGCGTATGCGTACGACCACATCGCTCACATTTGGCGGCGTTTTAAAAAAGAAGCCATACTGTTTCCATTGTGGCTGGCTGCCGGATGGAATATCGCCGGTTTGAAAACTCTGCAGCAGCGTGCCGGTTATAGTTTCAATAGAAAAGGTTAGATTAGGCTGTATGCCTATGCCGTTGCATGCGGTTGACCTTAGTACGTTGATGATCCAGGCGGCATATTCAAAAGTGGTGCCTGAACAGAGTCCGTGAACAGTATCTACATAGAAATCGTTGGGTTGAATAGAGGCATTTACCAACATAAAATAGCCATTGGTATTGCCGGTATGATCCTGTGTAAGGCTATACCATGAATTGCCAAAACAGGAATTTGTACTGTTTATTACTGTGTAGGAGCCATCGTTGGGACAGTCAAAACCAAGGAAAGAATAGTTAGTGGTTGCTGCCGCAAGTGGCTGGCCCGGGTTTGGCCCTGCACCGAACGTAATATTTACAACTGGATCGCCGAGACTGCCCTGGCAAAGCTGTGCTGTGGCTGTATTTGCGAGCAGAAGCGTTATAACGATAATGCAGAAAGTTTTTTTCAACGGCACTGTTATTTTGCTAAAAATAGTTGTTCATTTTTAATTTAGGATGAAAGATTTGAAATTGTTGAGATAGGCTTCATTTATATTTGCCTCGGGTGGTAAATCGTTAACAGTTGTCCGTCCGCTGTCAATCGTTGATCAAGGTTAATATTAGAACGGGTGTTTGCAATCATAAATATTAGCTGTGAACTGCAGACAGAAAATTGTTCCCTTGTTCCGCATTGCTTAAAAGTATAAGAGTGCGACCACCGCCTTTGGCGCGGCAAGCTGCAACGGAAGATTATTAGACGATTTGCTGCCGGGTTAATAAAAATATTACATCATAAAAATTAATACATGGCATCGTCAACAATAAAGCAGCTTGAGGAAACAGTCTCGTTTATACAAAGTATTTACCAGCACAAACCAGAAGCTGGTATTATACTTGGCAGTGGTTTAGGTAATCTGGTGAATGAAATTGAAATTGAAAGCGAAATTGGTTATGACGCTATTCCGCATTTTCCGGTTAGTACGGTGGAGGGCCACAGCGGTAAACTTTTACTTGGCGAGCTAAGTGGAAAGAAAGTTGCGGTGATGGCTGGGCGGTTTCATTATTACGAGGGCTATACACCGCAACAGGTTGCATACCCGGTAAGGGTTATGAAGATGCTTGGTATAAACACATTATTTTTATCGAACGCAGCGGGTGGTGTTAATACTGGTTTTAAAGTGGGCGACCTGATGATTGTGAAAGATCATATCAGTTTTTTTACGGTCAATCCGCTGATCGGCAAAAACGAAAAGGATATAGGCCCACGGTTTCCTGACATGAGCGAACCCTATAACAAACTGCTGATTGCAAAAGCGAAAGCAATAGGAGAGCGGCTTGGCTACCAATTAAAGGAAGGTATTTATACCGGGGTAACAGGACCTACTTTTGAAACACATGCTGAATACAGGCTTGTAAAAGCTATTGGCGGCGATGCAGTGGGTATGAGCACTGTGCAGGAAGTTATAACGGCAGTTCATGCCGGACTAAAGGTTTTCGCCGTAAGTGTAATAACCGATATTGGCATACGTGAGGAGGAAAATACCATTACGCACGAAGAAGTGCTGGCAGCAGCAAAAGAAGCCGAACCAAAGCTCACTATGCTTTTTAAAGAAATGGTTGCGGTTATTTAGGAAAATTACTTATTGGCCCGGCAGCGGAATATGACTTTAACTTGCGTTTCAGCTTGCCCCGCCACAGGCGGTGGTCGCACACTTGTACTTTTAATCATTTATAAACAAGTGCTGAAAACTTTACCATATTATGCAGACTTTCTTTATGATAGGTGGCAGTTGCAGAGTTTTTAATAACCTTGTTCTGCAATAAAACGTAATGTTAAACTGAATTATCTTTTCATTCACAGCTTTACTGTTATTTTGCGCAATTGTTACTGCTACATGTTTAAAAAATCGCCTGTTTATATCATATGTTTTATTGCTGTATTTGCTTTGGGTATTTCTGCAAAAGCACAGGTGCCTGACGATGAAGAAAATCAGCAAACCGGTTACCCCAATTCATCCACAAGAATGGACAGCAGAGGCAACCCGATAAGAAAGCAGGATAGTGCCGACCTTAAATTAAAACACCGTGATCCGCTGGAGGATTCCATTACAATAAGCTATCATTTTTTTGATTCTACCAAGACATATAAATTAGATTCAACTATCAATGATTTTTATAGACGGTTTCCCGTTCCCTGGAATAATACGAATCTTGGAAATTTTGGTAACGCCACCCGCTCCTTACTTTTCGCCCCCTATATGAAACCAGGATGGGACGCTGGATTTCATGCCTATGACCGTTACAAGTATACAATAGAAGGTACCAGGCTTTTTACCACCACCAGGCCTTATACCGAGCTTTCATATTTGCTTGGCAGCGGAGCAGAACAGCTGATCAATGTGATGCATACACAGAACAGAAACGATAAAATAAATTTAGGTTTTGAATACCGGCTGATAGCTTCGCCAGGGTTGTTTAAAAACCAATATACTTCGCATAACAATGTTCGGATAAACCTTGCTTATGTTAGCAATAACAAGCGTTACGGTAATTACCTAATATATATAAATAACAAGATAAGGTCGTCAGAGAATGGCGGTATACAAAGTGATGACGGACTTGCCGGAGCCGCTTTTAATGCTCCTTTTAACATTCCCACCAGGTTGGGCGATAATGCCAGCTATTCAAGAAACCCGGCTGCAACAATTAATACCGGTTCAGCCTACAATGAAAGTGTAGTTCTTTTCCGACAAAATTATGATTTGGGTCAAAAAGATTCTTTGGTAACCGATTCAACTGTGTATAAATTATTTTATCCCCGCATAAGATTTCAGCACACCATTGAATATCACAAAGAAAACTATGTTTACCTGGATTACAATGCGGTAGATTCTTCCTACAACCTTTATTATAATTTATTACTCGCCAAAGACAGTGTCTATTTTAGAGATGCCTGGCAAAACCTTACAAACGATTTTAGTATAATATCTTTTCCGCAGAAAAATAATCTGAACCAGTTTCTTAAACTTGGTGCAGGTTACGAAATGATTAGCGGCGGATTTTACCCCTACAAAAAAAAATATAGCAACGTTTATTTTGCCGGGGAATACCGGAACCGCACACGCAATCAGAAATGGGATGTTGCGGCCAGCGCAAAATTTTACGGAGCTGGCAGTTATGCAGGCGACTATGAAGCTCATATAATTCTGGAGCGGTTGCTGAGCAATAAAATTGGCGCACTTCGTTTTGGCTTTGATAACGTTAACCGTTCCCCTTCAGAAATATTTACAAAAGGAATTTCTTCTTTTCCCGTTACTACCGAGGGTACCTTTAACAAGCAAAATATTTCCAGGGCCTATGCTGTAATAAGCCTGCCGGCTATTGGTCTTACGCTTAAAGGTGATTATTACGTTGCTGGTAACTACATCTACTTCGATGATTTTTTTAGCGCAAAACAGGAGTCTGCAATATTTAATGTGCTTCATATAGCCGCCGAAAAAAAGATTAAACTTACCAAACACTGGAATTGGTATATAGATGCACACGTGCAGCAGGCAACAGGTAACGCGCCGGTTAACATGCCGCTGTATTTAACAAGAAACCGCTTTGCCTATGAAGGCAATTTTTACAAAAACTTATTTCTTTCAACGGGTTTTGAAGTTATGTACAACGATCCCTACCACGCAGATAATTATTCTCCGCTTAATGGCCAGTTTTTTCTGCAGGATACCTTCAGTACAAGGGCCAACCGGCCCGACATTAACTTTTTTCTAAATTTCCGCATCAAAAGTTTCAAAGGGTTTCTTCGTTTCGAAAACCTCAATACGCTAAACCCCAATGATAAATACCGCTTTACCAAAAATAATTTTATTGCACCACACTATCCACAAAGAGCGCTCTGGTTCCGGTTCGGCATCTGGTGGAATTTTGTCAATTAGGTAGCAGCTGCAGAATTGTTTAACGAAAACTTTTAAATCGCTCCGCGTTCTTTCTTCGTAAGTTGTTTACATTTGCAATTGAAATGAAAAAAGCTGTCGCGCTTATATTGGCATTTTTATACCTCGGTCTTACAACAGGTCTGGCCGTAGATATTCACTACTGCATGGGTAAAATTGCGGGTGTGGAACTGGAATATGCCAGCAAAGCCCAAAAATGCAACAGCTGCAAAACCCAGATGCCCTGTTGCGGCGACAAGTACCAGCTTGTTAAAGTTAACGACGAACACCAACAGGTTGCTGTAGATTTTAAAATAGAATTGCCGCAGGTTTTGTTGAATACATTTAGCAATTTAATTGCTCAACTTTCCTTGCCTGTTGTGGGTGCTTTAAATACATCCTTTATTCCTCCGCCTCTTTTACTGTGCCCCGATCTCATAACCCAAAACTGCGTCTTCAGAATTTGATTCAGGTTTACTGCACATCATTTAGCTAAATACAATTATGTACCCGCCTTTGGTGTAAGCATTAAGCTGAGGTTGCGTCGCACTCTTGTACTTTTTGTACATTTTTCGGCAACTATCAGTCAGCGTAACAATATGCTGTCAACATTAAAAGCCTGCATCATTAACAGTTAAGTATTTAATTAAAAGTTTTGCAAAAGCATCTGGCAATAAACGTTTAGCACAAATAGTTCGCACTGCTCAATAAAGTTGTTTAGTACAAGAGTGCGACGCAACGAAGCTCAATAGCAGCAATACAGACGGGTAACAAAAAAATTATAAAACAATCTTATTTTAAATAAAAAAATAAAAATCATGAAAGCGAAATATTTAATTTTATCAGCAGCGTTCACATTGGTAAGCCTGTTGTCATTTGGCCAAACAAAAACCGATACCGTAAAAGTTTGGGGTAATTGCGAATCGTGCAAAGAGCATATTGAAGATGCCGCCAGGGAAGCAGGCGCAATAACTGCTGAATGGGACAAAACTACCAAAATGCTCGTGGTGAGTTACGACGAATCAAAAACAACCAATATGAAAATACAGGCTAAGATTGCCAAAGTTGGTTACGATACGCAGGATGTAAAAGGTAAAGATGGCGCTTACAAAAACCTTGACAAATGCTGCCAGTACAAAAGAAAAGCTGAGAGTAAACCATAATTTCTATCAGGCGCAGTAGCCTTTGTACTGCGCCTGGTATTTTGTTTATCTATAAATAATTTATTATGAAAAAAATATTTCTAGCAATAGCCATTCTATTTAGCTTAACGTCTAATGCACAGGTTACAAAAGCCACATTAACAGCAAGTGGCCTTACCTGCAGTATGTGCAGCAAGTCAATTTACGAGGCTTTAAAAAAAGTAAATACAGTAGAGAGTATCAAAGCCAACATCAGCGAATCAAGTTACAGTATCGTATTTAAAAAAGACGTTCCGGTAGATCTGGATGATCTTAAAAAAGCGGTAGAAGGTGCAGGTTTTTTTGTGGCTAAATTGAAAGTATCGGTAAATTTCAACAATGCCGAAATTAAGAATGATGCACATATTATGGCCGGTGGACTTAACTTTCATTTTTTAAATGTACAGGATCAAACACTAAGCGGGGAGAAGGTACTTACCGTGCTGGACAAAAATTTTGTTACCGCAAAAGAGTTTAAAAAATACGAAAGTTATACTAAAATGAAATGCCTTGAAACAGGTGTTATGGCAGAATCCGGTACCGATAAAAGTTCGATTGGCACAAGGATTTATCATGTTACCATTTAGCAGCTTTATTTATGCCTGGTGAGTTTTATTCAATATTGGTTTATAATAATTCAATTCTTCTAAAATAATTTCAAGATGAAAAAAGCAGTCTCTTTTTTAATGGTATTGTTTGTTGCACTGTCAAGTTTTGCACAACCGGCTGTGGGTGAAAAGGCAAAGGAAATAAGCCTGCCAGACACACAAGGGAAAAATATTAATCTCTCGTCGCTTAAAGGTAAAATAGTATTGATAGATTTTTGGGCAAGCTGGTGCGGCCCCTGCAGAAAGAGTATTCCTGAGCTTAGAGATACCTATGCCAAATACAAGTTAAAAGGCCTTGCGATTTATGGCATTTCTTTAGACAGTGAAGGTGCAGACTGGAAACAGGCCATAAAGGAAGACCACACAACGTGGATTCATGTAAATGATGCCAAAGGAGATGTAGCTGCTCTATGGAATGTAAACTACATCCCCAATACTTATCTTTTGGATAAGGAAGGAAAGATAATAGCAGTAAATCCAACACACGAACAACTTATAGTTTTACTTAAAAAACTCCTTGGGTAAAAGGCTATCACCATGAGAAGAATATTCTTTTTTTTATTCCTGTTTGCCGCATTTGGTACACAGGCTCAGGAATTATTTTTATACACGGAACCAGCCAGCAATATGCCAAAAAAATCTTTGGGCATACGGCTAGGTAATATGCTAATGAAGGAAAATGGTTCAGATAAATATGATTACCATTTAATTCCTGAATTAATGGTTGGGGCTAATAAAAACCTCATGCTTCACGCTGATGCTTTTCTAAGTAATGTAAATAAGGGTTTGTCGGCAGAAGGTGGCAGTTTTTATGCAAAATATCGCTTCTTCAGTATCGATCAGGTACACAATCATTTCAGGGCGGCGGCTTATGGCAGGTACAGTTTTAACAACAGTGATATACACCAGGAAGAAATTGATTTATATGGCCACAATAGCGGTTACCAGGGTGGTGTGGTTGCAACACAGCTATTACATAAAGTTGCATTGTCTGTCAATGCTAGCTATGTAAGGGCGCTGGACAATGGCAGTAAAAACAAATTTCCTGACGTACAGTCGAAAAACGGCGCTAATTATTCCTTTTCTGTTGGCAAGCTGATGTTGCCAAAAGAATATATCAGTTACAATCAAACCAATGTTAACCTGATGGTTGAATTTCTTGGGCAAACATTGGGTAGTAATGGAAAGTCTTACATGGATGTTGCACCGTCCATTCAGTTTATCATTCACAGCCAGGCAAGAATAGATGTAGGCTATCGTCAACAATTGTATAGTTCCATGTACCGCACCGCGCCAAATGGTTTTAATGTTCGGTTCGAGTACCTGATTTTTAATGCTTTTAAATAATTTCTTTTTGGGCCCGGCTTTTAATATTTCATAGCATCAACTGTTGCGTCGCACTCTTATACATTCTGTAATACTAATCATCTTTTCCTGAAGCGAAAATCCAGGCAAACGGCGCTGAGACGATTACCATTGTTTTGCTAATTAGTAAAACAAGCACCAACCACTTCACTAACTTTGATAAATGAAAATAATCAATTTATTTACCTTCATTTTTGGAGCGGTATTTTTATTTAGTTGCCAGGAACAAAAGAAAGCACCAGCTTCATCAATGATAATAGCAACCGGTAAAATGCCTGAAATGGCGAAAGACAATACCGGGAATCTTCATTTGGTTTATGGCATGGGCGACAGTATCCTATACACCTATTCATCCAACGCCGGAACTGATTTCCCGGCGCCGGTACTTGTTGATACATTGCCAGAATTGGTTGCAAGTGCTACCCGCGGCCCACAGATTTCTCCGGTAAAGAATGGCCTTGCGGTTATTGCTGCAGATAACGCTGGAAATATTTTTTCCTTTACAAAAGATCAGTCAGGTAAATGGGCAAAAGCCGCAAGAGTAAATGACGTTGACACGGTTGATAAAGAAGGTTTTTTAGGATTAAGCAGCGATGGCAACAATAACCTTTTTGCAATTTGGCCCGATCTGCGGTATGATGGTCAAAATAAAATTTATGGGGCAAAATCAATAGACGGCGGTAAAACATGGAGTAAAAATATCATGATCTACACATCGCCGGACGGCTCTGTTTGCGAATGTTGTAAGCCTTCTGTTTTAATGAAAAATAATAATGTTTACGTGATGTTCCGCAATCTTATTAATGGCAACCGCGACTTTTATCTCATTAAATCTGACGACGGCGGAAATAGCTTCGGCATTGCTCAAAAATTAGGAACAGGAAGCTGGAAGTTAGACGGTTGCCCCATGGATGGCGGCGGTATTGCTTTAAACGATAAAGACGAAGTACTAACAGTCTGGAGAAGAGAGGATAAAATTTTTGTAGCCGTACCAGGCGCTGCTGAAAAAGAAATTGGCGAAGGCAAAGACTGCACGTTGGAAACGATGAATGGAAAAAATATCTATGCCTGGGTAGAAAAGAATGGTGATGTTATCTGTCAATTACCGAATGGAACAAAAAAGACTGTTGGCAAAGGACATCTTCCATTGCTTAAATCTGTTAGCGAAACCCAGGTTATTTGTATTTGGCAGCAGGATGATAGTATTAAAAGTACTATACTTTCACTATAATAATTAGAGCCGCTTTTTGAAGTAGAATTACTTCTATTTCTGATTTTTATCTACTTCTTTACAGCCAAGCTAATTGAGCAGATGTATTTTCTTAAAGAAAGTAATCTGTTTAGTGATATTAGTCATGCTGGCAGCTGACAAAAGTCATTATGGTTATTTGAAAACTTTGGTAGTTTTACCCAGTATGGGTTATTGAAATTCGACAACTGTTTTTCATAATAATACCATAAGTATAAAATCATTTATTATAATCACTGTGGTGAAAAAAATTACACTCATATCACTGATTACCGTTTACATGCTGTCCACTATTGGAATGGCAATAAGTCAGTTTTATTGCTGTGGCAAATTGAAATCGGTGAGTCTTTCATTGAACAGTGCAGATCAGGCTGGCTGCAAAACTGATGCACAGGATGATGGCTGCTGCAAAACAACACATCGGTATCTTAAAGTAAATGATACGCATGTTGCCTCTTACGCTGTTTCCTTTCCTGAAAAATCTTTTTCAATACTGCATACAGATTTCCCTTCAATTAAGTTGTTTACCCCCCAAACAGAACAAAGCCTAGCTGCAAATAATATTAACGCGCCGCCTTTGCTAAGTGGAACTCCTGTTTATATTTTCAACTGCACTTTCAGAATTTAATACCTGCCCTATCTTCTTTTTGCAAACTCAATGTTTGTGATAATTCTCATTTTCTCCAATAAATCAATCTTCAATTTATACCAGTTTAAGCATAGCGCTTTTACTGCATATTCATTTATCCGAAAATAAAAAAGATGAAAAAAACATCGTAATACTTTCAATAGTAGCATTCGTATTCGCTGCATGTTCCGGTGGTACCAACAATGAAAATTCTTCAGCCAGTTTTTTAACTGATACATCCGGAACAATAATGTCATCAACAAAGTACGCCTGTACAATGCATCCCGAAATAATCAGCGATACCCCCGACAATTGCCCTAAGTGCGGAATGGAATTAGTGCCGAGGGAACCAGGAATGATGCACGGCTCAACACACATGCACAGTGATTCTATGATGAAGTAATTGCGGGCATAATACGAAGTAACGGGTTTATAAGCTGAATAGCATTACAGCACGTATAAAAGTCCGCCTAAGGCGGAAGTAAAGCTTGATAACTGCATTACTGCCTGATACATAAAATAAAAATTATGGTTCAAAAATTAATAGAACTCGCATTACGCAACAGGCTCATTGTACTGCTTGTAGCAGCCTGCATGTTTGCATGGGGCCTGTATTCTGTAAAGCAAAACCCCATTGATGCCATTCCCGATTTGAGTGAAAACCAGGTGATCGTTTTTACCGAATGGATGGGCCGCAGCCCGCAGGTAATAGAAGACCAGGTTACCTTTCCATTGGTGAGCAATTTACAGGGCATTCCCAAAATAAAAAACATTAGAGCTTCCTCTATGTTCGGGATGAGTTTTGTGTATGTGATTTTTGAAGACGATGTAGACATTTACTGGGCAAGAACAAGGGTGCTGGAAAGATTGAATTATGCGCAACGTTTATTGCCGCAGGGCATTACCCCAACGCTCGGCCCCGATGGCACTGGCGTTGGCCATGTTCTTTGGTATCATCTTGATGCGCCTAAAATGGATCTGGGTGAGCAAAGGGCATTGCAGGATTGGTACATCAAGTTTGCATTGCAAACAGTGCCGGGTGTTGCTGAAGTGGCTTCGTTTGGTGGCTTTGAAAAGCAATATCAATTGGTAGTAGATCCTGTTAAGCTTCAGTTTTACAATATCTCTTTAATGGATGTAATGAACAAAGTAAAAGCCAACAACAATGATGTTGGCGGAAGAAAATTTGAAATGAGCGGCATGTCTTACATCATTCGCGGACTGGGTTACATTAAAGACAAGGAGGATGTTGAAAATATTGCTTTGGCCAATTACAACGGTATTCCTGTAAGGGTAAAAGATATTGGCACTGTGCAAATGGGCGGCGATTTGCGGCTGGGTATTTTTGATCATAACGGTGAAGGTGAAGTAGTGGGCGGCATTATCGTAATGCGTTACGGCGAAAATGCAGATAAAGTAATCAATGCCGTGAAAGTGAAAATGAATGAAGTAGAAAAAGGTTTGCCCGAAGGTGTAAAATTTAAAGATGATTACGATAGAAGTACATTGATAGAAGAAGCCATTGCATCTGTAAAAGGTACACTAATAGAAGAGATGATCACCGTTTCAATTATTGTTATCATTTTCCTTTTTAACTGGCGCAGCGCCATCATCATTCTAATTCAATTGCCCATTTCAGTATCTATCGGTTTTATCCTGTTGCAGGCATTTGGCATTTCATCCAACATCATGTCTTTAACAGGCATTGCGCTTGCCATTGGTGTGGTGGTAGATGATGGAATTGTAATGGTTGAAAATGCGTACCGGCACATCAGCGAAGCCCAGTTAAATAAAGACAATATTGGGCCGGGCTGATGTACTATAATGATACATCGTTGCGTCGCACTCTTGTACTGAAGAAATACGATGCAGCAATGATGTAGTAGAACACAACTAAACGATATTGAAATTGGAATACGATAATATAAAATGCAAAAGATCGCCCCGCATGTTGCATCAAACACTTGATAAAATTGTGCATTGCTGAATAATGAAAAAAAAGTACAAGAGTGCGACGCAACCAGGCTTAATAGCAGCAATAAAGATTGGCTCAAAAAAAGCATTACACAATTTTATGCTGTGAAAATCAGGATTACAAACAATTGAAATCTTTAAAAATGTGGATTAAACGAAATAAAGATCCTTTAACGGCAGAAGAAAGAATGGAGATCATAAAAAAATCTTCCAAACAGGTAGGGCCTGGTGTATTCTATTCCACCATTATTGTAGTTGCATCGTTTCTTCCCGTGTTTTTGCTTACTGGTATGGAGGGGAAATTATTCCAGCCGCTTGCCTGGACAAAGACTTTTATCCTGCTCGTAGATGCCTTTCTCGCTATTACGCTTGCACCCGTTTTAATTTCTTTCTTTTTGAAAGGCAGGTTAAAGCCGGAGAGTAAAAATCCTGTTACCAGAATACTGGAAAAAATATATACACCCATATTGAAATGGTGTTTAAAATGGCGCAAAACAACCATCGGAATCAACTTGATTGCATTGGTTGCAGGCATTGTAATGATGTTGCAGTTAGGCTCAGAGTTTATGCCTCCTTTGGATGAAGGTTCGCTTTTATTTATGCCGGTAACACTGCCCGATATTTCCAATTCAGAAGCAAAACGTTTATTACAGGTGCAGGATAAATTAATAAAATCTGTGCCCGAAGTAGAGTCTGTTTTGGGCAAAGCCGGCAGGGCAAATACAGCAACAGATAATTCTCCAATCAGCATGATTGAAACCATCATTTTGCTGAAGCCAAAATCAGAATGGCGGGACAGTTTAACAAAAGATGATATTATCAACGAACTTAATTCCAAATTACAAATACCCGGCGTAACCAATGGGTGGACACAGCCCATCATCAATCGCATCAATATGCTTTCGACTGGTATCCGTACAGATGTTGGCGTAAAAGTCTATGGTCAAAATCTTGATACCATTTATGCTTTTTCTCAAAAAATAAAAAAGCAACTCGACAATATTAATGGCGTAAAAGATTTGTATGTAGAACCCATTACTGGTGGCAAATACATTGATATAAATATAAAAAGAGACGAGATTGGCCGTTACGGTTTAAGTGTAGATGATGTAAACGCCGTGGTTGAAATTGCATTGGGTGGCATGAAGCTAACCACCACCATTGAAGGGCGCCAAAGGTTTTCAGTAAATGCGAGATATGGCCAGGATTTCCGTAACAATATTGAAGCATTGAAACGCCTGCAGGTACAAACAATGAATTTTGGCCCCATTCCTTTAGAGGCTGTTGCAGATATAAAAATAAGCGAGGGCCCGCCTATGATAAACTCTGAAAACGCCATGCTAAGGGGTACAGTTATGTTTAATGTAAGAGACAGGGATTTAGGCAGCACAGTAGAAGAGGCCCAGCAAAAGCTAAATCAAATGATTGCTAAACTCCCTAAAGGATATTACCTGGAATGGAGCGGGCAATGGGAAAATCAGATAAGAGCAAATCAAACATTGCGACTCATTTTACCTGTAGTGCTCGTCATCATTTTCCTTGTGCTGTACGCTACCTATCGTTCTATCAAAGATTCATTTATTACCATGATCACCGTTCCATTCGCTTTGGTCGGTGGTGTATTTATGGTATACTTCTATGGCGTTAATTTATCGGTGGCAGTTGCTGTTGGTTTCATTGCCTTATTTGGCATGGCTGTAGAAACTGCCATGTTAATGACCATATACCTGAATGAAGCAATGCAAAACATGGTTGCCAAACATGGCAATACAAAGGAGGGATTAACTCCCGCAATCATCAGGGAATTTGTAATTGAAGGTGCAGCGAAACGCTTACGCCCCAAGCTTATGACGGTTTCAGTTTCATTATTTGGTTTGATACCTATTCTTTGGTCAACCGGTGTAGGCAGCGATGTAATGCTTCCAATTACAGTCCCGCTTATTGGTGGTACAATCACTTCCACCATCTATGTTTTGTTCATTACCCCGGTGATATTTGAAATAGTTAAAGAAAGAGAATTAAAACGTAAAGGCAAAATTGAATTAATTAATAGCCATGAATAAAATAACCTCATTAATACTGATCCTATTCATCTCATTATACAGCGAGGCGCAGGTGTTGCCACTCAGGAATATACTGGACAGTATCCGTTTGCGTAATCCTTCCATGAAGATGTATGACGCAGAAATAAAGTCAATGGATGTAGCAGCAACAGGTGCAAAAAGCTGGATGCCCCCCGATTTGTCAACAGGTTTCTGGATGACACCTTATAACCCAGGTTTATGGAAGAAAGGTGCAGATGGTGCGCCCGGTATGGGATCATATATGATATCAGCACAGCAAATGATTCCGAACAAAAAGAAATTAAATGCAGATGCTGATTATATGAATGCCATGTCATCAGTTGAAATGGAAAATAAAAATGCAACACTCAACGAGCTCGTGGCAAACGCTAAAAAAAATTACTATGAATGGGTTATCATTAAAAAAAGAATAAGCATATTAAACCAGAATGAACAGGTGCTTGAATTCATGATCAGCAATGCGGAGATAAGATATAAAAATGGTTTGGAAAAAATCAGTTCTTATTATAAAGCAAAAGCCGCATTGGGTAATATTCAAAATATGAAACTGATGCTGGAAAATGAAATTCAACAAAAGAAGGTAGCTATTAATACTTTGATGAACAGAGATAAAAACATACTGTTTGATGTGGATACACTCTATGAAGTAAAAGATTATTCCGCCTATGTTTTCGATAGTACCAGCTTTATGAATACCCGCAGCGATATAAAAGCTGTTGATAAAGATATCAATATTGCATTCTTAAAACAGGAAACCGAAAAGCAAAATCTTAAACCGCAATTCGGTATCCGGTATGATCACATGTTTGGTTTTGGTGGTCTTCCCATGCAATACAGTTTAATGGGTATGGTGCGTTTGCC
>JBBRDW010000081.1:0-20869 GCA_038203525.1 Chitinophagales bacterium | reverse complement strand
TGGAAAATAATGCCGGTGTGTTTGCGCAGTTGCAGAATGTCGTATTCACGCAGGTCAATACCATCAAGCATTATGCGGCCTTCGGTGGGGTCGTATAAACGTGCAAGCAATTTTACAAGTGTAGTTTTCCCTGCGCCATTCTCGCCAACGAGCGCCAATTTTTCACCAGCCTGCAAAGTGAAACTTAGATGGCGGTTGGCCCATTTCTCACTGTTATGATATTTGAAACCAACGTTCTCAAAAGTAAAACCTTCTTTAATCGGAATGGGAAAAGGCAATGGCTTTGCAGCAGTTTTTATCTTGGGTTCTATTTCGAAGAATTCAAAAAAATCCCGCAGGTATATGGCGCCTTGCGAAACAGATGTAAAGCGGGACAAAATATTTTCCAGCAAACTTCTCAACTGCCTGAATGAACCCGCCAAAAAAGTAAGCGTACCAATGGTTAATACACCTTCCACCGTTTTTATAATCATTACTATGTAAGCGGTATAGTAACCCATGCTCCCCAGCAAAGCAAACACGGTTCCCCAGGATGCACGTTTTACGGAAAGTTTTTTATTATCGGTATAAAATTTATTGCTGAGCGTTTTAAAACGGTTTACGAGAAAACCCGAGAGGTTAAATATTTTTACTTCTTTGGCTGTCTCATCACTGGCGCCGAGATAACGCACATAATCCAATTCGCGGCGCTCCGGTGTTTGTCCACGGGTTAGTGCATAGCTGCGGTCGTTGAAATATGATTCACCGAGAAATGCAGGCACTATTGCAATAAGCAATAACAATATCAACCACGGATTAAATGCCATTAAACCAGCTGCTAAAAATACCATCGTAATTAAATCCTGCACCTGTGTAAGTACCTGAGATAATAAAATAGTACGCCCAACAGTTTGTTGCCTTGCACGTTCCAGTTTATCATAAAATGCAGAGTCTTCAAACTGGTCAAGATCGAGCGTGGCCGCATGTTCCATAATCTTTACAGAAGTATGGTTGCTGAAGAGATCACCGAGTAAACTGTCCACAAGAGAAGTGGCTCTGCTCAATGCATCAGATAAAATGGCGAGTGCAAATTCTGCCGCAACAAGCTTCCATAAAAACGTATGATCGGCAATGCTGTTTTTACTCAGTGTTACTACTTCGTCTATAATTAGTTTACCAATATACAACATGGCAACCGGTATTGCCGAGCGCAATAAGCGAAGCGATGCATTTAAAATGGTGTACCAGTGATTGGTCTGCCAAACGAGTTTAAAAAATTTTGGAAGGTTGCCCAGGGCATCAAACTTTTCTTTGAGGGTGGGTTTAGTTATTGTGTTGTGTAATGCAGGTCTTTTCTCACGTGCCATGCGTACTTTGCTCATGGTGTAAAGTTATGGCGAGTTGAGGAAAGTTGCTTAGTTCGGGCCATCAACAAAAAAATCACCGCAGTACGGTGACTTTTTTACAGATCAAAACAATCGTTATTAATGAAACACTTTTTGATCCAATGTTTTTGCAATGGCAATCATATCTTTTAATGCATCCGCCGAAGGCACCCTGCCACTATGGTTATTTGCATCGTTTACTTCTGTAAGTTTTGCAGCAAGATTTTCGGGGTTCCTCGTGGCCAGTTCTTTCACCGTATCTACACCGGCAGCTTCCAGTAATTCTGAGAATTGCCCGGCAATTCCTTTAATGCGAAAGAGATCCGAATGATTTACCCAGGTAAGAATAAGCGATTCAGAAATACCGGTTGCTTCTGCAATTTGTTGCCGGCCTTTTTTAGTTCCGCCTTTTTCCAGCAGGTCATCGGTAGTAGCAATCTGCTGTGCATTAAGTTTTTGTCCATAAGCAGGGCCTATACCCTCGATGTCTTCAATTTTGTACGCCATATTTTTATGTTTAAGAATTGAATGTAAACAAATGAACCTGTTTCAGAAAATATTTTACTTTAGTTATTTATAAATTAACTTTCTGCACTTACTGTCACGATTTACGCGATAAAAATTAATTGAATTTCCTGGTTTAAATTATAGTGGGCCCGGCTGTAGAATATGAATTAAACATCCGTTGCGTCGCACTCTTGTACATTCTAATCTTTATTGAGCTTTTACTGCAGCGTAGATTGAAGTGGTTGGTTCACAAACCCCAGCGTATTGATACATTGGTAATGGTAAAAGCCATGCGATTAAACAAGATATGAGCCTGGCATAGACTATACAAAACTGCTTTCATCTATTGCTTCTGGGAGGCTCATTAAAGCCGGTGTATTTTTTATTTTTCTACTAAAGTATCGCCCCGATGGGGCTTTGGTTTGGAAATGATTTTTTGATTGAATGTTTAGGCGATGTTGCAGCATATAATCAAGCGAAATAAAAACGCATCAATTTACGCTACGATAAAAGCTCAATAAAATATCCAAACTTACAAGAGTGCGACGCAACGAAAGATGCTCCATTTTCTACAGTTGGGCTCAAAAAAAGCTAAACCCATAACGTGGTTTTCGAAATAGCAACCCTAAATATGCTTTTAACGTTATCAGCTCCCCCTTTGGAGGTTAGGGGGCTTTCTACTCACTCCTCAAACTCTTTACAGGGTTGGCTATTGCGGCTTTGATAGATTGCAAGCTGATGGTTACGAGTGCAATAATTGCAGCCAATAAACCAGCCACTAAAAACACAAGCACATTAATGCTGATGCGGTAAGCAAAATCCTGCAGCCAGTTGCTCATAACCCACCAGCTTAATGGCACGGCAATAACAAATGCCACTAACACAAGCAGCATAAAATCTTTTGACAAGATAAAGAGCAGGTGATTTACCGTTGCACCCAACACTTTACGTACGCCAATTTCTTTGGTGCGCTGTAAAATATTGTATGCAGATAAGCCCGATAAACCAAAGCAGGCAATGAGTATGGCGAGCAAAGCGAATACGCCAAATACGCTGCCAAATAAAGTGCTTGCCTTGTACTGAGTATTATAATAATCGTCAAGGAAAAAGTAATTAAACGGATCGTTGGGAAAGTAACTGTTCCATGTTTTTTGCACGGCTTCAATAGTGCGGGGCATGCTGGCGGCAGATACTTTGATGGAGTAATAATCACGAGTGTTTGGCACTGGCAAAAGCAACTGGGGATCTATACTTTTTTGCAGGCCAAGCTGGTGAAAATCTGCTAACACGCCTATGATGGTTATGGTATCTTTTGCGCCTTCGAGTATTTTGGTATTTATTGCGGCGGCGGCATTCGGGAAGCCAAGTAATTTTAGCCCGGCTTCATTTAAAATCGCTGTCTTTTTATCGGTGCCGAAGTCTTTTGAAAAATTACGTCCGGCAAGCATTTTCATACCATAAGATGGAATAAAATCGTAATCAATACCCAGGTGAAAAAAGGTGAATGTCTTTTCATTGCCTTCGGCTGTTGATGAACGTTTTACATCGTTGGTCCAGTAAATTTCCTTTCCCATTACTGCAGAGGAGGCACCAACGCTTTTAACGCCGGCTATTTGGAGAATGTCGTTTTTAAATGGCTGATAAAGGTTCTGGTACATAGAATCTTTTACTGATGCAGCGCCATTTAGAACAAGGGTTTGCTGCATATTAAAACCGAGATCCTGCTGCCGCATATACTGCACCTGCTGGTAAACAATAATCGTTCCTGCAATAAGAATAATAGAAGTTACAAACTGCAGTACAATAAGGCCTTTGCGCAATGCCAGTCCGCCGGCAGCATTCTTAAACAGCCCTTTTAAAACTGTTACCGGCTGATAGCCGGACAATACAAATGCGGGGTACAAACCTGACAGTAAAGTGCCTACTATAAAAATGCCAAAGAATAGCAGCCAGTAATAACCCGACATGCTGAATAACTTGCCCGCAGCATCATGCGCAGTAAATTGGTTGAACCAGGGCGTTAATAAAAGCACTACTATAAAAGCGATAAAAAGCGATGCAAAATTGAGCATTAAACTTTCCAGCAAAAACTGATTAATGAGGCCGCTGCGTTTAGCGCCCAATACTTTTCTTATACCCACTTCTTTGGCCCGCTCTACAGAACGTGCGGTGGCAAGGTTTATATAATTGATCCATGCAATAGCCATAATAAATAGTGCAATCAAAAACATAAAGTTTACACTTTGTGCACTGCCGTTCACTTCTGCTTCCTGATTATAATTTGAGTTGAGATGAATATTTTGCACCGGAATTAAATGTAGTTCGTCCCTTGCTTTATTCAGTTTTGCCCAATTAAGATCGGGATAATAACGCCTGCAGAATTCAGGCAGTTTGCTTTCGAGTTGTTTGTAATCGGAGCCCGGTTTTAATTGTATATAAGTGTAAAAATCGTACCAGCCCCATTGGGTTTCTGTTGCATTGCTACTATCGCCGCCCAAGCGAAACTGCTTGCCCAGGGTTGCATAAGAAACCAGGTAATTAATGATTAAATGCGAGTTGGCAGGGTAATCTTTAAACACGCCGGTAACTTCATACTGCAGAACAAACTGTTGATCCCTTACAGTAAGTATTTTACCAACAGCTTCCTCACCGCCGAAATATTTTTTGGCCATTGTTTCGCCAAGGATAATTTTATCAGTGCCAGTCAAAGCATCTGCTGCATTGCCTTTCAGCAATTGCACATTCAGCATTTTAAGTGCAGAAGCATCGGCAAAATAACCTTTTGTCTCTGCAAATTTTACCTGCTTTGCATCATTTGCTAAAAGCATTTCTGCATCTTTAAGCCTGCAAAAATCCTGTACTTCGGGGAAATCTCTCTTCATATACGGCCCGTGAATGGGATAACTTGTTGCCGACTGCCAGGCCAGTTTATCCTGCTGGTAACTATCTAACCGCAGCCGGTAAAGCTGTTTACCCTCGGCATATTCATCGTAACTTTTTTCATAAGAAACATACTGAAACAAAAGCAGGCAGCATGCAATACCAATGGCAAGACCAATAATATTTACGGCCGTAAAAGCCTTTCTTTTTGCAAGATTGCGTAGCGCAAGTTTCAGGTAGTTTTTTAACATGGTAATTTTTTTGGCCCTGCATGGGAACAAAGATGAATCATTTCTTCCCGCCGCAGCGGAACTCTTGTACTGTTGGTATTTATATTCACCTTTGGCCGCCACTATATTGATGAGAAGACCTTTAAAAAAACTTCAACAAACGCGATGAAAAATGCTTTCTTTATTTTTGCTCGTTTTTTAATGCCATCCAGGTCCAAAATGCACCCAACGCATCTACTGAGCCAAATAAAATGATGAAAGGTGTGGTTAGTTTCAACAATGCGAAAGCAACAAAGGAAGCAAAGACAAATAACCTGGCGATAACAGTTTGCTTTAAAAATGCAGAATTGTTTTGAATGCCTGTGCGGTGATAATAAAAGCCAATACACAAGACGAGTACACCTACAACCCTTATCCAGACTTCATTGGTTTCAGGAAATTGAAATGTAGTCAATAAAAAATTAGGCATAAAAAGCAGTGTAACTCCAAGGACGTATAGATAATACCCAAAGTAACATACAGTTTTGGCAGCAGCTGTCATAATAGTTGAGTTTTATTATCTAAATATAGACATTTCTTGATTTAATAGATAAGGGTTCCGGGCTAATATTCGCGCCGAAACATTATGATAAAATTGAAACTAACAGGATGCGCCTCAGCTTACACTTCCCCCCATATAAAAAAGATGAAATGTACATACTAAAATTTTTCCTGAACTGTGATGAACGATTTAACATTAACAGGCAAGCTGCAGCAAGCTGTGTTTTACAGTATCTTTATTTTTTTACAGCGAATAACTTTCTACAATTGCGATGCGTTTTCAGTCATACTTAAATATTGCAGTTAATTTAATAAATCGATACCATGGCGATAAACCATTGATGCACTATCTTAAAAATTATTTTTCGCATAATAAAAAACATGGCTCAAAAGACCGAAAATATATTTCGCATTTGTGTTATTGCTGCTTTAGAATGGGGTATTCATTAAAAGATCTGCCAACAGAAGAAAAAATAAAATCAGCCCTCTTTTTGTGCAGCAGCGAAGCGGGGGAGTGGACTGTTTTATTTGATGCGGACTATCTTCAAAACTGGCATAAAAAGTTAAAGGAAAAGCTTCAATTCATCCACGAAAAATACCCATCTTTTGAGGTTGATAAGATTTTTCCTTTTGCACTTGAATTAACTGAATCTATTGATGCCACTGCATTTGGGCTTTCTCACCTTGTTCAGCCGGATCTTTTTTTGAGACTTAGGCCGGGGAAAAGGAAACAGGTAGTTGAAAAGCTAACTGCACATAGTATTGCTTTTACAGCAATCGCCGATGACTGTCTGGCGATTGCCAATACCACAAAGATTGATTCAGTAATTGAATTAAACAGAGAAGCGGTTATTCAGGACTATTCCTCCCAGCGTATAAAAGAATTTCTTCAACTGAAAGTTGTCTGTAATAATCGGCCTGTCAAAGTTTGGGATTGTTGTGCTGCAAGCGGTGGCAAGTCAATACTGGCCGTTGATACCCTGGGTAAAATCGAGCTCACGGTTTCCGATATACGCCCTTCCATTATTAATAATTTGAGATTAAGGTTTAAAGAAGCTGGTATAAAAAACTATAACAGTTTTATAGGTGACCTTACTTTTTCCAGATCAGCCTTAAGTAACGCACCTTTTGATTTTATCATTTGCGATGCTCCCTGCACCGGCAGCGGCACTTGGGGTAGAACACCGGAGCAGCTCACTTTTATTAAGGCTGAAAAAATTTTGGAATATGCGGGGCTGCAAAAGAAAATAGTAACCAACGCTATTCCTCATCTTAAAATGGGCGGTTACTTTCTCTATATAACCTGTTCCGTATTTAAAAAGGAAAATGAAGAAGCTGCGGATTTTATAAGCAGTAATTTTAATGTGAAAAAAGTGAAGCAGGAATTGTTGAAAGGCTACGATAAAAAAGCCGATACAATGTTCGCTGCATTATTTGTTAAGCTATAAATGGTTTGATGTTTTTTTGCAAATTAAACACTTGATCAAAGTAGTTTTTAGTGCCGCCAAAGCCGCCATTAAAGCAGAAAGTACATGTGAGTGACACAACATAAGATGCCATAGAAATATTGGCTGGTCCACTAAAAAAATATTCGTTAACAACCGGCTTATTTTTAATTTTAAAGTAGAAAGTAATTCTTATGGCTAAAATAATTAAACAGCGAATGACGGTTAAAATGGAGGGAGACTTTGTAGTTTTCCTAATTGGTATGCGCATTAATAAATTTTGGAAGATTCATAAATGGCTGCCTGTTGTTATGGCAATGCCAAAAATGCTTGAAGAACTAAAGGCGAAAGACCCAAACGTTACCGGTTTTTTAGGGGCTGAATTCAGCACAGGCACTATTGTGCAATACTGGCGCAGCTTTGCGCACCTGGAAGCTTACGCAAAAGATCGCGATGGTTTACATTACCCGGCATGGAAGGCTTTTAATACCAAAGTGAAGAGCAACGGAGATGTGGGTATATGGCACGAAACCTACCAGGTACATGCCGGTGAATATGAATGCGTTTATAATAATATGCCGCCAAAGGGTTTGGGAAAAGTTGGCGAACTGGTTGCAGCTACCGGCAAACTGGAATATGCCGGCCAAAGAATGAAACAATAAATGGATTCTATATTTTACAAAATATAGCATTTTGAAGCAGAAGTAATTTTCCACGAAATATCATCCTGGGCAAATGCAATTATTACGAGATCAATTTTTGTTAAGTCTGCCGGCAAAGAAAACTGTAACCGGCCGTTTATTTGTGAGGCAGGAATAGTTACAAAATCCCGCACAACATTTACGTGTTTTAAAATACTTCCACTGTTTTCTCCCCGTTGAACTTTTGATGCTGCATGCAGTTGTACTAAAGCAAAATTTAATTTTGAGCGTTTTGATAAATCAGTTGCGGTATAGTTGACGTTTATTTGTTCGCCGGAAATTGATGCCGAAACATTTATAGTATTTTTTTGTTTTAGGCTTAAATTTTGGTCAACTGCAGTGTAAAGTTTAGACTGAGAAGATCCAACAAATTCTTCTGAGCCATTAATAACTAACTGAGGTGTATAAATTGAATTGAGATGGAAAATATTCGCATACTGTTGCTGCCTGTGGCTGTATGCACTGTTGCTGAAATTATCTTTCCAGCCCAGGTAATCCCAGTAATCTACATGAAAGCCAAGTACAAATACATTTTCAGGGAATTTCTCTAAAAGCCTTGCTGCAAGTGCATCTGCAGGCGGGCAACTTGAGCAGCCTTCGGATGTGAACAGCTCTGCCACAACAAAACCGCCAATGCTGTCGGTAATATTTCCTTTGCATTCAAAGGGGCGGCTTTTACTATTACCGCTAAATGAGTACAAACCAATACAAAGTAAAATCAATAATTTTTTTCCTGTCGGCACCATAATTTTTTGTTTAAAAATGGGCAAGGCATTATTCTTTAGCCTTCAATATAGGCCAGTTTTCTTCAGCCTTCTGTATTTTTTCTGCGGTATGTTTATTCCAGAGTTCCTTTACATCTTTATTGTAATTAAAATAAAGCTTGCCGTCTATAATTGTCCAGGTATCAACCTGTGTCGGCGCTTTGTGGCCTTCTGACATTCCGTATGCGCAGTAACCCCCAAACTGTGGCGCATATTTTCCAGGGTCTTCGGAAAATAAATTTAAGTGTTGTTTTGTAGCAAATAACCAAAAGACACCTTTCCATTGATAAGAAAAATATTTGTTCCCTTTTACTGGTGTACTATCGGTAAAAAATGCAACCATATCGTAGCCATTAACTGCAATACCACTGGTTTCAAATACAGGAGATATTTGTGCAAATGAGTCATTGAGCACAAACATAACTACCACAAGGCTTAATACTTTTTTCATTGATTTTTTTGTGCAGACGCACCGAAAGAGCATTCCTTTCTGTTTTTGAATTTTTTTGTACCCAGCTTTAATGCTGCTATGGAGCTGCCGTTGCGTCGCACTCTTGTACTAAAGGAAGGAATTCAACAAAGCAAAGCGGCAACAGTAAAATAGTCTTTAATATGATGATTCACTCTTCACTATTTATTCCCGTGTAGAACGCACAAGAGTTCAACGCAAAGTAAAGCCTCAGCCATCGGCTAAAGCCTCTATCTAAAAATTTTCTCTTAACTGATGAAATTGGCAGATTATTACAAGTCGCCAAACAAAGCGTATTTGGATTTTGGGCGAATATCGTCGAGCCACTTAAAACCGCGCAGCCGTAAGTCATCGTGGTTTACCTGGCGCATGGGGTAAGTAGTGCCTACCAGGTTGCTGCGGAAAACTACGCGTTCCGGTTTTTTTTCTTCAAAATACATATCAATAATATCGGCCGATGCCTTATTTACGCCAATGAATTTACCATCATCGTCCTGTGCATAATAAATGCTTTCTGAATTGCCCTTTGCCCGCATTTTATCCATGTTGCCATCTTTGAAATAGCCATTTATGGTTCGTCCTTTTATCTGGTTAAAATAGACCTTACTAACTGCTCCGATGGTTAAAGCATTCTCAAAAACATACAACCTTTCTGGCTTTTGTTTTTTTGTAAAAAGGTAAATAGTATCGCCGGTAATTTGATTTTCACGGGCCCATACTATGGGCCGCTTAAACATACGGAACACCGAATCTTCTGCCGAATAAAACAGGCTGTCGCAAACTGCCTGAAGCGAATCGGAGAATATACGTACATGAAAGTAGGCTTCAAAAAAACGGTCGGTGCTGTCGGTATTTTTATTTTTCGAAGAATCTTTTTTGGGGAGCGAATCGAGCACTACAGGCACTTCTCTAAACCTCCGTAACTGTGATAATTTTGCAGAATACAATGTATCTGCAGCAATAAAAATGGAGTCGTTTTCCTGTTTTATAATCATTACAGGTTTCTCGGTTGCAAGAAAAGAATTGTCTTTCCGGTTGCTGTTTAAATGGTTGGCCAAAATGGTTACATGCTGGGCAGTGTCTTTGTAAATTACGTTGCCGCGGGCTTCGCCAAAGCCTGTTGAATCGTCGTTGGCAACTACGTCTGCAATAAGAAATGTGGTGCCATCCTGAATTTCAGGCCGTTTACCAAAATAAGATTTTCTATTTTTTGTATCGTAGTACCCTTCTTTTGTATTGATCTTCTTTCGGCCGCTATCACTGGCAATAGTTGTTGGCGCAACAAATGTTGCAACACTTGAATAGGTATTATACAAAAGCGTATCAGTCTTTATAGTGTAGTCAGGATTTACAAGTACCACTTTCTTTTTGAAGTACACATCCCTGGTTTCTTCGTAATAATAGCCCTCTTCGCTCGTAAGCACCGTTTTACCATTTACTACTTTACCACCTTTTACATAAGTGCCAATTTTAGTCTGCAAATCATAGTCGAGCTGGTTGGTGGTCAGTACACCTTTGCCATCTGTAAGCTTTACATTTCCGGTGAGCGTAGATTTTTTTTCTTTACCTATATATTTTAAATAATCGGAGTAGATCTGAAGGCTGTCATTGTCATTGATGTGCACATGATTGAAGGCTTCCAATACATTGGTTACGGTATTTATCGAAGCACTGTCACAATAGAAAATTGTTTTATCCTGCTGTACCGCTACATGGCCAACAAGCAGTTGAAATTTGTTGAGCGAGTCAACATCTTTAAAGCCGAGTCTGTCTGCGTGAATAATGATGATTTGCTTTTCTGCCGAATCGCCTGCATTTACTGCTGCCGGTTGCTGTGCCTGCACCATACTGCACACAAACAGAAAAGCAATGAAATAAATAGTTTGTTTCAATGTTGTTAGACCCTCGTTATTTAACCGGTGATGTGGTAGTATCTTTAAGCGGTTCTTTAAGATAATCTCCTTTATCTTTTTTACCGAATACAGAAATGTTTACATAACGTTTTGGATGAGCCCGTAAATCATCCATTAAAATGTTTGCACTGGTAATTGTATTGTTGAGATTGTTATATAATTCCTTCTGATTAATAAGTGCACCAAGACTACCATCGGCTGAGTTTACTTTTGCCATTACACCGTTTAATTTTTCAACCACTTCTTTCAGTTTAATTATTGCGCCGTCGATATCTGCTTTAGATAATTTCTCGGTGGTTGTTTCAATATTACTTAGCATGTGAGTAACCTTTTCGTTATTATCTGCAAGGTTTTTGGTGAAACTGTTTACGTTAGTCAGCGTTTTTGCCAAAGTGCCAGATTGTTCATTAAGCATGCCGGGTAGCGAAGCTGCCGAAACCACAAGGCTGGCAGTAACTTTATTAAGGTTGGCAATCACGCTTTGTAGATTGCCTTTGGTATTTGGATCAAGAATAGTGTTGAAATTTCTTAAAACCGTATCGAGCGCATTAAGTGTCGCACGCAACTGGTCTGCAACCGGGGCTATTTTTCCTGAAAGTTCGCCCAATAAGCCTGTGGTGTTTTGCGTCATCATTGTATCGCCACTTATTAAATATTTTGTACTGTTGCCCGGCGTAATTACAACAGATGGTGAACCAAGTGGTGATGATTCAATCTGTGCCATTGAATTATCGGGTATATTATAAGCACCATTTAATTTAATGGCCACTACCACGCTGCTTATATTATCATCAGATGCTTCCAGCTCGTACACACTGCCAATCTGAAATCCGTTTATAAAGACAGGATTCGATGGCATCAATTTTTTTGTATCGCTGTATTTGGCGTAAAAAAAAGTACCGGTTTTAAAAAGACTTTTACCTTTTAAAAAATTAAAACCGAGTATCAGAAAAGTAATGGCCACCGCGGTTAAGGCACCAATTTTTGTTTCGTTTGATATTTTCACTTTAATAAGTTTAGTTTGGTCAAAAATGCTCTAATCATTTATGTACCGGATTTTTTTGCGCCCGGCAGTTGAATATTAATTTGGCTTTCGTTGCGTCGCACTCTTGTACGTCCAGTAACAATAGGCAACGAGGCAACGAGGCATTAAGGCAACGAGGCATTAAGGCAACGAGGCAACAAGGCAACGAGGCAATAATGCAAAGAGGCATTAAGGCAAAGAGTAATTCGCTGTTTATTATTCACTGTTCATTGTTTGCTATTCATTGCTCCCTGTTCATTAAAGTTCAAATCGTATAATAGTGCGACGCAACAGACGATGCTACAAAGAACTATTGCCGGGCTCGAAAAAATGTATTTCTGTAATTTAAAAAAGCAAGAAATAAAACCACAGGCACTCTAATATTTGCAGCAAAACTAATAGTTATGGCGCAAAATTTTAGTAAAATAACGTTTACTGTTTTGTGCTCTGTTGTTCTGTATTGGGATGCTCGAGTGAGTAGCGGTAACGGGCTACTGCTTTTGTAATTACTTCGGCAGTTTCCTGCTGGCCTTTTTCGCTGTTAAGGTATTCTTCCTCTTCCGGGTTGGTTATATACCCGGTTTCTACAAGAATGCTGGGCATGGCTGTTGCCTGCAAAACCCAGATGCCTACCTGCCGTTGCAGTGCATCGCGTACAGATCGGCCTATGTTTGCAAACTCTTCTTCAACAGTTAATGCAAGGCTGGCGCTGCGTTGGAAATATTGCTGCGTTTTTAGGGAATACAATATTCTTTTCTCGGGAGAATCGGGGTCAAAATCCCGTACCTGAGACAGTAAACTACTGTCAATATAAAGCGATTCGTTTTCACGCATGGCCAGCTCTTTATCGTCATTTTTATGTACTGCCCAAATATAAGTGGAAGCGCCTTTTGCAGGGTTGGGCGTTGTCCATGTACGGTATTGAGGAACCTTACGGGTGTGTTTCTTTTTCTTAACGTAGTATGTTTGGGTTTTATATCCGGTTAGTTCACTGTGGCGAATTGCAGGGGCGGCATCGCAATGAATGGAAATAAAAAGATCGCCTTTTGCATTATTAGCTTTATTGGCTTTTATGGGCGGGGCATCAAAAACATCGCTGGTGCGTGTCATAACAATATTTACATCGGGCATTGCCTGCCGCAAAGCTTTTTGTAGTTTAAAAGCAATAGCCAGCGTAATATCTTTCTCGTAAGAGTAAGATCCTTTTGCGCCACCATCCTCACCACCATGCCCCGCATCTATAACGATTGTTTTTAAACCTGCCTTTTGATAATAATATCCCTGGCCAGTTTTAAAGGAAACAAAAATTAAAAAACAGCAGGTAAGGATTAAAGCTGGAAATATTTTTTTCAGCATAATTCAAGATCATTAAATTTATTCTTCACAAATCTTTTATCCATTAAGCCCTATTTTTGTTCGGTACTTATGTTGAAACTTTGCAAATCTAATATAAATTACTTTTCAGCCGGACTAACTATATTGCTAATATTGGCTATAACGTTTGATATACAGGCAAAGGATAAACGGTTACATCCTTTTTTCAAATCATTAACAGAAAATGCAGATACATCTTCGCCCAAGAATAAAAAGATACCTAAAACCCTAACAGTTAAAAATACTGCTGATACCTCAATTCTCAAAGATTCGCTGCTAAATAAGGCCACCGACAGTTCTGCTATATTCAATGATTCGTTAAGAACAATAACGATAGACACGCTAAACTTTTCAAAAGATTCGATAGAGTCTCAAATTGATTATGTTGCTGAGGACTCGGGCGTGCTGGTGATATCGTCTAAACAATTTTTTCTTTACGGTAAAGCTAACATCAATAATAAGGATGTTAAACTTGAGGCCAACACCATCAAATACGATCAGCAATCGCAGGTTGTAAAGGCCTTTGGCGGAACAGATACTTCGCTCGGTGTTTTGAACAAACCCAAACTTACCCAGAATGGATCAGAATCTGTGAGCGACACAATTTTCTTTAATATCAAAAGCCAGCGGGGGCTTACTAAAAATACTTTTTATAAACAAGATGAAATTTTTATTAATGCTGAGCGATTCAAAAAAATTGATAAGGATGTGGGTTATGGCTATCGGAGTGTTTTTACAACCTGTAACCTGGATACACCCCATTTCGATTTCAGGGCTAAGAAACTGAAGATCGTCAATAACAAAATTGCTGTATCGGGTCCCGCCTATTTCGAGGTAGAAGGGGTACCCACTCCTTTAGTAATACCGTTTGGAATTTTCCCGCTTAACCGTGGGCGACATTCCGGCCTACTGCCGCCGCAATTTGCATCAAGCCAGGATTTTGGCCTGGGGCTGGAGGGCCTGGGCTACTACAAAGTGCTTAACGACAATTGGGATGCAACGATTAGAGGTAATATATACAGTTATGGAGGATGGAGTGCCAATGTACAGCCGGAATATTATAAAAGATATAAGTATAAAGGAAGTTTTAATCTTGCCCTGCAAAAAACAAAAATCCTGAATAGTTCGGGTACACCAAAAGAAGAATTTACTGAAAGCAAAGGTTTTTTTATAACCTGGAACCATACAACTGATACTAGGGCAAGGCCTGGTACTTCATTCTCGGCAAACGTTAGAGCAGGAAGTACCAAGTTTAACCAATATGTTTTAAACGATGCCAACAGAAATTTTCAAAATCAGTTAAGTTCTTCTATTACCTGGTCAAAAACCTGGAACCAGGGTAAATATAATTTGAGTGTTGCCGGCAATCACGATCAGAACAATAACTCGGGGCTAATCAATGTTCGTTTGCCCTCCGTAAGCTTCAGCGCAACTACTATTTATCCGTTTCAAAAGAAAGAGTTTGCAGGCAAGCAAAAATGGTACGAGAAACTGGGCTTATCCTATAACGGAACATTACTTAACCAGTTTTCTTTTTATGATTCAACATTTAATTTTAAAAAATTACTCGATACTGCGCAATGGGGTGTAGAGCACCGTATTCCACTTACCTTAGCCTTACCTCCGTTAGGTCCCTTTATTGTATCGCCCAGTATATCTTATGCAGAAAGATGGTATGGCCAGCGCATTATACGTTCCTGGAACGAGGCTACCTCCAAAGTTGATACTACTGTTATAAAAGGGTTTGCCGCAGCAAGGGAAATGAGTTTCGGGCTTTCGTTTAATACAAGAATTTTTGGAACGGCTAATTTTCCCAAATCATCTACTGTAAAAGCTATAAGGCATGAAATAAAACCTTTTGCATCGCTTAATTATAAGCCAGACCTGGTGAGTAAGTATTATAAAACCGTACAGATTGATACCGCTGTGAACGGAAAATATAATACTTATACTTTTTCTGAACTTGAGGGAGGCGTTATTGGTTCTTTTGGCCAGGGTAAGTTTGGAGGAATAAGTTTTGGTTTAGACAATTTGCTGGAGATGAAAGTAAAAGACAAAAAAGATACCTCCTCCACCGCGGCAACCAAAAAAGTAAAACTTCTCGATGGATTGAGTATTACAAGTGGTTACAACCTGCTTGCCGACTCGTTAAACTGGAGCCAGTTTAGCTTTAGTTTGCGCAGCACCCTGTTCGATAAAATAAATATATCGGGAAGCGCCGCTGTTGATCCTTACGATGTTGACAGCTTGGGACGGCGCATTAATAAGCTACTTTGGAAACAAGGTAAGGTAGGCAGGTTTACCAACGGTAGTCTCGCCATTTCCACCTCGCTAAAAAGCAAATCGAAAGACGATAAGAAAGATGCAGACCGGGTGCCCGAAGATGAAACACTTACACCCGACGAGCAATTGCGCCAGTTGGAATATGTGCGTCAAAATCCCGCCGAATTTGTAGATTTTAATATTCCCTGGAATGTACAGCTATCGTTTTCGCTTAGTTTTTACCGCACTATTTCGCCAAACCTTAAAGATTATATTACCCAAACTAACAGTAACCTTAGTATAAACGGCGATTTTAGTTTAACACCAAAATGGAAAGTAGGCGGCAGTACTTATTTCGATTTTAAAACTGCAAAAATACAATCGCTTACCATGTTCATTACACGCGAAATGCACTGCTGGCAACTGGCCATTAATGTTACACCAGTGGGCGTTTACCGCTCATTCAACATTACCTTAAACCCCAAATCAGGCATACTCCGCGACTTAAAAATAAACCGCTCCAGGTATTTTTACAGCCAGTAAAACTAAGTGCAGGCCTTAAGCTGCTAGCTCTTAGCTGCAAGCTTCTAAGTAGTGTAGCATTTAAAATAAAGCATACAATTAAGTAGTATATTTTATGGGCCCGGCAGAAGCGCTTTGAGCATCGCCTCTTGCGTCGCACGCTTGTACTTTTAGTAATACTATTCAGCTTTTACCGAAGCGTAGGTTTATGCCTAATACCTGGTTAAACCTGGACAAATAGCAATTTCGCTTGTCTAAATAACTTTATACTTTTATGTGCAGAAACAAATTAACACCTTCCATTTCGCTGCCCACACTTATATTTTTACTGCAGGCCCCCGCCTTAATAGCCATAGCTGTTAACGCTTCCACGGAACGGTGGTGCAGGTACCATTCTCCAATAAGTTCCATATAATTGCGGCTGGGGTTTTGTAAGCTAAAATTGCCGATAATTACTTCGCCACCCGGTTTGGTCCAGCCAATAAATTTGCGCAATAGTTTTACAAATAGGTTGTCGTCAAAATAATCGAAAAGGCCTGCACTCCAAACTATATCAAATTTTTCGGTCGTGCCAAACCTGAAAATATTTTGATGAATAAATTCAATTTTTTCGGCGTGTGAAGCGGTTATTTTTTTAGCATAATTAATAGCTGTTTTATCTGCTTCTATACAAACGGTATTCAGATTTGTGGCAGGTAAAGTTTCGTATAGTTCTGCCACATCTCTTGCTGGGCCGCTTGCCACGTTTAATAAACGCATATCATCTGTTTCGGCGAGGTGGCTGGTCATGGTTTTTAGAAAATAATCTTTGCGGTTGCGCACCGCTTTAGCCGCAGAATGGTTATTCCAGAATATATCCCATTTAGCAAAGCGCAGGTCGTTGGTTACTTGTTCTTGATAAATTTTATCAATAATCATAAAATCTCCGGCATAGCCATAGGGTTTGGTTTTTATATGGCCATGCAAGGTGTTTTGCAGGCACTCATCACCAAAGCCGTTTTGAAGCAATTGTAATTCGTGGCTTGTCATTCTGCCTGCTTTGTATTCACCTGAAAGCGTATCGAAGATTTCATTGAGTGCATCGTATTCCATTACTTCGGGGCCGCCATTGGCAATAATGCTTTGCAAAAAAGAAATGGGTTCAATTGAATTGGTAATCGTTTTCATTTTATTTGTTTTTATTTGTTTTTTGTAATGCAAATATGAAATGCCTGTCATTCACATTAACCTAACGGTTTAGCAATAGGCCTTTTCAGTTTACGGAAACTGGTTTTGAGTTAAAATAATAAGCAAAGCTTCTATTACCCGATGACTGTTTCACTTACAGGAAGATAACATGGCAAAGGTTCGTGTATTCAAGTAACTGTTTTTTCGCATACTCCTCCACCGGGGACTTTGCGGTTCCATTCCCCAAGTAATATTCCGCTACAAACCTTCGCTTCGATCTACGCTTAGATAAAAGCTAAATAAAGAAATAGAAGTACAAGAGTGCGACGCAACGGAAGCTTCGTAAAGCATCTGCCGCCGGGTACATAAAAATCGCTGCATTAACGAAAGAAATTTTATTGCAGCAACATTTTTATCTTTGAAGATATTAAACGGTTGCAGTATGGAGGCTTATGGAAAAATATTGCTTTTTGCCATGCCAGTATTTCTGATGCTGGTACTGCTGGAGAAATGGTATGGCCGCCGCAAGGGTTTCGATACTGTGCGTGGTATGGATATGCTTAGCAGCTTTGCAAGTGGTGTTACCAATGTAACCAAAGATGTGCTGGGTATTGGTGTTTCTATTATAACTTACGAGTGGCTGGTTACAAAGATTGCTGTGGTTCATGTGCAGTCAACATTACTTGTTTATGTTATTGCTTTTATGGTGCTCGATTTTTCGGGCTACTGCGTGCACCGGCTCGATCATAAAGTAAATTTTTTCTGGAACAGCCATATTGTTCACCATAGCAGCGAAGAGTTTAACCTTGCCTGTGCATTGCGGCAGAGTATTTCGGTGTTTGTTCAGTTGTTTACTTTTCTGCTCATTCCTGCTGCGTTGCTGGGCGTTTCGGCAGAGGTGATTGCAATTGTTGCACCCATACATTTGTTTGCACAGTTCTGGTACCATACCCGGCATATAAATAAAATGGGTGTGCTTGAAAAAATTCTGGTAACCCCTTCGCACCACAGGGTTCACCACGCTATTAATCCGGAGTACATTGATAAAAACCTGAGCCAGATTTTTATTTTTTGGGATAAAATCTTCGGCACTTTTCAGGAAGAATTGCCCAATGTGCAACCGGTGTACGGCATTACCCGGCCGGTTACAACCTGGAACCCCATAAGAATAAATTTTCAACATTTATGGCTGCTGATAAAAGATGCCTGGCGTGCAAAAAGTTGGAAAGATAAATTGCGTATCTGGTTTATGCCAACCGGCTGGCGCCCTGCAGATGTGGCTGCAAAAAACCCTGTTAATAAAATAGAAGACGTGTATAATTTTCAGAAATACGATGCCGGTGCATCTGGTCCTTTATATGTGTGGAGCTGGGTGCAGACAGGCATGCTGCTGTTAATGGTAAGTTACCTGTTTGGCAATATTTCCCATATCGGCACGCCCAATATATTTATCTATGGCGCATTTGTATTTTTAATGGTTTATGCTTACACAGAACTGATGGACAAAAACAAATATGCGTTTGTATGGGAGCTGGTAAAAAACACAGTGGGTATAGCGCTGATTATTTATTACGGAAATTGGTTTGGTGCCGATAAATACCTGCATGCAATAAACAATTTGCTCATAGGTTATTTTATTTTATCGTCTTTAATAACGGGCTGGTTTGTGTTTGTTGATTTTAAAAGAGAAGGTAAAGAAGTTTCTCAGGCAATTGCGTAATGTTTGTCTGCAGCTATTTTAGGGGAAGAAAATTTTTATTCCAGCTAATATTTTCATGGTGTCATCGTTGCGTCGCAATCCGTTCATCGGTTGGTTAATATGGCGGCTTTCGGCTTCCTGTTCAAAAGCGTTACTGATAAACTTCCACCGTAAATTCATAGATTCTCTTATCGCCATTATTGCCGGTTATTTCTACAGTAATGTGTTTGGTGTGACTGTACTGGTTAGCAGGATTATGTTTTACAATTATAAGTGCAGAATCAATAAAGGCCTCGTTTACAGCGGGCGGGTTTTTATATCCTGCGGCGGAGTATATTTCAGGTATAACGGTATAATTTAGGTTTTGTTCATCATTAAGTGAAACAACTTTTTCTTCTTCGCTGTTTTCTCTATCAGTAGGATCAACAATAAGTTTATTGAGTTTTTCTTCAATCCATTTTTCCCGCACTTTCTCTGATTGTTTGAGTAGCTTCTCAATTGACAGGGATGCTTCTTTTAGTTTAAGTTTGTCGGCCTGAATTTTCTTTAAATCAGATTGTTTTAAAGAAAGCGCAGCCTGTTGTTTTTGTAAATCTGCACCAGATATTTTTATTTTTTTAAGTGCTGAAATGGTGGTACTAAATGCCAGGTTAACAACACTTGAAGTAAGGTTTACAAGTTCGTTATCTTTTTTTGATGATTGAAATTGCAACTGCGCATTTTTAATTTCTTCATTTACTTTTTTCCATTCCGTTTTATTTATTTCATTCAATATTGCCCCACTAAACACATTCGCAAAATTTAATGAGTCTGTCAAATTAAAGTCAGGTATTATATTATTGCTTTTTCCATATTTGTTTTGCTCAACATTTCCATTCGCATCGGTATCTGCAAAAGAATCATTTAAACGAAGCGTAATTTTACTAAGCTGTTTAAGTGCAGGCGTAAGGCTGGAAACCAAATTACCTGCAGACTGTTCTATTGATGGCGCTGACGCAGCAATTTGTTGCTGAGCAATATTAACTGCTTTATCTATTTCCTTTTTTAATGGCTCGGTCAAAAAAAACATCGGATTAAACAAAGGGTTATCAACGCCGGAAACCAGTGGTGCACCAAATATTTTTTTCGAATCGCTGGTATTTAATTTGTTGATGTTTGCGGCAGTACTATTTTTTACAACAGGCTGCAGCCATGCTACCGTACTAAGCATTATGGTAATAAGACACAATGCAAAAACCTGGTTGCGGTAACGGTGGGTTTTTTCCTGCTGGTTTAGCATGCGCTTAACCCTGGGAAGCAGCTCGCCTTCTTTGCTGCCACCAGCGTTCATAGCCAGAATGGGCGATGCATTTTGAATATAGGCTATCCTCAGCAATGCGCCTGCATACATGGCTGCATCGTATTGAAATTGAAGTACCCAATCGTCGCAGCTGTTTTCTCTTTCATGCTTAATAAATTTGCCAATCAACTGCACAAAGGGATTAAAGAATAAAATAGTTTCAACAAAAACCTGTAAAATGTTTATCAAATAGTCAACCCGTTTTATATGTGCCAGTTCGTGCAGCAGCACTGCTTCAAGCTGTTCAGTTGTTAGATGGTTTATGCTGGCAATGGGTATTAATATCAGGGGTTTCAAAAAGCCAACGGTCAGCGGTCCCTTTACAATATCTGAAAGATAAATACTTACTTCTTTTGTAATTCCAAGGTTGGCGGCAGTTCTTTTTACAAATAAGCGCAATTCAACACCGGCTTTTCTTAAGCCGGTAGTACGTATTTTTTTCGCGTAGTAAAATGCCCTGGATAAACGGATACATAAAAAAACAAGCATTACTAAATAGGCAAAGGAAAGATAGGGAAGTAGAGACTCTGTTTTAATAACCAGGTACAATGCTGCGGAAGAAAAACTATCAATAACAGGGGCTGCTAAATAAGCTGTGCCTGTATTTGCTGCATTGGTAAGCTGGGGATCTAATAAGCCTTCGCCACTTCTGTTATAATAAAATTGAAA
>JBBRDW010000080.1:0-21008 GCA_038203525.1 Chitinophagales bacterium | reverse complement strand
CCGGGGCCAAAATAATTTCTGTTTATCAAAACCTGCGATTTATTTCCTTTCTTTGAATTCATGAAAAAATACGCTGTATTTGTTACTGGTTATGCTTTTCATTGATATACGGTTGATGCACTAAATCATCTGTTTGAAAATCGCCTTTGAAAAATTAAAAAGCATTTTCAGTAAACAGGGTAAATTTAAATAGCACTTTTATTAAATATCAAACCAATGAGTTTAAAAAATATTACTGTACTTATTTTTTTGATTTTTCTAACAAGCTGCGGCAATAAAAAAACATTTGTTATTCCTAAAGCCGATGCCGATAACGGCGGACTTTTTTTGCCTGATGGCTTTGGAGCATTGGTGGTTACAGACAGCATTGGGCTAACCAGGCATATGGCGGTAAACGACAATGGCGATATTTATGTGAAGCTGCGCATTACCACTGGCGACTTAGGAAATATTGCGCTGAGAGATACCAATAATGACGGCAAGGCAGATATTTATCAGCGCTTTGGCAATTACCCAAATGATGGAAGTTTTGCAACAGAAATGCGGATACACAATGGTTATTTGTATTTCAGCTCGGAACAAGTGATATATAGACAGAAACTAACGCCTCCCTTATTGATCCCGGATAGTAAAACAGAAACAATTTTAACCGATCATTTTCCCATTCGGTGGCACAATACCAAGTCACTGGCTTTCGATAACAATGGCGGCATGTATGTTACTTTTAGCGCCCCAACAAATGTTTGCGAAGACTGGAAAACAAGCAATGGTTCGCCGGCTAATGTCAAGGGGAAATTCCCCTGCTCTCAATTAAATGACTTTGGCGGTATATGGAAATTCGACGAAAACAAATTAGATCAATCTCAATCTGATGGTAAAAGATTTGCAACAGGCATAAGAAGTGTTGTGGCCATTTCCTGGAATGATGCCGATAACAGTTTGTACGCGGTGCAACACGGAAGAGATTATCTATATGGCCATGCGCCGCAATATTTTAGCCCCTGGCAAAATGCAGTTTTACCTGCCGAAGAGTTTATGAAAATTAAGGAAGGTGATGACTATGGCTGGCCCTATAGTTATTACGACCCTTTTAAACACCAAAAAATGCTGGCTCCCGAATACGGAGGAGACGGCATTAAAGAAGCTCAGGGCCAGTTTGCAAACCCAATCATGGGGCTGCCCGCCCATTGGGCGCCTAACGATTTGTTGTTTTACAAAGGCAACCAATTTCCGGCGCGGTATAAAAATGGTGCATTCATCGCATTTCATGGATCAACCAATCGTGGCCCATATCCGCAAGCAGGATATATTGTGGCATTCATACCTTTTGAAAATGGAAAACCAACAGATAAATGGGAAGTATTTGCCGATGGCTTTGCAGGCACCGATACCATCACCAATATGACTGACGCAAAATACAGACCCATGGGCTTATCCGAAGGACCCGATGGCTCACTCTACGTGATTGAATCAAAAAAAGGTAAGATATGGCGTATTCTTTTCAACGGAGACCAAACAAAATTTGGCGAAGCCCAGCTCGCCAATATGGAAAAAAGAGAATCAAAAACCTATCTTAAAACACCAGACGAGAAGGGAGATAATTTATCTGTCAAACAACCACTTAGTGACAGTACCATTTACATGACCTACTGCCTACCGTGCCACCAGGATAAAGGTCAGGGAGAAGAGGGTCGGTATCCTCCGCTGGCTGGCTCCGAATGGGTGAATGGCGATAATAATAAGCTGATACATGTTATATTGTTTGGATTACAGGGCCAAATACAGGTGAACAACAAAACCTACAATCAAATCATGCCAGCCCATAGTTTTCTCAGCGATCAGCAACTGGCGCAGGTGGTTAATTTTATTAAAAACAGTTTTGGGAAAAAGGGAACTAAAGTAACTGACGCCCAGGTAAATACCGTTAGAAACAGCAAAAAATAATCGGGTAATATTTTTAGTCATTACCGGCTGATTAAAGTACCGTCATGTAAATTTTATTTTCTGAAATTTTTTGTACCCGGCAGTAATTCGTTCTTCAGCTTCCCTTGCGTCGCACTCTTGTACAGTTAGTAATTCTATTCTGCAAATTGCAGCACCTTAACAAATACGAGATCTCCATTGCTCTAACACCTGCATCAAAAAAGAACAACTGTTGTATCAAAAACGCACACCTTATATTTATTTTGATACGACAACTCATTGCTTTTCAGGCATAAGTTTTATTGGCACATATTTGTAATATTCTGCACTAAACTACAAACCAGTTACATGATAGATCTTAAACATATTTCAAAATGGGTAACCATTGGCGGCGTTCGTACTTTTATTTTAAAAGACCTTAACCTAACTATCAACGAAGGGGAATTTATTTCCATCATGGGGCCATCGGGCTCAGGAAAATCAACCCTGCTGAATATTATTGGAATGCTCGATGGCTTTGATGAGGGCGAATTCCTTTTTTTGCACGAAGCCGTTCACCTGCTTAAAGAAAAACACCGCTCCCAGCTGTACAAGCAATATATAGGCTTTGTTTTTCAGGCCTATCATTTAATTGACGAGTTAACGGTTTACGAAAACATTGAAACGCCGTTGCTTTACCAGAGTGTAAAAACCAGTGAACGCCAGGCTATAGTGGCAGATATACTCGACCGCTTTCAGATGGTAGGCAAAAAAAATTTATTCCCCTCTCAACTTTCAGGCGGTCAGCAGCAGTTGGTGGGCGTTGCAAGAGCATTGGTTAGTAAGCCAAAACTTATTCTTGCCGATGAACCAACCGGTAACTTAAACAGTAAACAGGGCGAAGAGATAATGGAGCTCTTTAAGAAATTAAATGAAGATGATGGTGTAACAATTATACAGGTAACCCACAGCGAAAAAAATGCAGCTTATGGTAAACGTATTGTTCATTTACTGGACGGTAGAATTGAGAAGATTGTATGAACTGTCAGAACCAAGATTTTAAGAATTTTATGGATTACGGAGATTTTTTTAATAAAAAGAAATGCAATTTCTTACAATCTAAATAATCTTCTTAATCCTCTCAAATCCCCGTTCAGACAAGTGTACATAAAAATTCCGAAAGTACAAGAGTGCGACGCAACGGATGCCCAATTAATGTGCCAATGCCGGGCCCAAAAAGAAAAAATATTATTTGAAATATTGAGCATTATGAAAAAGAAAGAGCTACTGATATTAGTATTTTTATTTACGTTACTGCAGAAAAATTTTGCGCAGGATACAACAACGCTCCATGGCAAAATTACGCTTCAGCAATGTGTGCAACTTGCTATTAAAAATAATGCAGCAGTTAACCGTTCTGGTTTTACTGCAGAAACAGGCGAGGTAAGCTGGCAGCAGTCAAAGGGTAATGCTTTGCCATTTGTTTCGGGCATTATAAACCACAACATAAACCAAGGCCGCAGCATAGATCCTTTTACAAATTCGTACGTTAACCAGAATATTACCTCGGCCAATTATGGCTTAAATGCAGGCGTTACTTTATGGAGTGGCGCTGCTGTAAAAAATAATATCCGTCAAAACCTGCTAAGTTTTGAGGCCAGCAAAATGGACTGGCAACAACAAAAAGACAATATTACCATCGGCGTAATACTGGCCTATCTTCAGGTGCTCAACAACCAGGAATTTCTGAATGCCTCCATGCAGCAGGTTGACGTAACCCGCAAACAGGTACAGCGGCTGTCAGTTTTAAATAATGACGGTGCCATATTACCCGCTACCTATTACGATCTTAAAGGCCAACTTGCAAACGACGAAATGAATGTTGTGTCCGGTAAAGCCAACCTCGAAAGTTCGAAGCTGGACCTGGTGCAGCTGATGAATATTGCCTATTCAAAAGATATTGACCCGGAAAAAATAAACGACGCAATGATGCCAGCATTGTATGATGCAACAGTTGATCAAATCTACCAACAGGCATTGAGCCAGCTTGCCCTTGTAAAAGCTGTTGATCTGCGTAAAGAAAGTGCAGCAAAAGCCATTAAAGCAGCCAAAGGTTTACTGTATCCTACCCTGAGTTTGAACGGCGGACTCGGCACCAACTATTCAAGCATCGCCTCCATACAGCAACTAACCGGCGCTTCAGATGCACCAACAGATGCTTATGTTCTAAACGATGGTAATAAGCTTTCCGTTATTGCACCGCAAAACAGCTATAATAGTCAGAAAATTTCTTACGGCAATCAATGGAGCAATAACCTCAATTCCTATGTGGGCCTTGGTTTGCAGATTCCTATCTTAAATGGCTTACAGGCAAAGAGCCGTGTAAAACAGGCCAATATAGAGGAAAAGCAGGCGGCCTTCGAAGCCAATACCACCAGGGTTCAGCTAAAGCAAAATATAGAGCAGGCATATATAAATATGAATGCCGGGTTCAATCGCTATCAGCAACTTTCACAGCAGGTGCAGGACTTTGCAGAATCCTTCCGCTCAGCCGAAGTACGTTTCAATGCAGGCGCCATTACTTCGGTTGAATATTTAATTGCAAAAAATAATTTAGACCGGTCAAATATTAATCTTATCGCAGCTAAATACGACTACATTTTAAGAACAAAAGTGCTCGATTTTTACCAGGGTAAACCCACCTATTAAATTATTTTTTTGGGCCTGGCTTTCAGTTTTCTATGAAGCTTTACTTGCGTCGCACTCTTGTACTTTTGGTAATTCTATTGAGCTTTTATCGTAGCGTAGGTTAAAGGCGTACAATAAACTTTCCCAACTTTTCAAACAGCCAGTTAAAATAATTAATAAAACAAACAACCCGCTTACCAATAAGGGGGTTGTTTGTTCAATGCACTCACCGTTGGAGAGGGTTTGGGAGCGGCTGTCTTTATATAAACCTATTAATCAAATTCTCCAGGTATTCCTGCTTACCACTGATAATCTTAGGTTCACCATTCGTCGCAGCATAATCACTAAGATCAGTTAATGATAATTTTCCAGCTTCAAACTCAGCACCTTTCCCGCTGTCAAATGAGGCATAACGTTCTTTCCTAATTTTACTGTACTCTCCATGGTGCATAATTTTGTCTGCAATAACTAATGCTCTAGCAAAGGTGTCCATACCGCCAATATGTGCATAGAACAGGTCTTCCATATCGGTTGAATTCCTACGGATCTTCGCATCAAAATTAATACCGCCACCGGCAAAACCACCTGCCTGCAAAATGATGAGCATTGCTTCAGCAAGCTCATTTAAATCATTGGGGAATTGGTCTGTATCCCAGCCATTCTGATAATCGCCGCGGTTGGCATCGATACTGCCAAGTGTATTGGTATCGGCCGCAACTTGCAGTTCATGTGTAAAAGTATGTCCAGCAAGTGTTGCATGGTTTACTTCAACGTTTAATTTAAAATCGTTCAGCAAATCATGCTGACGCAAAAACCCTATAACCGTTGCAGCATCATAATCATACTGATGTTTGCTTGGCTCGCAAGGCTTTGGTTCAATAAAAAATGTTCCTTTAAAACCTTCGCTGCGTGCATAATCTTTTGCAGTATGTAAGAACCGTGCAAGATGTTCCTGTTCACGCTTCATGTTCGTATTCAGCAAACTCATGTAACCTTCGCGGCCACCCCAGAAAACATAGTTCTCACCACCCAATGCAATGGTTGCATCCAATGCAAATTTTACTTGTGCGCCGCCATGTGCCAGCACATGAAAATCAGGATTGGTAGATGCGCCGTTCATATAACGCTGGTGCGAAAACAGATTCGCTGTGCCCCATAATAATTTTACGCCACTGTCTGCCTGCTTTTGTTTTGCATAAGCAGTCAATGCCTGTAAACGTTTTTCATTTTCCACAACATCATTGCTGTAATCAACTACATCCACATCATGAAAACAATAGAAAGGCAGATTCATTTTGGTGATAAATTCAAACGCCGCATCCATTTTATCTTTAGCCCGTTCAACAGCATCAGTTTTTATACTCCATGGAAAATGATGCGTGCCTTCACCAAAAGGATCGGCGCCCACATTGCAGAACGAATGCCAGTAAGCGCAGGCAAAACGCAACTGCTCTTTCATGGTTTTTCCGGCAATTATTTTGTTTTCATCGTACCAGCGAAAGGCAAGCGGGTTATCGGTTTCAGGGCCTTCGTATTGTATTTGCCCAACGCCTTTAAAGAATTCTTTTTCTCCTGTAAGTACTGACATAGTTTTAAGTTTTGCCCCCATCTCCGCCTTAGGTGGAGAGTGGAGAATTTATTGAATATATATTGTAGTTTTTTGTACCAAACTAATTACTTCTATTTAGCTCCTCTTGCGTCGCACTCTTGTAGGTTCTGAACTTTATTGGGCAATGTGCAACAGCATCTATTTATCTGAAAGCTTTCCTCGCAAACATACTTTGGCTAAAGCCAGTCAGCCTGTATTTTCTAACCCAGGGCTTAAGCCTTGGGTTAAAAAAGCGATTATAAGTTCTGGCTTTAGCCAAAGCAATCCGCTTCGATCTACGCTGCGATAAAAGCTGCATAAAATTCATACAGTACAAGAGTGCGACGCAAGGAACGCTTAATCAATGAACTTATGCCCGGATCAAAAAATTGGTTTTCTCTCTCAACCTTATAATCCAATAAATCTTTCCAAATCCCCGTCCAGACAGGCTTTCCATTTTTCATAATGCGCTTCATATTCATTTTTACCATTGGGTTCAATGGTTTGCAAACGCTTCATATTGGTGAATGCATCTTTTGCATTGCTGAAAATATTTGCACCAATGCCTGCGCCCAAAGCCGCGCCAACACTGCCATCGCACTCATATAATTCAACGGGAACATTCGTTGCATTTACAAAAGTTTCGGCAAAAACATTGCTCAAAAACATGTTGGCTTTTCCTGCACGAATGATGGAAGGGTTCATACCATTTTCACGCATAATATCAAGTCCGTAGCGGAATGCAAAGGCAATGCCTTCCTGTCCTGCGCGGTATAAATGCGCAGCAGTATGTTTGTTCAAATCAATATTGTGGATATGCGAGCCTACGATTTTATTATTCAAAATTCTTTCGGCACCATTGCCAAACGGAATAATGTATAAACCATCGCTGCCGGGGTTTATTTTAGCAGCTTCCTCATTCAATGCTGCGTAACTTATATTGTTGCCAACCATTTTCTTTAACCAGCTATTCATAATGCCAGTTCCGTTGATGCACAACAACACACCAATTCTTACCTCACCCTCTGCCCCCTCTCCTGACGGAGACGGGGTTCTATAATTTACATGCGCAAAACTGTTAACGCGTGATTGCTTATCGTAAGTAAGCTGATCGCTTACACCGTAGATAACGCCTGAAGTGCCCGCCGTTGCTGCAACTTCGCCAGGTTCAAGAACATTAAGCGATAAAGCATTGTTTGGCTGATCGCCTGCTTTATAAGTAACGGGAATATTTTTTTGCAGCGATAATTGTTCAGCCACATCATCTTTTATTAGACCATGTGCTGAGAAAACATTTTGAATGTTTGGAATAATGCTTTCATCAAAACCAAAATAGTTCATCACATCTTTTGATAAACTGTTTTCTTTAAAATCCCAAAAAATACCTTCTGATAAAGAGGAAACACTTGTAGTAATATCACCCGTTAATTTCATTGCGAGAAAATCGCCGGGCAACATTATTTTATCTATCTTATTATAAACTTCTGGCTCATTTTCTTTTACCCAGGCCAATTTTGCTGCAGTAAAATTTCCAGGAGAATTCAGCAAATGCGATAAACATTTTTCTTGGCCAATTGCATTGAAAGCAGCATCGCCATAAGGCACTGCACGGCTGTCGCACCAGATAATGGAATCGCGTAAAACATTTTGATATTTATCTACCAAAACTAAGCCGTGCATTTGATAGGCGATACCAATAGCTGCAATATCTTTTGAGTTGTATGCCTTTGTTGCATGCACTTTTGCAATGGCCTGTTGCGCAAACTGCCACCAGCTTTCCGGCGATTGTTCGGCCCAGCCGCTTTGGTGCGAAATAATGCCTGCTTCTGTTTCTGGATATTGTGCTGATGCAATGCATTGCTGTGTTTGTGCATCAACCACTGATACTTTTAGAGAAGAAGTTCCCACGTCTATACCGAGTAATAGCATATGGCTTGCGGTTAAAATGGTTCAATCGATCAGGATGCTAAATTAGAGATTGTTTACACAGCACAGTACTACTTTATTGTTGAAAACTAAAACTATTTTAATAAAAAATAAAGAATGTCATAAATTTAATGCTTAATATAGTTCATGTATGAAGCCGTTGATAGAAAAGCTAACCCTAAGGGAGGATACTTCTTTTCTTGCACACACTTACCGTACACCCAAATTTGAAGTGCCATGGCACCAACATATAGAATTCGAACTGATCTTATTTAAAGAAGGTGAAGGCAGCAGTTTTGTGGGCAACTATGTAGGCGAATTTAAAACCGGGGATATTTTTTTTCTTGGCAGCAACCTGCCGCATACTTTTCAAAAAGCGCATAAGGATTTAATTACGAGTGCTGTGGTGGTCCAGTTTCGCGAAGAATTTTGGGGAACAAATTTTATGCAGTTGCCAGAAAGCCGCATCATAAGACAACTGTTTGATATTTCTTATCAGGGGCTTAAAATAAAAGGAGATTGTAAAGAGCAACTTGCACCATTTATTGAAGAGCTTGAATTTGCCGAGGGCTTCGAACGTATAATTCTCTTATGCGAATGTTTGCAGCTTATCATTCAAAGCAACGAATACGATACCGTGTCCACGCAGGAAGTAAAAGTGTTTAACTCAAAAAACAAAGAACGTATAGACCGCATTTACCAATACACGATTGACTGTTTCCAGGAACCTGTAACGCTTACTGCTGTTGCAAAGCATGCACGTATGAGTGTGCCTGCTTTCTGTAGTTATTTTAAAAAGAGCACAAAAAAAACATACATAGATTTCTTAAACGAAGTGCGCATTGGTTATGCCTGCAAGCAATTAATTGATACACAAAAGAGCATTGAAGAAATATGTTACGAAAGCGGCTTTAATACACTCGCCAATTTTAATAAACAGTTTTTAAAAGTGAAGACATTAACACCATCGAAGTACAGGAAGGAGTTTGTGGGGAGTGGGAGAATGAAATAAATTTTATGAGCCGGGCAGAAGTTTTTCATAGCATCGTCCCTTGCGTCGCACACTTGTAGGTTCTGCACAACAGGCAACAAGGCAAAGAGGCAATAGGCAAAGAGGAAACAATACAACATTTCACATTTGAAATCTCCCGTTATACGAATTGCTTTGCTGATTTATAATCCGAACGTACAAGTGTGCGACGCAAGTAAAGTTTCATAGTGTTACTTCAGCCTGGTACAAAAAACTTTTCCTTTTAATATTATTCCCGATCTAAAAAAGATATTGCTAACTTAATGCCCGATTGTAAAACATAAAAACGATCTGCCGCTATGAAAGGACAAATGATGCATTACCCGCTAACAACAAACACAATTATTGAATACGGCAACCGTGTGTTTCCGCAAAAAGAAGTTGTTACAAAGTTACCCAATGGAACCCGCCACCAGTATAGCTTTAACGATATGTACCTACGTGCAAAAAAACTAGCCAATGCACTGGTGAACCAATTAAATATTAAGCACGATGATAAGGTTGCCACTTTTGCATGGAACCATTACCAGCATCTTGAATTGTATTATGCCATTCCAGGAGTTGGTGCAGTTTGCCATCCGTTGAACATACGTTTATCTCACGACCAGGTAGAATATATCGTTAACCATGCAGAAGATAAAGTGATTTTTATTGATGCTACACTTGTTGCTTTTCTGGAAAAAATTGCCCCGCTTATTGATAAAGTGCAGCATTTTATCTTACTGAATGCGCCACCGGATTTTACTACCACTTTACCCAACACTATTGACTACGAAGACCTGATTGCAAATGAATCCGAAAATTTTGAATGGTTTGAAATGGATGAAAACGATGCCTGCGCCATGTGTTATACCAGCGGTACCACCGGGGCGCCAAAAGGCGTATTATATTCTCACCGATCTGTTTACCTGCATGCACTTACGCTATTGTTGCCCAATGCGGGCAATATAAGCTCAAGGGATAAAGTGCTGTTGGTGGTTCCCCAGTTTCATGTGCTGGCATGGGGTTTACCTTTTGCATGTATGATGACAGGCGCAGATATGATCATGCCTTCCAGCCACCTGCAGCCTGCAGCGTTAATAGAACTGATGCAGCAGGAGCACGTTACATTCGCTACGGGTGTACCTACCATATGGCTGGGCATTTACAATACCATGAAACAGAACCCCCCAAAAGAAAAACTGATGCTCCGTGAGTTTATGGTAGGCGGCTCTGCGTTGCCGCAAAGCCTTATAGAAGGATTCGAAAAAGACTTTGGTATTCCCGGCCTGCATGCCTGGGGCATGACGGAAACGTCGCCGCTCGGCACTGTGTCGCGTTTACAGCCATTGCACGATAATCTTAAACGCCATGAACAACATAAAATAATGGCGAGGCAGGGCCAGGAACTGCCCGGTGTGGAAATACGTTTAATAAAAGAAGACGGCTCGGTTGCAGAACGGGATGGCGAGAGCGTTGGCGAAATACAGATACGAGGGCCATGGATCATCAGCGGCTATTATAAGATTGAAGATAACAGCGCTTATTTCTCTGCCGATGGCTGGTTCAAAACCGGCGATGTGGCAACAATGGATTCCGATGGTTACCTGCAAATTACCGACCGCACCAAAGACCTGATAAAAAGCGGCGGCGAATGGATATCGAGTGTGGCGCTGGAAGTTGCACTGATGGCCCATCCTGCAATCGCTGAGGCCTGTGTAATTGCCATACCCGATGCGCAATGGGTGGAGCGGCCGCTTGCATGCATCGTGCTGCAACCTTCTGCAACTGTTTCAACGGATATACTTAAGGCATTTCTTTTAAGAAATTTTGCGAACTACCAGGTGCCCGATAAATATATTACCCTAACGCAAATACCCAAAACAAGCGTGGGAAAATTCGATAAGAAAGAGCTGCGCAGAATGTATGCCGCAGGCGAATTATAAAAGGTATTTTTTTTGAGCCCGGCATTTACTTTACTATTTAGCCCGGTTGCGTCGCACTCTTGTACTGCATCACTTCAAGGCGCAATATGCGGCGGTAAAAAAAGTGCATCTCACTTTATTTTTCTTAGTTCATAATCCTTGTCTTCGTGAGAAATAAGCGTTACAACTTTTCCATTGCTGTCTTTTATAAAATCCCATTCCACGCCGGCAATTCTTAGAAAGAATTTGGTTTCACTTTCGGCAGCAAGCGGCGATTTTGGAAGCCGGTTATTTGGGCCCTCTGCATAAAGCCGGCCACAATACAGCGTTACATATATTGGGTGTGCAGCGTCCAGTTGGTATAGGCCGGTATATTGTTTTAAAACTGATTCATTGATTTTTACTTCCGTAAATTCTTTCCACTTTTTCCATTCTGTGTTTTGCAAAACTGAGGATCTGTCGTAGCATTCATCGGCAAGCATTTGAACAGATAACTGCTCGTTCTTTACCTGGAAATGATAGGTGCCCAAAACATCCTTATCGCAATCGCTTTGCCCGTCAATTTTATGCAGCGTGAAGGTTGTGTCGGTTTGTTTATAAGTCATTGTTTCAATTAGGGTACTGTCTGCAACTGTATAGATGGAGCAGGTGTCTTTTCTAAAATCGAAGATGGTATTTAAAGGTCCGTCTATTATAAGTGTTGCCTTCCATCTTGTGTTTGCAAGCTGGGCAAACATGATTGCAGGCAGCAGGATTGAAAGTAGCAGTAAGTATGTTTTTTTCATAATATGCATTTAAAAAAATTATAATTAAGTACGAAAGTGCGCGTTGCTCAATAATGATCAGAAAGTACAAGGGTGCGACGCAACGAAAGCTTCATTAAAATTCAAAAAGCCTGGCCCATAAAAATGTATTCCTGTATTTTAAAAACTCTGGCTAATTCTTATACCAGGTGTAACACCATGAAAAAAATTATCGAAATACATAGAAGGCTCGATGGTTGTTTTGTTTAACTGAAGCTTACCGGCTCCGAGGCGAAAGGTGTTTTTTTCTATAAAATCTCCCTGCTGCCGTATAAGATAACCGAGCGAAAATACTGCGCTGTAAGAAAATTCTTTTCGTGGATCGTGATCGGTGGTGCCGCCCTGGCCGTAAGTGAGCGTAAGAAAATCGTTGCGGTAGGTTTTTAATTTTCCGGCCTCGTCTTTTGCGAATAAATAATGGGGCTCCCAAAATATACCCGGCTCCCATTTAAAAGTTCTGTCGCGGTTGGTAAAAACAAATCTTGCGCCGAGGGTAAAAGAAGGCACAAAATAATTTTTGTAATTCTGAACATTGACGGTAATAAATCCATTGAGAAAATCACCTGTTCCCTGTGAAGTAAATCCCTTGGGCGGGCCCGCAGTTATGGTGCTGTCTTTTTTAAGATAATGATTGCCCGAACCCAGTACCAATGCCCATTTACCATTTACATGCTGCTGAATAGTGGAAATTTTTTCGGTCAATACCCCATTCATATACCCGGTTAACTCGTTCATATTATTCAGGTAAAAAGTGAGGTGATAATAACGCGGATTATTAAGGCTGATCTTTTGCTCCGGCTTTGGCGGATTGGTGATGATGCCAATAATATTCAAGGTGTCCTGCTCAGTACGCAGCGAGGCAAGCTCGCCTTTATTAAGCAGGAAGGTTGCACCTTTTGGCTGAAACTGTTGAAACCTTATTTTCCTTTTACCCTGTGCATCGGTAATATAATCGATGCGTTTTGAGGTGAGCGGGTCGGCTATGGAATCTTTTAACGGGGCTATATCTGTTATAAATACTTGTAGCAGGGAATCTATATTGGCAAGGCTTTGAAGGTCTGTTATATCGGTTAATTCTATCTGTAGTTTGTTGCCCTTATCAAGGCTGACAAAAAACCGCCTGTTGATGATAATATTGTCTGGTACCTGGAATGCCTTATCAGATTTACTGTTGCTTTGGGCACAAAGGTCTTGCATGATGCCTGCAAGAAGCATCCATACGATGATCGCTTTTTTCATGTTATTTTAGTTTGGAGAAGTTTTAGGTTTTGAACCTGTAAGTATACTTTTATTAGAAGCTACAGCGGGATTTTTGTACACCTCCTGTGTAGCGAGCTTTAGCTGAAAAGCATGAAGGTCTGCATTGCGGACCATATCTGCAGTAACTTCTACAGGGTCGCCCAGTTCATTTATATGAACTACTTTGAAAATTCTTGCTAACGCTGCAGGAACCATTCTTGTAGATAAAGTTGTATCAACAACAGCAACCGATGCAGCAGTTTGTTGATCCACCATAATTTGTTGATCCATTAAATCCGGTACTGGCTGTTCTCCTTTTTCTGCAATATTAATAATTATATCACCCGCCTTAATTGTCTCTGAGGGTTGTTTAACAGCATTCTTTTTTTGGCTGGCTGTCGAAGAAACTGACGCTACTTTATTTTCTTTTAAAGGTAAAATTAATGCAGGAGTTGTACGCTCCTGTTGGGTTTTTACCGCATTATTTTTTAGCATTGCATCCTGCTTTTTATTTACCGCAATAAAGGGAATAACCACTGCGAGCAGCAAACATGCGGCGGCTACCCAATACCATACAGCCCTTATACGACGTGGCTTCTGGCGTAAACGACTGTGCAGCTTTTCCCACGCAGCGTTTTTATCTGCCAGCGTTTCGCCGGATAGCGCATCGGCATCGTCCAGCTTATTTTTCCAATGGAAATCATTGGGATTTTCGTTTAGCATAGCCGGCTCCATTTTGTAATAAATTTTTTTGTAACAATGATTTTGCTTTGCTTAGTTGAGATTTTGAAGTGCCTTCTGCAATACCCATTAAACCTGCAATTTCTTTATGCTCCATACCCTCGATAACATAAAGGTTGAAAACAGTACGGTAGCCAACGGGTAACTGAACTATAAGGTCAAAAATTTCTTTAGCAGATAAATGATTGAGCACTTCTTCTTCAAGTGCAATTTCTTCAGCCGCAGATTCTGTAACAATTGTAAACACATTCTTTTTGCGCAGCAGCATCAGGCATTCGTTTATCATAATTTTTTTAACCCAAACATGCAATGCCGCATCGCCCTGAAAACTGAAATTCGAAATGTTTTTAAAGAACTTATAAAAGCCATCCAGCAAAACCTCCTCGGCATCTTGCGGGCTTTTTACATAGCGGCGGCAAACGAGCATCATGCGGTCGCTCAGCAAATCGAAGATGCATTTCTGCGCCGCTGCGCTTCCATGCTTTGCTTCTTTAATCAGTTGAGCTATATCCATAAACAAAAGCTGAATTGGTTTATACAATAAGAAATGCATTTAGCAAACAAAGGGTTGCCTGTGCAAATAAATAAATATTTTGGAGCCCGGCTGCAGAATTACGATCAGGCATCGTTGCGTCGCACTCTTGTGCTTTCTGAACTTTGGTCGACCGTCCACAGTCGATCGTGTTCTGCATATACAAATCGGTTGTCCGTTGCCGGTCAGCGGTGGGCATAAAGTACAAGAGTGCGACGCAACGATGCTTAATCTCTGCCATAAAGCCGGGCCAACAAAAATCTACCCGTAAATTCTAAAAAAAATCATGGAGAGGATGCCGGTAAACATTACTAATTTTATTGCCGAACTGATGCGGTGATAATCTTGTGGTGTTCGTGCGTAAAATAATTTTCTGAAGATCCAGACTAACGGTGCCAATATGGCTAACAGCGAATACAATACACTCATAAACCAGCCGAGGTGTAAAGCGTATACCTGCACGATGACCAATATACCCGTAATTACTACCAGCCATACCGCCACAAATACTTTGGTAGCATTGGTACCCCAAACAATAGGCATGGTTTTGCACCCGTATTTCCTGTCGCCTTCCACGTCTTCCATATCTTTTACCACTTCCCGTATTAGCGAAATAATGAAAGCAAAACCTGCAAAGAGAAAAGTTTCGCGCAGTATTTTATCGGCATGCAGCGGGCTGTTAACTTTTATAAGATGGTTGTATTCGCACCAGGCAACAACGAGTATGGTCCATGCGGTAAGCAGCGATATAAGCACATTGCCAATTAAAAATTTGCGCTTTAATGAAGCAGAATAAATAAACAGCAAAAAAACGCAGACCATATTTGAAAACCCGAGCAGCAGTATATGCGTGGTATAATCTACATAAAACCCGATGGCAATACCAGTAACACTTAAAACAATATGCCATATAATAGTGGAGCGCCGGCGAATTATTTTTTCTACCACCAGTTTTTCGGGTTTATTTACCTGGTCTATATTAAGATCAAAATAATCGTTGATAATATAACCGGCCGCTGCAATAAAAATGGAAGAAATACAGATGAGCAAAAAAATACGGCCCTCAACATTGGGTTGAATACCGCTGTTGGCAAAAACAGGCTTCATTACAAAATACACAAACAGCGTTTGTGTAAGTGCAATAAAAACCAGGTTGGGCCAGCGCACCAGCCTCAAAAATGCGGCGATCAGTTTCAATAAAAAAAATTATACTGTAAAATAAAATGGAAAGATTGGTATACTGCTACCAAAATCATTGCGCTCTTATATGCGTATCTATAGCCCAGTGCCCGTTCATTTTTAAACCCTTTTCTATCACATCCCTGGCACAACCTTCGCCGCCTTTAAGCGGGGAAATATATTTTGATATGCCTTTTATTTCTAAAGCTGCGTCCGCAGGGCAGCAGGGTAAACCGGTCAATGCCATCGCATCGTAGTCGGGTATGTCATCGCCCATAAACAATACCTCTTCAGCTTTAAGATTAAACTCCTGCATAAAACGTTCTAATACCAATTTCTTGTCTTCAACCCTCATAAAAACCCTGGCTACACCAAGTTTATTAAGCCGCTCTTCCACTTCGGGCGAATTGCCTCCCGAAATAATAACCACTTTATAACCAGCTTTTACGGCGAGTTGCAATGCGTAGCCATCTTTAATATTCATGCGCCGGTACATACCAACGCCGGGCATTACAATCAGGTTACCATCGGTAAGTACACCGTCTACGTCAAAAACAAAAGTGGAAATGGTTTTAAAAAGTTCGAGAACATTCATGCCCGAAAATATTTTAATAGTATACCTGTCTTATTACTCACTTAGGGTATGGAGCTTTATTTCTGGTTATCCCGCCATTCATACACCCAGGCGCTTTGTATCATTTCAAGATGACCTTCCGTACTTTGTTCCCGGTTACCTTTAAAAGCCTCTATTTGTAAAATCCACTCGAGTAATTCTGTAAAACGGACGCGGTAAATTCTTCCCTCGTTAAATTCATCGCCAAAACGCTCATATAATTTCATCGCAATATCTTCGTGGTCATTCCAATGTATCGGCAGTTCAAAAGTTGACATTTATTCTTTGTTTTTTATTATAATTTATTAAATAAGAATTTTTTTGGGCCAGGCATTTAACTATTAATTAAACTTTCGTTGCGTCGCACTCTTGTACGGTAAACCTATATGCAGCAATTGCAAAGTGGCTCACAAAAGCGTATTCCGATTTGCAATTTTCCTCTAATAATAAGCATCTCACTGCTCCATCCTATTCACCCGTTGGGTGTTAGGGGGCCGTTTGGAGGGCTTTTATTCCCCCAAAAACTGCGACTGATCGGGCAAAGTAATATTAACCTCACCACCACCTTCCAGTAAAACACACTGGCAACCCAGCCTGGAATTAATACGCGGACTAATAGCCCTGTCTATAAAATCCTCTTCCCGGTCACTTAATTCTTCCAGTAACTCCATTCCTTTTTCTACATAAACATGGCAGGTGCTGCAGGCACATACTGCGCCGCAATTATGATGGAGGTCCACATTATTTTTCAACAAAACCTCCAGCAGGGAATGGTCGGGTTCTATATTGGTAAGCGTAACTGGTTCTAATCCTTTCTGTTCAAATTTTATATTGATCGTATACATGCCTCGTTCCTTTAATCCGCAAAACTACTGGATTGAACAGTTATTAAATTACCATATTAGTAATCTGTTTTAAAAAATAAATTAACTAACAGTTGTTTGGTATAGAAAATATCTTTTATATTTGATTCTTTAGCGATCGGTTGTTTGCTCATAAGTTTCCCTGCCAGATTTTCTGGTGGGGAATTTTGTTTTCAATTCAGTTTTCGTCAACCCTGCCGGTGAAATTCACTAATACTTTCTGTTAATTGCCCATAAATTTTTTGAAGCTGGGGATATGCTTTCAACAGCTGCAGGTGCTTATCAAGTGTTTCAATATCACCCCGTAAAGCGGGTCCCGTCTGCATAGATGCCGGTGCATATCCAGAAGTGCGGCTGGCCACTTCCTTAATCAAAGGAACAAGCATAGAAAAATCTGCACCTTCGCTGCCGCAATAATCTGCAGTAAGTGCATAAAGGTGATTCGTAAAGTTTGAAACAATTACGCCACATAAATGCAGCTTAAGCCGTTCTTCATCACCCGCAAAAACCACCTGGCTGGAAATGCTTTCCCCAAATGTTTTAATCAGAGCTAATGTCTCATTTATGTTCCCATCTATAAATAACGGAATTTCAGGAATATGCTCTGCTTCCTTTCTTAAACTCTGGAGCGGATACAGCACCCCATATCTTTCCGAAGCGCTTTGCAAAACATTTTTCGAAACAGCCCCGGAAGTATGCACTATAAGCTTGCCCTGCAAATCCAGAACATCAACAACATTATTAATTGCTGCATCAGCTACGGCAATTATATAAATTTCGCCATCAGCATAAATCGATTCAAAATTCGAATGGGAACCTGCCCCTAGTTTATCTGCTAACAATGCCGCATGCAATTTGTTACGGCTTACTACAGCAACAATATTATGCCCAGCAGATTTAATTACCCTGCCCAAAACTGTTGCAACATTCCCCGAGCCAATGATTACTACCTTCATATCTTTGAATTAACTAATATTAAAAAATGTAATAACCGGTATTTGAAATAAATTAAAAGCCGGTTTTATTTAATGCCCATACACGTAAACTTATATTACACCCCATACTTATGGAGCTGAAATTTACACAAAGAATCATTCTTAAATATTACCGAACAAAATTAAAGCTACTTGAAAAGGTTTCTCCGCAAAAAGCCGTAGAATATGCCATGCAGATTTTCTTTACCCCCTATACCAGGCAATCCAAAGCAGAGCGTCCGGCTATTTTCCACAAGGCAGAAAAACTCTCGTTTTCTTTTAACGGAAATATTATAAAAGGCAGCCGCTGGCGTGCAAGCCAGCCCGCAGCTAAAACAATATTAATATGCCATGGCATGAACAGCTGCAGTTACCGGTTCGAAAAATATGTACAGCTCTTACTTCAAAAACATTTTAACGTGCTTGCATTTGATGCACAAGGCCACGGACAAAGTGAAGGTAAAATGCTCAATGCAATTATTTATAGCGAAATAATTTTAGAGATCGAAAAATTATACGCACCGATCAACGGAATCCTCGCTCATTCTGTTGCTGGCATGGGCACTGCGTTTGCGATGGAAAAACTTAACCCCATCAATAAGAAAATTGTTCTTGTTGCACCTGCAACCGAAACAGTTTCAGCCATTGATAATTATTTCAGCATACTGCATTTAAAACCATCTTTCAGAAAATTGTTCGATGAAACGGTTGAAAAATTACGGGGCCAGCCGCCGCAATGGTATTCTGTAACAAGAGCCGTGCAAAATTTTAGCGCTCCGCTTTTGTGGATCCACGATAAGGACGATAACATTTGTCCGTATAAAGATACCCTTAACATTCAGCAGATGCAGTTGCCCCATATTCAGTTCATAGCAACAAAAGGGTTGGGCCATAATAAAATTTACAGAGACCCGGAAGTGCAAAAAAAAATCATTGATTTTTTAACCAGTTAATCTCATCATTCAAGATTTACTATTGACCGTTCGCCATTCACAACTGATTTTTTTTTGTTACCAGCTTTTCATTAAATGGCATCGCCTGTTGTGTCACTCACTTATACGTTCCATTTTTATAGCAGCTTTTATCACGCACGTTGCAAAACCACAATTCGTACTTTTTTTTGCATTTTAAATGATTGATTTAATATTGCATCAATTGAGTCCGGCTTTAATGTTGAATATGTATGACTAAAAGTTGACATTGTACAATACCAATTTCTTCGTTTGTTCAGCAAAGTTACAACCCCTGAAGTGTCTGCTTCAGGCGGAAGGGACTTTGAGAAATGTTCTCAAAGCTGGGTTCATAAAAATATATAACACAGAATGGCAAAAAATTTATTGATTGTAGAATCTCCGGCAAAAGCAAAAACCATTGAAAAAATCCTTGGTTCAGACTTTACCGTGCGCAGTTGCTACGGTCACATTCGTGATCTTGAGAAGGATGATATGGGCATCGATGTAAATAATAATTACCAGCCACGTTATAAGGTTCCAGATGATAAACTAAAAGTTGTAAGCGAATTAAAACAGCTGAAAAAACAATCTGGCGAAGTCTGGCTCGCCACCGATGAGGACCGTGAAGGGGAAGCAATCAGCTGGCATTTATGCGAAGTGCTGGGGTTAAATCCGGCAACAACAAAACGCATTGTGTTTCATGAAATCACCAAACCTGCTATATTAAAAGCGGTTGGTAAACCACGCACGGTTGACATGAATTTAGTGAACGCACAACAAGCCCGCCGCATACTAGACAGGATTGTAGGCTTCGAATTAAGCCCCGTACTCTGGCGCAAAATGAGCATGGGAAATTCACTCAGCGCAGGCCGTGTACAAAGTGTAACAGTTCGTTTGGTTGCTGAAAGAGAAAGAGAGATCAACGCATTTAAATCGGTAAGTAATTTTAAAATTGAAGCCACGTTTGAGGCCAATGATATTAACGGTAAAAATGTTTCTTTCAAAGCAGAAGCTGCAAGACAAAGCAAAGCAGAAGATGCAGAAAAGTTTTTACAAAGTTGTATTGGAGCAAATTATACGGTTAAAGATATTCAGGTAAAACCCGCACGCAAATCTCCTGCAGCACCATTTACCACTTCAACTTTACAACAGGAAGCTAGCCGTAAATTGGGCTATGGCGTAAGCAAAACAATGCTGGTGGCACAGAAGCTTTATGAAAGTGGTTACATAACTTATATGCGAACCGATAGCGTAAACCTAAGCGACACTGCGGTAGAAGCTGTTAAAGGGCAGATTGCAAGTCAGTACGGCGATAAATATATTCAGCTTCGTAAATACAAAAACAAAAACGAAAGCGCACAGGAAGCGCATGAAGCCATACGCCCCACATATATACAAACACAAACTTTAGATGATGTTGACGGAAGACGTTTGTACGACCTGATCTGGAAGCGAACAATGGCATCGCAAATGGCTGATGCAGAACTTGAAAAAACAACCGCAAAAATTGATGTTTCTACGAACCGTGCAGAATTAACTGCAAGTGGTGAAGTATTAAAATTTGATGGCTTTCTAAAAGTGTATATGGAAGACCGCGATGAGGAGGAAGTAACAGATGATGAAACCGCAGAAGGTGTGTTGCCTCCGTTACGTGCAGGACAGAAATTGGACTTTCGTGAAATGAAAGCCACGGAGCGTTTTACCAGAGCTGCGCCACGATATACCGAAGCATCCCTGGTAAAAAAATTAGAAGAGCTGGGCATTGGCCGCCCTTCTACTTATGCGCCAACCATCTCTACTATTTTAAAAAGAAATTATGTAGAGAAGCGCGATAAAGAAGGCGTGAAAAGAGACTTTAGAATTTTGGTTTTAAAGAATGGTCATATCTCCAAAGAAATACAACAGGAAAATACGGGTGCGGAAAAATCGAAGCTGTTTCCAACCGATCTTGGTTTGGTGGTTACCGATTTTTTAAACCAACATTTTAATGATGTAATGGATTATGGTTTTACTGCAAAGATCGAAGGCGAGTTCGATGAAATTGCAGATGGTAAACAACTATGGACAAAAATG
>JBBRDW010000079.1:0-21394 GCA_038203525.1 Chitinophagales bacterium | reverse complement strand
TCAGGTGCTTTATTAATGCCTATTTTACTGCCATTGTCCTGTATTAATCCGGTAACCAAAGCGGTACCATTCCAGCGGGGAATAAAACTTGTAGTATTTGCACCAACCTCGGGGTCTGTTTCTGCACCAACGCCTGAGGCTGTCAAAGAAACCCAGGCAGTACCATTGTAGCCCTGAAAATCAGTACCGCTCCAGCGTATCATTCCGGTTTGTGGTGTGCCTGTAAAATTACCCACTTTGGCTGCACTACCCAGGTAACCCACACCATCAATATAGAGGTCTTTCCACGAAAGCGCTGCCGAACCAAGATTGATGCTGTTATCTGCCTCGGGCAGCAACTCGGCATTTATTGATGTAGGTGCAGTAAGATTAGATAAGGATTTGTTTGCACCTTTTGTAGATATGGCTGACCATGAACTGCCACTAAAATAGTAGAAACCCGATGTGCCGTTTGTTTGATAAATCATTAAACCGGTAGCTGGAGTAGCTATAGCATCGCGTTGGGCTTTTGTCATACGCGGTACCAGCATTCCTTTGGCGGTACTTTGCATTTCTAAAATCGCCGATGCATCGGGTGCTGCAGTGCCTATACCTGCACTGCCGTTTGTAGGGAATGTGTTTTGTGCAAAGGCTGTGCCTGCAACGCCTGCCAGCAAACAAAGAGATAGAATAGATTTTTTCATAACAGTAATTTTTTAATTGTGAGACCCAAAATTGATTTGTTTGGAAAGCGTATACAATACCACAATAGGGTGAGGGTTTATATTAATGCAGATTTTTTTGTGTGTGAAATATGAAGGGAACGAAGATTTTTTTGCGCCGGGCATTTGAACAGCAACGTGGCTTTTGTTGCAGCTTGCCCCGCCTATGGGCATATGCGTCAAGCTACCTTTTGTTAAAAATCACTGAAAGTGTTTACCAGTAATGGTTTTAGGTTGTCTTGCTATAAGGATTTAGTAAAAGGGTTTAAATATAAATGCGTTGCCGAATAATCTTACCTTTCATTTGCAAAGAGATAAGCGGCTGAGTCCTGCAAGTCGCAGAGGGAACCAAAAGTACAAGCGTGCGACGCAACGGAAGCTCAATAGTAGCAATGCTGTTGGGTGAATAAATGTATTCCTTAGCTTGACGCATATGCGCCTATGGGAGTGATCGCATCATTGTACTAACGAATTTAATTCACCGTTACGCGTTGATTATTTCTCTTTTTTCATGCGTAAGTAAAATGAGTAATAACTGACGAGAAAAATGATTGAATGAAATTCATCAAGCAGCATCTATGGCATTCAGGCATCGTCAAGACTTCTGCCTCCTATGGTTCTGCTGAATAGAATTGCCTTTTGCAGAAGAATGCGAAATTGGTTTTACCGGGGTAAGCTGTACCAGACGATGCTATAATAACGATTGTATCACCAATAAAAAAACGTTCCTTTTTCAGCAACGTTTTTTTATTTTTAAGCATTATAAATCTATTTTATCAATATCATTTTTTTGCTGTCAATCATTTTTCCATCAACCACTAAAGTGTATGTATAAGTGCCTGCGGCTAGTTCATTTTCTTTAAGGCTGGTGCTGGTTTTTCCTGTGCCGTTTATTTTTACAGATTTTAGTAAAGCCCCGCCCTGGCTGTAAAAATTAATAAATGCTTTGCCGCTATTTACTGGCAGCACACAGGTAATAGTTGTAGTATTTGTAAAAGGGTTGGGATAATTCTGTTCAAGCCTGAATGTGCTGCCAAGTTTTACTGACTGTAAAGAAGATGCTTCATTAGCTGCGATTGGTTGCTGGCTGGTTTTAAACATTAATTTTAAATCGTCAATTTGTTTTTGAAGGTCATTGAGCTTTTTATCCTTTTCGTCATTCTTTTGCGAAAGTTCCTGCACTGCTTTTACAAGCGGTACTACAAATTCAGAATAACGCAATCCATACAAACCATTTTCATCCTGGGGCTTATCAACTCCACTGAAATCGTAATTTAATTTTTTTGCAACAGCTTCTACATCCTGGGCTACGAAACCAGTGTATAATATTTTTTCTTTTTCTTTAATACCCTGTTCTATCAGCTCTTTGCTTTTATCGTGTATGTTTTTATTTTCCCTGTCATTTTCTTCGCTGCTTATTTCTTCTTTTAAAAAACTTCTTATATCCGTTACATTCAAGTTATAAGTAACAGGCTTAAGCCTATTAATAAACTCCAGGCCAGGCACATTTTCTTTTATATTCTTTTTTATTCTACCATCAGAAATATTTGTCCAGCTTGCATAGCCGCCAATGCTTGTAACACTGCTGTTGCCAACACGCACTTGGTTACTGGCAGTAATGCGGGAGCCATTGCCAAGTGCCATTGAATTGGTAAAATCGGTAGTTACACTTTGGTCTGCATCGTAACCAAGAAAAGTGCAGTTGGTATTATTATCATTGTAGGAACCAGCACTGTATCCGTTTGCTGTATTACCGGCTCCGGTCGTATTATAATACATGGCATTGTTTCCAATTACAGTGTTCTTTTCGCCGGTAGTATTATAAAGAAGTGTTCGACCACCATTGGCAGTATTATAATTGCCGGTGGTATTTCTAACAAGCGACTGGCTTCCGGTAGCGGTATTAATATTACCTGTAGTATTGTCAGAAAGTGCAAGATAACCAACTGCGGAATTTTCATAACCAGTGGTGTTTGTACTAAGGGCATAACTCCCGATGGCTGTATTAATATAACCGGTTGTGTTATCCTCAAGAGCCTTGCTCCCAAAAGCTGTATTATTATACCCGGTAACATTTGAAGTAAGCGACTGAAAACCGCTGGCAGTATTTTCACGACCGGTGGTGTTTGCAAACAATGCCTTGGAACCCACGGCTGTATTTGCCGTTGCCTCTGAGGAATAGGTAACGCCTGTTCCATTATTATAAAGCGCAGAATCGCCAATGGCAACCAGGTTGCTGCGGTCTGTATTAAAATAAAGAGCCTTTGCGCCCATTGCTGTATTAGAATTTCCTGTGGTGTTGTACCTGAGGGCCTGATATCCGTTTGCTGAATTGTTAGAACCTGTATTATTTTGATAACACGCATTCCTTCCAATTGCAGTGTTATAAGATCCGGTCGTGTTTGCATAGAGAGCAACGTACCCCAATGCAACATTTGAAGAACCAGTCGTGTTTGAATTAAGTGCAGCGCCTCCAATTGCAGTATTAAACCCCCCGGTAGTATTGGCTGAAAGTGCACTATGTCCATCAGCCGTATTCGCAACACCGGTAGTATTTTCATTCATTGCGAAGTGCCCATTAGCAGTATTATCGTACCCCGTAGTATTGTAATAAAGCGATTTATACCCATTTGCGGTATTGCCATACCCGGAAGTGTTAGCGTAAAGTACCTGGTACCCGTTAGCCGTATTTTCATTGCCGGTAGTGTTAGCATATAAAACATTAAATCCTGTACCTGTATTTGAAGATCCGGTGGTGTTTGCGTTTAAAACAGCGCTGCCCACAGCAGTATTACCAGTACCCGTTCCGGTTTGATAGGTAAGGAACCTTGCACCGCCCAGGTACAGGTGGCCATCAAGAAACAGGTCTTTCCATGAGACCGATGAGCTTCCCAGGCTAATGATATTGTCAGCATTGGGTAATAGATCCACATTTACCGCTGTTGGCGTTGTAAGGTTCGATAAACTTTTGTTTGCACCCTTAGAAGTTACAGCTTTCCAGTCCGCGCCATCATAATAGTAGAAGCCAGGTGTATTGTTCGTTTGGTAGATCATTAAACCTTCCGCAGGTGAGGCAATGGCATCCCGCTGGTTTTTTGTCATACGCGGCGCCAGCATACCTTTTGTGGTAGATTGCATTTCTAAAATTGCAGAACCGTTTGGCGTAATTGTTCCGATGCCCGCACTACCTGTTGTAGGGAAGGTATTTGTTTGTGCATATACAACACCGGTCATGGCTGACAGTAAGGAAATGGAAAGAATAATTTTTTTCATAACAGTATTTTTTGAAACCCAAAATTGATGTGTTTTAAAAGCGTGCACAATACCCCAATCGGGGGAAGGTTATTTTAAACGCCGAAAGACATATTGCATTGGTTTTTTTATGGGCCCGGCTATCGAATATGAATTAGGCTTTACTTGCGTCGCACTCTTGTGCAGTTGTATTATATATTGAGCTTTTACCGCAGCGAAGATCATAGTATTTGATGGAGCTCAGGCTACCAACATCGGCGGAGGTATAGAATAAAGATTAGGCTTTTGGTACGTCGCACACTTGTATGTTTTATGCAGTTAGCCATCGAAATAAAGTGGCGCCTTGAAGGAATATAATTGGCCGTACTATTTACGTAATGGAATAAATTTTTTATAACTCAGCATACGCCATAGCCATTCTGCCGGGCCAAATTGAAAACGTTTCATCCAGAAAATGCTGATAAATATTTGAATGCTGAAAATTATTACAGCAAGCGGAATTACCCATTGCATGTGCATTTGCCCAATCATGCTTAACCCAAAGCCATAAAAGAAAATGCTGTAAAAAAAAGTTTGTGATAAATAGTTGGTTAACGACATCATTCCAACCGAAGCCAACCCTTTGAATATTTTAAGATTATTTCTGCGGTAATAAATTTGTATAAGGGATGTGCAATAGACCAGTGAAAGGCTTAATATGCCTATGTTTGAGAGTTCATAATCCGCCAATGTAAAAACATTCCCTTCATATTTTACACCGATAATTTCAATAGTCACTTTCTTAACGAGATAGAGCATTGCGACTACCAATGCAATCCTGAAAACCTTTTTTATAAGTGTAATAGAACCGGAAATATTAAGAAGATAACCTGACCTGTAAATAAAATACCCAATCAGAAATTTACCCAATGCTTCTGCCACATCCCGCAATTGCGACCAGCGTTCAACGAATAAATACATTGTTATTGAATAGTTTGATTTTGCAATATTGAACAGGTTTCCGGAACGCATCCCTTCTACATAATCCTTCAATAGTGCATTTAATTTTTCGCCGGGTGGCGGTAGTAGAAAAATTTTTAATCCCTGTATAAACGGCGCTACAATAAATAAAAAAAAAGCCCCCACCAAAGTAGTTTTTTTGTTTCTGCATTTTTGAAAAATAACATCAGCAACCCAGCCATTGCATATACATTCAAAATTTCGCCCCACCATATTGCAATATGAATTAAACTAAAGAGCAAGAGTATAAACATGCGCCTTGCAAAAAATAAATTAGCCTGCATCCCTTTCTTTGTAACCCTTTCAATCAACACACCAAAGCCATAACCAAACAGTATAGAAAAAATCATAATGAATTTTCCATCAATAAATAAATTCACAAAATGCTCTGTAATTTTATCTGCGCCGGTATTGGTTAATAATGCAATTTGCTCATCAGGCAAAGCAAAATTGATAAACCCTGTAAGGTTTGCAATCAGTACGCCAAACAAGGCAAAGCCGCGGATAATATCAACGATTACTGTTCTGCTGTTTTGTGTGATGGGTTGTGCTGTGTTCATTGTTATTTTGAATTATGGTACCACTAAATTTATTCTGGTATTACTGTTCCCTGCGATGATACCGCTTGCCAGGTTCCATTCCTGTTAATCCATACATCATAAAACCTTGTCCGTTTTTCTATGGGTTTGCCTTTCACTTTTTTATCAGTGTGAACAGTAAAAATTACAACTGCAGCATTATCATAAATATTCACTATGGTATTTTCAAGATTGAAGGAATCAATAAAAACAGAATCTTTTAACCGTTGGCTGCTGTTGCTGTACATGCCTTGAAGGCTTTGCTTTTTATTGTGAATACCTTCTTCAGAAATGGCGGTAAATGTTGAATCCATGAGGGAAGAAAGATAGGGAGTCTACAATGCAAATTTTGCTTTCAGCCAGTTGTATTCAAGAGAAAGCAGTTGTTTTTTTTCATTAGCTTCATTGTTATTTGAATGATGCGTATTGTACGAAACAAGAATAACTGTGCATATACAAACGGCTATCGTAAAAATATTTAGCATTAATTCATTTTTAATTTGTGCTTCATACTATTCACTGTTTCAACATGCTTGGAGCGAGCTACATTATTGTTGTGCGTTTGTTCTATTCTTCGCATTCTCAATTCGACAAGAGTTCATAAAGTTGATTTGCAATAAATCGCCATGTAGTGTTGTCGAACGTAACAACTTCAAGGGTGTGTTCTGCTATTATAAACGTACCTATATAACCAAGAACCGGATGCACTTTACCATTTACTAACTTATCCCTTATCCAGGAGATTACAATAAGACTATCTGCTAATACAACAGCAAACCAGATATCTGGTCTTGCAACTGTTGGAAAGTAATGTCGAAAGCGAAACCATGCGGGCCACAGAACTACGATGGTGGCTAAAAGCATCAGACGTTTATGCGATTCGGATCTATTCCTGTAAATAACACCTGCAAATACGAGAATAAGAAACATTAAAGCAGAAGTACAAATGCCAACTATTCCTGAAATTGCAGTTTCCCCTAAGCCTTCTTTCAATTCCCTCTCTACCTGATGAAGCCCAGCAGGTATCATTGTTATTGTGATACCCAAAGCTATGAAAACACCCAAAATACCAAGTGTCATATGAGTGCTGTATTTTCTGAACTGAATTAGAAATGTTTGAGTTACAAACAATAGAATCCAACTAAATGCAAAAATCCCATGTAAATAAATTACGAACGGAGCTTTAAAACTACCTTCTGTAACAGGTATAATAAATGTTTTTGCAAATCCTGCTAAAACAGCAAATAAACCTATAAGACCAATAATGGCAAAAAATGATAGTTTTCGTATTTTCATAATCTTTTCAGTCATTATAAGACGTGTTGTTAAAAAAATGGTATTGTAAGAATATTTAGCATTATTTCATTTTAAATATTGCGATAAAAAAATCATTTATTCAGGCACCCGCTGGCTTTTTTGTCTTAAGACAAAAGAGTAACAACAAAAGTCAAAAAAGAAAAGATATTCAGCACTTTTCTTTCTTTATTCTTTAATCAGCTTTTATGCTGTTGTAGTGAAAGCTGTAAATCGTTATTTAACAACGATGCTGATTTTCAATCTTACTTAATTTCTTTTTTATATTCTTGTTTTGTTGTTCACTTTGCTGCTTATTGTTCCAACCGTACAAGTGAGTGACACAACGAAGATGCCATGAAATACTATCGTTGGTATCATACCATCCTAAAATTTATTTATACCCGGGGGGCTTCATTTCGTTTACACAACCTGTTTTTAATTTTTGTTTATTACCATTGGTTATAAAATCAACCACCATATTATCAAAACATTCTTCATTGCTCAACCCGTCAAACAAATGCGACATATACGGTATTATCACTAATGTACTGTTTGGTAATGTTTTTGCAATTTCTTTTGCCCATGATGTGGGTGTAACGGGATCGAATGAACCGGAAATAATTAGTGTGGGCGCATTTGATTTTACAGGCTGCAGAAAACCGGGCGGTATGGTTCCTTTATTCCAGTTGGCGCAGGCCTGCATCTGCTGCTCTACACGATAGTTGCCCATAAATGTTTTTTGTATCTCCCAAGAAATTTCGGATGGTTTTATAAACGGAACATCCTCTGTGCAGGTAACGCATAAATAAAATCCCTCTGCAATAAAATCATCAAAGCTTTTTCCTTTGGGAAATAGATCAATAAATGGCTGTAAATTATTTCTCCATGCCTCATGCACTATGTATGGGATGGTGCGTATGCCTGCCGGTGTGTACATGAGTGCGCGGAGTTTGGTTTGAAAAGCATTCCACGAAATTGTAATATGTTCCGCTGTACCTGCTCTATCTTTAAAAACATACTCAGCTGGTTTTAGTTTTAACTGCTCTATTAAGCTCATAAACTCACTGCTGATGCCGGGATAATTTTTACTGCAACTGCTGTCGCTGCTGCAATCATCCCAGATTTTTTCCAACGCCTTCTGTGCAAATTTTGCATGATACAATGGCATGCGTGCATAAGTGGGCACAGGCGACCACAACACGGATGATGCAAGTGACAGCGGGTAGATGCGCATATACTGCAATGCCACCCTTGTACCATACGACAATCCATACACATGAATCTTTTTATAACCGAGCCATTTCCTTATTTCTTCCAGGTCCTGCACCACATTATTAGTGTTGTACTGTTTCAAATCATTTTCTTTTGAAAGTAATTCGTAACATGCTTTCACTTTTTCTGTTGGGTACATTTCGTCTAATTGCTGCTGCAGGTTTTCTTTTTGCTGCAGTGAGGGGCAATGCAAGGGGTTGGATTTGCCTGTGCCTCTTGCATCAACCAGCACCACGTCATTGTTTTGGCGGTAAGTATTTTTTTTATCAGCATAGAAAGCAGCACCGCTGGTAACGGACAGTCCGGGGCCGCCTTCAATCATGAATATTGGCGGCCTGGTTGTTTTATTGATGGATGGGATAACGATAATATACAGGCTAATTTTTTTACCACTGTTGGTACTGCGATTTTCAAATACTTCGTGATAACCTTCATAAACACTGTCTGGCATACCAGACAATAGTTTGTATGAAAGCAAAGATGACAATGTGCGTTGCTGCGAAAAACAGTTGGCAGTTATAATGATGAAAAGCGATGATAAAATATATTTCATAAATAAATTTTATTGCAGTCTTATCAACTTAATTCCTTTTTAACGCAACAACTTGTTCACACTGCTGCATGAAAATATGCAGTACAAGTGAGTGACACAACGAAGATGCTATGAAAAACTAAAGCCTGTAACCAAAGGCTTCTCATCTCCTGAAAGAAGTTAAAACAACCGTGTTATTAATTTAAAACCTTTTATCAGACCCGTCTTTCTTTGCCCATTTTATAATTTCTTCCCCAACTTTTCGGCCCATCTCCAGCCCGGCTTTATTATCGCTGTGGTAATGCACACCACCTTCAAACCTTGACTCTGCCTCTTCGTTTGCAAGCTCCTCAAAATACAATGCATCATAAGGAAATAGATACGACAGTACCGTGGCATAACAGCTTGCTACTGTTGCGTGCCCGGCAGGGTAACATGGCGATGGTGGTGTTTTAAAAACGGTTACAAATGTTGTATCGTACTGGTCGGGACGTATGCGGAAGTAGGTATATTTTGACTCTATGTTTGCAATTTGCTGATCGTAGTCGGCTACGGCCAGCAATGTATAAATTCTTGCTACAGCAGGCGGATTATTAGCCAAGCCATACTCCATTATTTTGCTGTCGATCAGGGTGCCCCAGGGCCATTCGTATTGCCATTTTAAGGCACGGTAGTTTGATGCACTTGATCTTGTGAATGCATTTAATTCCGCCATGTCTGTTGCTTCATCTGGAGGTGGTACGGAATGAAACTGGCTGCCCGATGTAAGTACCCATGGTTGCGCATTGGGTATATCTTTGCGCAATGGTTTGCCTTTCCAGTAGCGAGGCCCTTCGGGTATTTTGCCTTCCCATTTTTTATCCCAGCCATCTGTTTTGGCCCTTTGTTCAATAATATATTCGGCTACCTTTACACCCAAATCAAAACCTGCTTTTACATCACTGGGGTATTGCACGCCAGCCTGTATCCTTGACAATCCTGCCTGCTTGGCCATCTGCATAATAGAATCTGCTTTTGCCGGAAAAAAATAGGCCAGCATTGTAGCGGCAGCGGCAGCGGTTACCGAATATTCGCAGGGATAAGATGGGCTGTTTGGTGTGGCCGCATATCTTTTTACATTACCGGAAGGACGTTCCCTGTTGTAAGCATATTTGGCATTCCATGCCGCAATGGTAGCATCATAAATAGCTACATTCACCAGTGCATAAACCCGGGCAAAATTTTGTGTTGTATCCAGTTCCAGGAAACTTGCTGGTATGTCCTGCCATTGATAAGCAGGTGTGCCTTTGTTCCAGTTATGAATATTAACCATGGCGGCGCTGTCTAAGTTTTTTTGCAGCTCAATCATTTCTTTTATCTCTGCTTTAGCCGCATCGCCTTGTGGTGGTGGTGGTACTGTAAAAGCTTTGCCAGAAGGTATTACCCATGTTTTCCAGGTGCCCGCAAGTGGTTCTATGCCCTGTGTGGATTGGCTGTATACTGTGCTGCCCAGCAGGATTAAGCAGGTAAAAAAGAGGAATGATTTTTTCATTGTAAGGCAGTTTATTGTTTGATTAAGATTAATTGCTCTTTTTAAGATGCTAAAAAAGATCATTGGTGATTTAAACAATGCAAAAATGAAAAGTAATTGCAGCGTTTACAATACCGCAATTGAGGGAGTAGTTTTTTTTGGGCCAAACGGCAGAATATCAATTGGGCTTTTGTTGCGTCGCACGCTTGTACGTTCAGATTATATACTAAGCTTTTACCGCAGCGAAGATCGCAGTATTTGATGTTGGTAAGGCGACTAACATCGGCCAAGGGCAACCGATATTGGCCGAGGATTTTTTTTGCCAAACGGCAGCATATAAATTGGGCTTTTGTTGCATTGCACGCTTGTACTTGTACATCGGATGTCGGCAAGACCGGGAGTGGGAAAGATGGTAGCTTATACCGACTGCCTTTGCTGCCCTGTATTCTTTAGTACAAGTGAGTGACACAACGAAGATGCCATGATAACTACAGCTTGTAACAAAAAAATAATACAGAAATATTATAAAGGAAAATAAACAACGATCTCTGTTCCTTCATTTGCGGCAGAATTAATATTGAATGTTCCTTTGTGCGTTGCTGCACGCTTCTGCATATTGGAAAGACCATTTCCGTTAGAAGCAATGCCTGCATCAAAGCCATTGCCATCATCGCTGATACGCATTTGTAACTTGTCATTTTGAGATGTGATAGCTGCCCGTATAATATGGCATCCGGAATATTTTACCGCATTGTTAACGGCCTCTTTAAAAATCAGATAAATATCTCTTCGCAGCTCCATAGAAATTTGTGTAGCATCTGTTGATGCATCTTTATTAAACTCGAAATTTATTCCTGAGGGTGTACACAGTTCATTGGCAAAATTGAGCATTCGATTTTCAATATTTTTAAACGCATCGTTGCCGGGTTTAATCATCCAAACGATGTCGCTCATATTCTCAATCATCTCTTTACTGTTGCTGCTGATCTTATTTAATAACTGTGCCGCCGTTTCTGTCTGATTGGGTTGCTGTTTTACAATATCGCTGTACATGCTTATGCTGCTTAGCGTAGAGCCTACATCATCGTGCAGGTCTGATGCTATTTTGTTTCTTATCTCAACCTGTTTTAGCTGCTGTTTTAAATTGTAGCGGTTGTATAATATAAAACCAACGAAAGCCGATACGGCAAATGCAATAAAAAGCAATGCAATGAATAGTTTTTTCTGATCAATCTCTTTTTCCTGCAACTCTTTTTCGCTGCTTAATAATTTTATCTGGTTTTCTTTCTGACTTACTTCAAAAACAGTTTGTTTGGTTACGATATTTTCTTGAAATTCCATTTTGCTTAAACTATCGGAAAGCAATTTATCGATCTGCATATATTGAAAAGCATTCCTGTAATCTCCTGATTTTTCGTAGCATTTGGCAAGCGTATTTGCCGCCATTTGACGGTCGCTTAAATTATTATCCCGCTGGGCTATTTTATATGCCTGAAGTGCATAATCAACTGATCTTGTATAATCTTTTTTTATTAAAAATAATTCGCCCAGTTTTAAATAAGCTGTTGAAATATGCTGTACCTGTTCCTGGTTTATTGCAAGATCAAGCGATTTTTTGCAATAAATTAATGCCTTATCAAAATCGCCGCTGTTAGTAAGTGTTTCACCTAAACCTCCGTAATACAATGGCAACTGGTTAAAATCTTTAAGCCTTTCCCCAATCTCTATCGCTTTGGCATAGAAAATTTTTGCGCTGTCAAACTTATCCATATCGTTATAACAGTTTGCAATATTGTTCAGAACAATGGCACTCATATTTTCGTTATCGATAGATATAAATAAATCGTTTGCTTTAGTATAATACTCAAGTGCTTTATTATACACTTGCTGGTAAAAATATACACAACCAATGGTCAGGAGTATTCTTGCACGCCTGTCATCATTTTTTGCTTCTTTAGCATATTTCATCGCCGTATCACAGAGGCTGAGTGTCTTTGTGAAAACTTTTAACTGCATGTAATTATCAGCCTTATTAAGATATACTAAAGCAAGCCTGTTTGGGTCTGCTGCCAGGTGTGAATATTTAATTGCAGAATCAATATAAAAAAGCGCAGAGTCAAGTTTCCCAAGGAGATTATATTGATAGTTAAGATTTAAATAACAACCTGCTACGCCTTTAGGCCAGTTAAGCTCTTTGCCCAAAGCGGCACCTTTAAAACCGAATGCAATTGCCTGCCGCGTATTTGCGGCATCGGAAAGGCCGGTAAGAGCCCTTAATGCCTTTACAGTATTGGTATCTTTGGTTACTTTATTAACAATATCTAAAAGAGAATCCCTGTTTTGTGAAAAGGTTTGCTGGCAACCCAAAACAAAAATGAAGAGAACTATTTTTTTCATGGTTTAATGATTTTTAATTTCCCAGGAAGCTGTTTCAAAACCAATAATTGTAATACCAGCTTTAGTTTTCATAGCATTGTTCCTTGCGTCGCAATCCGTTCATCTTAAGTACAAATGTCATCGCCTGCGTTTACATTTGTTGTTGCAAAATTAAATTTAAAGAGCCTTCTCAATCAAACTTTAAAAGAAACAACTATTTCTGTTCCTTCACCTAAAGAAGAATTTATTTTAAAATTACCGCGATTTGTTTCAGCTCTTTTTTTCATATTGCTTAACCCATTCCCGTTAGAAGCAATGCCTGCATCAAAGCCATTGCCATCATCACTTATACACATTTGTAACTGGTTATTTTGAGATGTTATAACTGCCCGTAAACCATGGCAGCCGGAATATTTTACTGCGTTGTTAACTGCCTCTTTAAAAATCAGGTAAATGTCCCTGCGCTGCTCCATCGGTATTCTTATATCTTCTAGTGAACCTTCTATTACAAAATCAAAACTTATACCTGATTGTGTGCACAGCTCGTTGGCAAAATTGAGCATGCGGCTCTCTATACTTTTAAAATCGTCGTTGCCGGGTTTAATCATCCAAACGATGTCGCTCATATTCTCAATCATTTCTTTGCTGTTGCTGCTGATCTTGTCAAGTAAGATTGTGGATTGTGGATTGGTATCTTTTACCTGGCTGCTAACAATATCACTGTACATGCGAATGCTGCTGAGTGTAGATCCTACGTCATCATGAAGGTCTGATGCAATTTTATTTCTTACTGATTGCAATTTGAGTAATTGATTGAGTCTGTATTTATAAATGGAATATACAGCTGCGGCCAAAAGAAGTAAACAGCCTGTTACAAACCACCATGTTTGCCAGAATGGTGGCATAATTTCAATAGGAATTTTTAACACTGCATCAGTTTTATTAAACCCATTGTCACCTTCAATTTTGAATGTATAGTTGCCCGGGGTTAAATAAGAGTAGATTGCTTTAAAATTTTTTTTGTCATCTGTTATCCATAACTGATCCCATCCTTCAAGTAAGTAATGCACTTTATTTTTTTCCGGATTCATGTGGTCTGTTAAAGCGTATTCTATAATTATTGGGAAGTCATCATAGTTTATTTTGATTGCATTTGCCGATGTAATATCTGCTGATGAAAAAGTCCTGTTCCCTGCTTTTATTTGTGTAACATTCAATAGTGGTTTTCCAGGGTAGCTTGCCAAATCATTTTGATTTACCTGTATAAAACAATTTTCTGCACCCATGTAAAGATTATTCCTGCTGTCAAAAAAGACACCCGATGAAGTTGCTTTAAGGGCGGGCATAGGATAGGTAGTAAATGCATTAGTTTGTTCATTAAACAGAATAATACCGCCTTGATAAGAAATAAAAATCTGGTCAGTGTTGTCCATAAACAGAGAGAAACAATTATTGTCAGGAAGCCCCTCCGTTACTGTAAATCTTTGTAATACATTTTTGTTACGGTCATACCTAAAAAAGCCTTCGTCTGATGCTATATAAATAATGCCATTATTTTTTGCAATTACGTCTTCCTGAAAAGAAACTGGCGGCAGTTCATTTCCGTTTTTATCATTGGAGATATTGATAAGTTTACGTTCATGAATATTGTAGTGATACAGTTTAGATGTTGCAATGATCCAAAGATTATTATTATCGGGCTCGGGAATCACAACAGGGTAATTCAACTTTACAGTTTCATTGGTAAAGAGCGTGTCGACAGTTGATCTGTTGTAGTTGCAGCGGAAATAACTTCCCTCCCGTGTACTCATATAAATGTTCTTATCCTTATCACAATAGCTGAGCCAGTCGAAAACCGGTTTATTGCCTGAAATTGATTTGCCCGGTGGTTGCAGGTAACCAAATTTTAAAGTGCGCATATTAAATACAGCTACTCCGCCCTCATATAACATAAATGAGAGGTAGTCATTGTTCAGTTCGACCATCGTCTGGCAATAGTCTTTCGTAAAACCCTGGGCCAATGGGGAAAAGAATGTAAACTTTTTACTGGCGTCATATTTTATTAATCCTGCCGAAGAAGTAAGCCAGGTATCGGTGCCTATAACACGGGTATCGGTAATATTTAAGTTATTCTTTGTAAGATTGAATGGCGGAACAAGGGTGTATTCATACTTGAAGAACCATGGGTTAATTTTTGCCAGCCCAGCGTCCTCACTAACTATCCAATAAATATCATTACTACCTCTGGCAATACAATTAATACTATTATCGGGAAGTGAATTTAACCATCGATCTGTATAGGTATAATTGGTAAACCTGCCGGTACCTGCGTCATAAAAAAATAGTCCTGCTCCAAAAGTTACGATGTAAACATTATTTTGTTCATCAGAGATCATTTTCCTTATCTCGGGAAAAATCTTTTCACCGGTTTCAGTAAAAAGGTTAAGCTGTTTCAATTCCCCATTTTTAGTATTAACTGAAAACAAACCTTTTTCCGAACCGATCCAAAAATTACCGTGATGCCTGTCAATAATCGTATAAATGGTATTTGAGGGCAGGTCAGCGAAGTCTTTGAAATGTTTATTTAACGTAGTAATACCTTCGGTTAGCGGGTCATAAATAAGCACGCCATCATTTCCCGTACCTATCCATATTTTGCCACTTTCATCTTTGCAAAATGAGTAGGTATAAATGCTTTTAATTTGCTCAGGCAGCGAAACAGATTTTCTTGTTTGTGTAGCAAGATCAATAATAATAAAGCTTTTATACGTACCTAAGTAAAGTTTATTATCAATTTGAACGATACTGCTTACAAGGGGATGATGACCAGCCTGTATTTCTTTTGCATCCGGTTTAAAGTATTTGAATTTACCTGTGGCGATATTTAGTTTAGCTAAACCTTCCACGCCGCCTATCCAAATATTACCTCCGTCATAATGCAGGCAGCGAATATTATGTATAGCGCATGCCAACGAATCTGGTCCGGTAACGGGATACTTGTCAAATTTATAGCCATCATATCTGTAAAAGCCATCGTTGGTTCCCACATATACACGACCCTCTTTGTCAGTCGTTACAGCTCTTGTTACCGGCGTTAATAAACCTGGTGAGGTTATGGCTTCAAAGTATAGATTTCGTTGAGCTTGTAAAGTAAGAATACCGAGATTAATGAAAATAAATGAAACGAAAAATTTTCGAATATTCAGTAAAAAGGTCGGCATGGTTGTTTTAGTTATCTTAAAAATAAGCAGTCAAAATTTCCTGTTACAAGTATCCATTTCAAAAGAAGATACAAAACCATTTTTATTATGGAGATTACATCTATGCGTAATTTCTTATTTTTTATCCTTCACGCCGTATCAAAAAATATTTGGTAATGTTTTTTTTGAACTCAGCTTCATTGCTACTATTAAACATCCGTTGTGTCACTCACTTGTACGTCTGGTCCGTTGGTCGGCATGCTGCAGTTAGCGCAATAATTTATTGCATATTTTTATGCGGTGCCCAATTCACATTTGCTTCAAAGGTTCTATTTCAAATACCTAAAAGCGGGATAACCGGTTCCTGTTTTTCTGGATTGCTTTGTTGCAAAGTTTCTTCTTCCTTCTGCAAAAGTGCTACTGAACAAAATACCATATCGTTTATACGGGAAGAGAAACAATCACTTCGGTGCCCCCTCCAATAGATGATTGGATGGCTATTGTTCCCCGATGCGCTTCTGCACGTTTTTTCATATTTGACAGACCATTTCCCCCATTTGCCAGGGTTGTATCAAAGCCATTGCCATCATCTGTAATAAACATTTGCAACAGGTTGTCCTGCGATGAAATTTTTGAGTGGATAAAATGGCAGCCGGAATATTTTACTGCATTATTGATTGCCTCTTTAAAAATCAGGTAAACGTCCCTGCGCTGCTCCATTGGCATTTTTATTTCTTCTACTGAACCTTCTTTTGTAAAATCAAAATTGATGCCTGCCGGCGTGCAGAGCTCATTTGCAAAATTGAGCATACGGTTTTCGATGTTGGCAAATGCATCGTTACCAGGTTTTATCATCCAGACAATATCACTCATGTTCTCGATCATCTCCTTACTGTTACTGCTTATTTTATCCAGTAGTTCAGCAGATGTTGAGGATTGTTGAATTTGTTTTTTTACAATATCACTGTACATGCGTATGCTGCTAAGTGTACTGCCAACTTCGTCATGCAAGTCTGCTGCTATTTTACCTCTTAACTCAAGTTCTTTCATGCGCTGCTTTAATTTATTTCTATTGATCAAAAGCCAAAAGCCAATAAATACAAGTAATGCAAAAACAACGGCACCAATTATAAAAATGTTTTTCTGTTTTAATTGTTGCTCCCGCAGTTCGTTTTCTTTATTTAATAATAAAATTGTCTTGTCTTTCTCTTTTATCTCAAAAGAAGATTGCAACCCGGCTACCTCACCGTTGAAGGCTTGTTTAGTAAGACTGTCTGCAAGTTTGCTACTTATTGTTAAGAAGTCGTAAGCTTTTTTGTAATCTCCTGTCAAATTGTAAGCTTCGGCAAGTAAAGCAGCAGATTGCTGCTGCCAGCTTATTTGTACTTCAGATATTGCAAACTGGTAAGCCGTAATACCAATATTTACTGCTTCATGATTTTTTTTTTGTTTTATATAGATATTGCCGAGCAATGTATATGCTGATGCAAGGTGATTATTGTTTTCGTGCTGCGAAGCGTATTCCAGCGATTTTCGTATATATATTTCTGCATCTTTATATTTTCCCTGATCATTATAAATATCTGCAGCACCATAATAATAGACAGAAAGGTTCTTAATGTCATTTTCACTTTCTCCAATGCTGATGGCCATTTTGTGAAAAAGCAATGATGAATCCAGTTTACCAGCTAATTTATATATATCACCAAAGTCGTCGTATGCCTGGCCAACCATAATATTGTTGTTATCTTTCTTATATAACTCAATTGCTTTGTTAAGAAATATAACTGCATTGCCAAACTGCTGTTGCTGGGCATATATACCGCTGATGATATCATAAATACGCGCCTGCCTGTCTGTATTAGCAGTTTGTGCGGCATATATACCTGCTGTGTCACAATAAAGGAGGGCTGATTTAAAATCTCCTAAATTGCGATATCCATCACCTTTATTAAGATAAGCAAGTGCAAGGCGCTCGGCGTTGTTTGTTTTTTTGGAATACAAAATGCCGGAATCTGCATAAATAACGCAGGAATCGAACTTACTGAGATACGAATAACCGGTACCTATATTGATAAAATTTCTCGCAAGGCCAACAGTATAATTCAGTTTTCTACTGAGATTCACGCCTTGCTTCCAGTATTCAATTGCTTTGGCAGGATCTTCATTGGCAAAAGCTACACCAATGCTGCGCAGCAGATTTACTTTATTGGTATCTTCTTTTGCAGAGCTAAGAAGGTGTAGCAAAGAATCAGCATCCGTGTTTTGGGCGTTGACTTTTGTTTGCAGACATACAGCTATTATCAAGTATAAACAGTTCTTAAGCATCAGGTGGATTATTGTACCAAGCAATTAATTAAATAGCGTTCCTTTTAATTGTAAAAATTAGTGAATAATTCGTTTGATGCAAAATGATAAATTACACAAGCTCCACTTAACTGACGATATGAAATAAATACGACGCAACGAAGCTGCCAAGAAAAACAAGAGCTTGGTTCATAAATTTCTTACACAATCTTTTCCTGCAGTGCTTTGGAAACAGCCTCTGTATTGCTGTTTACGTGCAGTTTTGTATAAATATTTTTCATGTGTGTACGCACCGTTTCGTAGCTGGCACTAATGGCATCTGCTATCATTTTAAAGCTCTTGCCTTTTACAAGGTGCTGTAATATTTCTTTTTCTTTTGGGGTTAGCTGATAATCTTTATTGGTAACAGGCATAATATTTTTTTGAAACAATTCCAGCACACGGCGGGCAATAGAACCAGACATAGGCGACCCGCCATTGTACACATCTTTTATCGCTTCCATATAGCCTGCTGGCGAAGTGGTTTTTAAGATATAACCCGAAGCACCAGCACAAATGGCATTAAAAATATTATCATCATCATGAAAAACAGTCTGCATTAAAACCTGTATAGCAGGCAGCTCGTGTTTAATAATTTTTACCGCTTCAATGCCGTTGATGCCTGGCATTTCAATATCCATCAGTACCACATTTGGCGGGTTTCTTTTTAACTGAAAAACAAGATCGCTGCAATCGTTGTAGGTCCCCGTACAGATAAATCCTTCTGTGCCGTTTATGAGGTAATACAGGCTTTCCCGAAGGTGTTTATTGTCTTCAAATATGCTTACGCGTATGCTGTTCATTGCTGCTGACTTTGTGTAAAAGTGACTCTTTTTTGCTTACTATACATACCACAATCAGGGGATGCCCGAAGCGAGCTATACGTGCACATATATAGCGTATCCTCGCGGGGCCGCCCAAAATTCGGCGATGTCATCATCATTGCTCCATACGTCTGAGGGTTGGCTGTTATCGTTGCTGCCGCTCCACGCAATTGCTTTGAACGGTGTTTTGGCATGGCTGGTATTTACCTGGCGGCCCTGCCAGCTATTGCCATTGTTGTTGAGTATAAACAGAAGGCCGGGTTGTACGGCATTGCCCTCCCGCTGCATAATGTAAACATCATTATCGGTAAACAAGATGCGTTTATTGCCGCCTGCATAATATTCATGAACTTTTATTAAAGCAGCGATTCCGTTTTGATTATATTCCCTTGCCAGGTTCAGGTTAAAGTAGTCGTACCAAAACACACAGGGGTAGCCTTCGTGGGTGAGTATCCAGGCATAAGCCAGCATTTTATCGTTTCCGATCGGGCTGTTTCTAACAATGTCGTGGTTCTCTGCAAAAGTAACCGCAGATTCAGGCCGGGTGTCGCTTAACGTATCGGCCCTAACCATATTCAACATGCTGTAACCGTAGGTATCGCAAAGATTTTTGAGTTTATCGCGGAGTGGAAAATCAAATGCAGTACCGGGATTATCAGACCAGTTGTTTACTTCATCGAGCCACTGTTCAATGGTGCGGTCGTTAGCCCAGCATTCGCCAACACCAAAGGGAGCAAAGTTCTTATTATTGTCTTTCGTATAGATTCTTTCAAGTATAGATTTTACCAGCCAGCCACCATAACCTAAAACAAAATCGTAGCGAAAACCATCGTAGCCGATGTCCTCAATCATCCATCTGGCAAGTTCAAGCATTTCGGAATAAACATAGGGATTGCGGTGACAGAGGTCCGGCATTTCACCAAATTCCCGGCTATCCCATCTTTCGAAAATACTCGGGTGAAAACATTTCCAGTCTCTTGAAAATCTTCCACTCAATGGATTGAATTTTGTCCAGTGCATTTTTTCATCCAGCTCATTTAATTCCTGTTCATCCGCACCATTATTATGATTGAGTACAAAGTCTGCATACACCTGCATTCCGTTATCGTGTATCGCTTTGATGAGTTCGGTTAATTCATCTTTAGAACCGAACCATGTTTTTACCGACCCTTTTTGATCAAATGATCCAAGATCATAAAAGTCATAAGGATCGTAGCCCATAGACATTCCGCCAATATTGCCAGCCTTGCTTGCCGGTGGCAGCCACAGTGCCGTAAAGCCTGCGGCACTTAGGGAAGCAACTTTATTTTTGAGGAAATTCCACCATTCAAATTCCTGGTTTTCTTCTTTTGGACAATCCCAATAGAAAGCCTGTAACATTACTCCCATTATGTATGATTTTAATCCAGGGTTAAGATAATATTTTAATCCTGGATATGCAAATATGGAGTTTGCGCAAAAGTTTGGCTTAATAAAATAATAACTACAGGATACTATAGTTGTAGCTGCATTTCAGAAAAAGCTGAGACCCAATCCAAGCCTGCAACTACGAATCATGGACTGCAATCGGTATTGATGAACGCTAATTTTCATTTTTAATTTATGACGCTTAATAATGCGCAATGTTTTTTTTGAGCCAATCTCCAGCGCTGCTATTAATCTTTTGTTGCGTCGCACTCTTGTACGTTCGGTAATTTTATTGAGCTTTTCCCTAAGCGTATATAAAACACTCTCAATATTAATTGGGGCTCTTAAAACCAAGTAATCAGTATCGCTTTTATTTGGGCTATGTTTGCAGCATTAAAAGCATTTTATCAATCATTTTTTTATGCCATTTTCAAAACTTGGTTTATCGGCACCCATATTAAAAGCACTCGCAAAGCAAGGCTACACAAAAGTTTATCCTGTACAGGAAGCTGCTGTTCCTGCTATTTTAAGTGGTAAAGATATATTGGGTATTGCCAAAACCGGATCAGGTAAAACGCTGGGTTTTGTACTCCCTATTTTGCAACAGTTTCGTTATAAACCATCGGCTGAAAACAGGCATATTAAAGCATTGATACTGGTACCCACAAGAGAGCTTGCAGTGCAGGTAGGCGAAGTGTTTAAAGCCTTTGCAGAAAACCTGCCAAGGCCGGTAAAATCAATGGCTGTTTTTGGAGGTGTTTCCATCAATCCGCAAATGATGGAATTGCAAGGCGTTGAAATACTGGTTGCCACGCCTGGCCGTTTGCTCGATCTTGTTTCAGTAAAAGCGGTACACCTTTCTTCTGTTGATGTGCTGGTGCTGGACGAAGCTGATAAGATGCTCAATCTCGGCTTTAAAGAAGAGATGAATAAGATATTTGCTTTGTTACCAGTAAAGCGCCAGAACCTTTTATTTTCTGCAACGCTGGGCAAGGATATTAATACCATTACAGAACTGCTTTTACACAATCCTGTAAAGATCGAAATCAAAGACGATACCGATCAACTAGATCTCATTAACCAGCTTGCCTATTCCGTAGC
>JBBRDW010000078.1:0-21546 GCA_038203525.1 Chitinophagales bacterium | reverse complement strand
GGTGCAGATATGGTGGGCATGAGTACCGTACCTGAAGTAATTGTAGCCAACCATATTGGTTTGGCCTGTGCGGCCATAAGTGTAATCACAGATGAATGCAATCCAGATAACCTGGCGCCGGTAAACATTGCTGAAATAATTGAAACTGCCGGTAAAGCCGATGCAACCCTTAGTGCTATTTTAAAGAAGGCTTTGCAAAAACTGGCGTAAAGTTCTAATTGAATATTAGCTGATGGACACTGAGGCGTTTACAAAGTTGCAAGAAGCTTAACACCTGCTCAATTAACGTAAAGACTATTGTGGTTGCAGCAAATGGAAGCAGTCGTTTATTATTTCAAATTTTATTTCCTGGTTGGTTTCGGCTGGTTCGCCGTCTATGTGCAGGGGCGCGTATTTTAAGTTGCGGATAGTGAGCGACTTTGTTTGAAAATATAATACGGTTTTTTTAGACATATCTTCTACCAGTTGCTGCAGCTTATTGTTGCCACGCAATTGTTTTATTATGGCAAAAGGCAGTTTAGCCTTATTCATTTTTTGAACAATAACAACATCGAGCAGGCCATCGTTTAAATGGGCTTGCGGGGCTATGGTTACATTGTTGCCAAACTGGTTGCCATTGGCAACACTTATAAAAAAAGCTTCAGTAAAAAAAGAAATATTTTCAAAAACAATTTCAAACTGGTAGGGCTGGGCCTTAAAAAAATTGAGAATACTCTGGTGAGTATAAGTAAGTAACCCACGGGTAGATTTTGTGGCAAAATCTTCAGCAACTTTGGCATCGAAACCAATGCCGCTGAGCATACATGCAAACTGCCCGTTTACCCGAAATGCATCGACCATTTTTGTGTGGCCTTTTATAATAATGTCAACGGCCTTATTTATATTTTTGGGTATACCGGCTGCGAATGCAAAACCATTACCGCTGCCATAGGGTATAACACCAAATTTTACCGACTCTTTATGCAAAGCATGAACCACATGGTTTACCGATCCATCGCCGCCAACAACAATAATGTCGGTTATGCGCTCTTGGCGAATTTTATATTTTATCAGATCATAATTACCCCCGGCAACGGTTGGCAATATTTCAAAAGACAATTTTTCTTTTGTGCAGATTGCAGTAATAAGCCTTAGCACTGCATCTTTTTTTGATGTGCCGGAAATTGGATTTACAAGAAATATAAGCTTACGCGTCATGTGGCTGTAAAAAGATTTGCAGTGCAACTGCCTTCGTTGTTTGGAGCCGCAAATTTAATTACATTAAATGGAACATCCCTCACCAACTGTTTGCCATGTGTTGTTAAATGAAAATATCCGGTCGGTTTGTTCTTTTTTATGAGCCCGGCAAATATTGCTATGGCATCGCCTGTTGCGTCGCACTCTTGTACTTTTGGTATGTTAAGCAGCAGGTTCACGGGTTTCAGGGTTTACAGGTAATATGCTAAATGGTATTTTAAAACCCGTGAAATTTGGAACCTGTTAGCAGATGCACCTTATTCTTAAGCACAAGAGTGCGACGCAACAGACGATGCTATGAAAACAGAAAGCTGGTACCATAAATAATAAAATCTACTGACGGGTTGAATCGATTTCGTTGGGAATTTTTACCGAATTTTTTAAAGCTGAATCTGCTAATATGGGCGGCTTATCGTTAGGAAAATCGAAAGAGTAAGAGAGGCTTACGCCCTGGCGTATCCTGCGGCCAATGGCTCCATTGCTTACATCTAAACTGCTCTTGTTAAAAATGATGGCTCGCAATTTTCTATCGCGGGATAGGATGAACTGTATGGAAATATCGGGTAGCCACTGAAAATTGCCAGACTGAACTGCAGAGCCGCTAATATTAAAATCGAGCCCGGTACCAAAAGTAATTATTACTTTATTGTTGAGCAGGGTTTGGCTTACTTTAAGGTTAATGGTTTGGCGGTCTAGCCGGTTATTGGATGATGAAGTGCCATAAAGTACGGCACTGCTGTAGGTGGAAGTGTTAACATCGAACTGCAGGCTTTTATCGCCGGTAATTTTAGCAAGCAGGTTTGAAACTAATTTGTTTAACTCCCCGGTAATTTTTTGTGAAAGGGTATTTATGCCTGCTGTGCGTGCTACATTTCCGCCACCGCTTCCTATTTCGCCATAAGGTGCGAAAGAGCCAAAAACAATAAGCCAGGTTACCTGTTTAAGCATTTCGTTATCGTCACTCTGCACTTTGTCTAAAAATAATTTAAGGGTGTTATCATTTTTTATTGGGCTGTTTTCGGGAAAATCGAACCCGAATTTGATCTGTGGATTGGCGAGCTTGCCGGTTAAGGACGCTATTACATACACCTCGCCCCGGTAACCTGCAACCGTGCCGCCGAGATTATAACCAGTATTGGAAAGCAAATCGTTGAACGTAACATTTTTTGCGGTGTAAACTGCATCTATATGCATTTCGGCTTTGTATGGATCGCCTGTCCACTCAATATAATTGCCGGCATCATTTTTAAGGTCGAATGGTTTGCGGAGAAAGGATTGAAAATTGAAATTATACCTGCCGCTTTCAATATTGTACCTGCCATTCATCGTCATATTGCCATTTGGCGGAACGTTGATCTTTATTCTTCCGTTGCCGGTTGCACTAATAACATCGCCGGTTAACTCATCGAGTATTACATCAATCTGGGCTTTATTATTTGTGGTTAGATCAAGATCTATGGTTAGTTTATTATCACTATTTTTTTTATTTGCGGTGAGCTCGGTTCCGTATTTTTTAAAAACTATAAAGGCTGCGTCAGCACTTTCTTTGCTGCCTGAAGTAACAATTGACATATGGGTAGTATCGGTTACTTCGCCTAAAATATTCATGCGCATATTTTCTTCGGGACCTTTGAAACTTAAGTTTGCCCGGCCTATTGCATTGCCATAAAACTGTTCATTGTCTTTTGCTTTTGTATCTATCAGCAGGAGATTATCCGTGGCCATATCAAAATCGAACTTCATGTTTTTGAAACCGTTTTCGTAGAGAATGCCACGCACAGTGCCTGTATTATTAAACTTATCGCGTATGGTAAACTTTCCAAAATCAATACCATCAGTGGTGAATACAAAATCGGCATTGTCTACGTTATACCGCACCTGAGTAAATTTTACGGTTAACGCTGCGTTTTTTAATTTTATCTTGCCAATTAACGTAGGCTGAGATGGGTTACCCGCTATAGTTAAGTCCCCCTGAGCAATGCCGTCAATGTCTTCAAAAAGATCGCCTAAAAATTGGTTCAGTAACCCTATTTTGGTACCATTGGAATGAAACCGGGTGCTTAAGGGCAAATTGACCGAGTCTTTTAAATTATAAAAACCAGAAGCGATAAAATTGTAATTTTCATTATAGGATTTTACATCATAATTAATTTTTCCTGTTTCCTTTGAATATCCTGCAGTTAACTGAACAATACCAACCGAATCATCATCAAGCCTGAATTGTTCTGCGGTTATCTTCGCCTCAGCGTTAAACTTGTTATAGAAATCGCGGAGGTAAACGTTTCCATTTGCCAGACCTTCAATTCTTGGCTTTTTTGTAAAAAGAGGAACAAAATCGCCAAGGTTTACTCTCTTAAGATTTACTACCAGGTTGCTGGAATTGCCGCCGTCTTCTTCCTCGGTTTCAACAGTTATTTCCTGGAATCCCTGAGAAAATTTTACATTTTTAGCTGAAGCAAAATTTTTCCTGATTACCAGCTCTCCTTCTTTGTCCAGTTGCCACCTGTTAGCGTTTAAAACGAATGAAGAGGGGCGGAAATTAATGCGAACGCCGTCTTCCAAAGTATGAACATCTGCATTAAGGTCTGCATCGTTTAGCGTTTCATTGGCACTGGTAGTGAGGTGCACTGTAGAGAAATCGTTGCTTGAGCGGATGTTGAGGTGCGAGTTTGGAAAAAAAAGACTATCCCCAACATATACCCTGCCAATATCCCCTACAATAACCAGGCTGTCGATACTTCCGAAAGCGTTTATTTGTGCGTTTTCCAACTGGTATTTATCATATCGTACATTGGGTATTTTTGCGGACAAATAAAATCCTGAGTCTTGCCGGTTTGTGTTAACTCCACCATGTAGTTCAATATTATCAAGCCCAGTCAATTTTGGATTAATAACAAAGGCATATTTTGTAAAATCTTTTGTTTTTAAAGAAACAACGAACTCCTGATTTTTTGCCGGAATCTTCGGAATATTAATATAGGCAGGATAATACCTGCTTAAAAATGTCTGGAAGCTGTTTGGTAGATCAAGGATATTATATTGGCCAGCTACAAAAGCTTCAAACTGGTTGCTTTTTATAGATAAGACTTTTTTATTGATAGAGTCGTATGAAGCAGTCACTGTTAATGAGTCAAAATCAAGCTGGGTGCTGTCTTTTAAAAGATAGGCGTTAAATACTTTTGCTGAACCCAGGAATTCGTCAATATTACGCCCCACAAAATTTAAATCGAAAAGACCAGTTAGCTGGTAATTGTCTTTAGTAAAGTTTAGCTTTTTAAAGTTGGCAACAGCCAGATCGCCAAGTATATTAAATTGGGGCTGTGCCCCGGTAAAGTCAACCTGAATACTGCTGGTAAAATCGAAATTTGGATCGTTTGCCTTAAAATCACCGTTGAATTTTTTCTTTTCAACCGCCCCGTTAAAAATAAGGTTACTGTAGGTGTAACCGTTAAATTCGAGAGAATTAAAAGTTCCGTCTATCGTTGTTTTTGCCCTCTCAAGAGAAAAACTTTTGCCCTGTATTTTTCCGGTAAAACTCACTCTGCCTAAAGACTTTACATCGATGAATTTACCAAGGTTAAAATCTTTTGATTGAATTGAACCTTTATACGAAGGATCGCCTTTTTTTGGCAAAACAAGGTTGATATCAGTGTAAAGCCCCCCAAGCCGGCTGCTTACATTACCCTGCGCAGTTAAATTATTGATGGTTCCCGAAAAATTCCCTAAAAAATGAATGTTACCAAGCGCGGCCAGATCAGGGTTGGTAATTGTTTTAATGTCATTATAAATAAAAGCAATCTCTTTATTATTTGTTTGCACATTTGCATTGCTGAGTTTAATAACTGTTTTATCAATGTCGGGTAGCCCCTTCATAAACAAATCGCCACTGGCATAAGTATTAGCACTAGTGCGTATGAAAAGATCCTCAACATTAAAATTTTCGATAGTGCCATGAAATTTTCCGCTCATGGAAGCTTTTTGATGCCAGTCCCGTAATTCTGGAGCAAAAAAAGCAATATCATCACTGTGTATTTCCGTATTTTTTATATGTGCATCAAGTATAATTTTTTCTACAAAATAAGGCATATCTTCATTAAAGTCTTTGAAGTGCATCGCGTAATAATTGCCAAGCCGGCTTTTACCTGTTCGCATATCCAGATTAGCAAATTCCATTGTTTGTGGCGTAAGGCTGAAATCTGCTTTAAGTTTTTTAAGTTCCAGTCCACTGCGTTCAACGCCCGTCAGATCTACTGATGCCTTAATAGTATCTTTAATAAAACTTAGCTGTTTAAAACTGCCGGATATCTTACTCACTTTTATATAAGCGCCATCGAAGCGGCCTTTTTCGGGTACATCGCCACGCTTTAAACTTGTAAAAACACCATCTGTTATTTTAAGAGATGCTATTTTTACAGCTATATCTCCTGCATTAAAATACATTCCACTGTCAAAAATATAGGGTGGTGGTGCGGGCCTCAAGCCATCAAAATCTTCCATCGTAAAAGAAGGTTTATCCAGTTCAATTGAGTTAATAATAAATTCTGGGTTACTTAAATCTGTTTTCTCTGCATCGAGCAACATGCTGCCAACCTTCACGGTCATTTTCTGCCCTTTCCATTCATCATTGTTTATGAACGTTACTTTCTTAAGATCAATCTTTTGAATATTGATTGCTATTTTTTTAGGTTCGGTGGCGTGTTTTGCGGTTGATGTAGAATCTGTTGGTTTGTTTGATGAGGAAAAATAATTGGCAATAAACTGGTAGTTCCATACAGAGTCTTTGCGGTGCATATTAATTACTGCGTCTTCAAGACCCACATATTTAAGATCAGTACGATCCTTTAAAAAAAACCAGTCGGTAATGCGCAGTTTTACTGTGCCTGCAAAGAGTAACGTGTCTTTTTTTAGGTCGCGTACCAATACACCATTGAGGTCCATTTTATCAAAGAAAGAAAAACTAACAAGTTTTATCTTCACTTCAGTGTGCAGATCGTTCGAAAGCCGGTCAGTTACTTTGCCAACTATAAAATTTTGAAGCAGCTCTGTTTGCAGTAATAACCAAACCAGTAAAATAAAGCCGATTAAAATAAAAATTGACCGGCGTATATGTTTTGAAACAGCAATACCATGAATAAGTACCCCGATTAAAATGAACAACAGCCTGTTTTGCCAGCCCAGGCTTACTGGTAAAAAAAAGAGTATTAACCCCAGCGTAGCCACTAAACCCCAGCTAAATATTTTTAATGATTTTGTAAGCAATGACCCCGGTTTTTTTCAGTTAAAATAAAGATAAGCCCTAAAGGTTAAAATGAAAGATATAAGCCTTAAGAGTTTGGCTAGCCGCAATAATATTAACCTTTTTAACATGGAGAAATATTTTTGTACCCGGCTTTTTGCTTTTCATGGCGTCCCGGTTGCGTCGCACGCTTGTACATTTGTCCTTTACCCGGCAATGTGCAAGGCAATTATTAATGCACACTTACTTTAAGTTCAATTTTCTCTAACTGTGTGGGAATAAGGGTTCTGTTTTAGCCTCAAAATTTGCATTTCAAAACTTATTATAAAGCCGGTTTATAAATACAGCGTTGTTCAATTTAAATACAACCGATGAAAGGATTGCGACGCAACCGGGATGCCATAAAAAACTAAAGTTGGTATAAAAACACCAGTAATACTGCCAAACAGTATCGTTAAGTTTATTTAATAAGTTATTCACAATTTGTTCAAATGTTTTATTCCCCTATTTTTGCCATCCTCTAAAAATCATATAATAAGATTATGTCAGTAATTCAAAGAATACGCGATAAAGCAGCGTGGTTTGTATTTGGTGCGATTGCCCTGTCATTGATTGCGTTCATTTTACAGGATGCTTTTAGCCGTAATAAAGGTGGAAACAACTTAAACTCGGCTGATCTTGGCGTTATTAATGGTGTAAGTATTACCCGCCAAGAATTTGAAAGTAAACTTAGCTTTTATCAGCAGGCAAACGGAACACCCCGCGAAAAACTGATGCCGGATGTTTGGGATTATATGGTAGATCAAACGGTTATGCAGCAGGCTTATGAGTTGCTGGGGTTGAAATATACCAGCAAAGAACTAAGCGATGCAATGTTTGGTGATACGCCACCATCATGGTTACAGCAGGCTTTTACAGATCCGGCAACAGGGGCTTATAATCCAGATCAGGCAAGGCAACTTTTTGCCGATTTGAAAAAAAATCCAAATGAAGCAAGGGTTGCCCAAATTTATACCGGATATATAGAACCAAGCATACAGCAATCGCTTCGACAGAAATACCAGTCTTTAATTACAGGAGCGGTGTATGTTCCAAAGTGGATGGCTGAAAAAACAAATGCAGATAATAATTCACTTGCTAAAATATCGTATATAAATGTTCCGTATAACACCATAAATGATAGCAGCATAAAGGTAACTGATGAAGACATTAATGCCTTTATAAAAAAGCATCCAAAACAGTTTGAACAAAAAGAAGAAATACGGCAGATAGCCTACGTAAATTTTGATGCATCTGCAAGCGCAGAAGATTCCGCTGCGCTAATTAACCAGTTAAACCTGCTTAAAAAAGATTTTGCGGCCTCGGCTGACGCTAAGGCGTTTCTTTCAAAAAACGGAACAGAGTTACCTTATTACGATAGCTATATAGGTAGAACTGAAATTAAACAGACGGTAAAAGATTCTTTATTCAATTTATCAACCGGTTCACTATATGGCCCATATCTTGACGGGGGTAATTATGTTGTGGCAAAATTAGTTGGCGAAAAGCAGATGCCCGATTCAGTTAAAGTGCGCCATATTTTACTGGCTACACATCAGCAACAGGAAAACGGTTCGTTCGTAAGAGTTCGCGACGACAGTTCTGCCTATAAAAGACTTGACAGTGCTATTGCTTTAATAAACGCGGGTGCTGATTTTGATTCTGTTTGTGCTAAATATTCAGAAGATCCAGGTAGTAAAGACAAAGGTGGCATTTATGATTATTTTTCCTCTGGAAAAATGGTTGAAGAGTTTAACGATTTTGCTTTTGGCGGAAAGCCGGGAGAAAAGAAATTAGTTCATACTGCATATGGATACCATTATATAGAAATTTTGGGACAAAAAGGAGGCGAGCCTGCTTACAAAATTGCCTACCTCGCTAAACCAATCGTTGCAAGTCAGGAAACAATAAATGCAGCAAATTCCGCAGCTACACAATTTGCAGCCGCCAACCAGGATAAAAAACTTTTTGATGCCGCCGCCGCAAAACTTAATATGCCAGTGCTCGACGCCACAGAGGTTAAACAAAATGATAATAGTATTCCAACGATAGGAGAGGACAGGGAATTGGTAAAATGGATATATAATAACCAAATAGGCGATGTTTCTGAGCCATTTCAGGTTGATGAAAAATACATTGTGGCAGTTATTACAGGGGTAAGTAAAGCCGGTTTAAAAAGTGCTGCTGCTGCAAGACCTGTAGTTGAACCACAAGTAAGAAATGAAAAGAAAGCCCAGCAGATAATAAACACAAAAATTAAAGGAACTACCCTGGAAGCTATCGCATCAGGTGCAGGTGTTGCGGTTCAAACGGCTGACAGTGTTTCATTTCAGGGATATTTAATTCCGAACCTTGGCAATGAGGTAAAAATTCTTGGCGCAGCATTTAACAAACAGTTACAAGGTAAAGTAAGCGCACCCATTGCAGGAAATACGGGTATTATAGTTGTTCGTGGAGAAGGAATTTTTGCAGGGTCTTCTCTAAATACAACCCCCGAAATGCTGCGGGTAACATTAGAGAGCCAGTTAAAATCTCAGGTTGGCTACCGTTCAATGACTGCGTTAAAAGACGCAGCCGATATTAAAGACTACCGCTCTACTTTTTATTAGAAAAAATAGAAAAGTAAAAATATTTAAAAGAGCGGCGCATTTGCGCCGCTCTTTTATTTTCGCTATACGGAAAAAGCAACTGGCAATTCGGCGGATAAGAATCCACGAAAAGCCGTAAGCACAATTCTTGTTTAGATTTGTAAAAACTTTCTTATGCAGGAAACATTTGTGAATAAGGTAGCAGAAAGTGGTATTATCACTTTTAACCTGGAAGATTATTATCCCAAGGGAGAAGTTGTTCTTTTTGATCTGAAAGAATTTTTATTTATGGGGCTTATTCTTAAGGAAAAAGACTACCGCGCTTCTTTACTGGCTACCAACTGGCAGCAATACCAGGATAAATATATTGGCATTACCTGCACTGCCGATGCCATAATACCTGTGTGGGCCTATATGCTTGCTGCAAGCTACCTGCAGCCTGTTGCAAAAGATATTTTTTTTGGCGACGAAAAATCGCTGATTACTAATTTGCTTTTGAAAAACATGGGCAATATTAATGCAGCGGATTTTACAGACAAACGCGTGGTTATAAAAGGCTGTGGCGATGTACAAATACCAGAAAGTGCATACGTTGAAATTACCAACAAGCTAAGGCCTTACGCAAAAAGCATTATGTATGGCGAACCTTGCAGCACCGTGCCTATTTATAAAAAGAAATAAATAATATAGATCTGACTAAGGATGGGTATTGGGGATGTTTTTAACTTCTCGATAGTTATTGCTGCAACGCAAACTGCAGTACAAGAGTGCGACGCAACAGCTGCTCCACAAAGAAATATTGCCCGGCCCATAAAAATGTATTTGTATTAAAACCATCCCCGTTTTTTAAAAACGAAAACCATCCATACGGGAATAAGTATCATTAAGCCAATTGCAATATAAAAGCCTTCCTGCTGGTGAGTAAGCGGTATTACATCGAAGTTCATCCCAAAGATGCCGCCAATGATAGTTGCCGGAGCAAGAAGACAGGTTACAATCGTCATCACTTTCATTACCTCGTTCAGCTTCAGGTTTACTTTGTTCATATAAAGGTCCTGTAGCGTCATCATCATATCGCGGTAGTTTTCTACAAGATCACCGGCCTGTACAATATGGTCGTAAACATCTTTAAAATATTTTATGGTCCGCTCTTCCAGCAGTTCGTTTTCACTGCGTAAAAAGCCATTTACCATATCTCTCACAGGAGCGGTATTTCTTTTAAGTACAATCAGTTCTTTTCTAAGGCTGTTTATGCGGGCAAGAGAACGGGTGTTGCCGTAACGTATAATTTCTTCTTCCAGTAACTCAATTCTTTCGCCCAGTTTTTCAAGTACTATATAATAATTATCCACGATTAAATCTATCATCGAGTAGCACAGGTAATCTGCATTGCGCTGCCGTAATTTTGTATTGGTTATCCGTAACTTTTCCCGAAGCGGATTAAAAACATCCTTATCCTTCATTTCCTGGAAACTCACAACAAAATTCTTACCCAGCACAATGCTTATTTGTTCAGTTTCTACGGCGCCAATGGCATCGTTAAAATAAAGCATATTAAGCAGGCAGAAAAACACGTCGTCTACCTCATCGGTCTTTGGCCGCTGGCCGGTGCTTAGTATATCTTCTACTAGCAGCGGGTGAATATCATAATGGCTGCAAACGGCCTCTACGTCTGCTTTTCTAATGCCGTCAATATTAATCCAGCTTATATTGTTATTGTCTTTATAAGGAAAACTGGCTTCAACAGAATCAAGTACATTTTCAGAAAGGGTGGTAGAACTATAATCATAAACATAGATGCTTATTTCCTGGGCTTCTTCCCTTACGGGTATTACTGTGGGGTTTACCCTAAAAATCTCTTTGGTTCTTTTGGTATTAAAAAACGGAAATAACAACTGCAGGTATTTTGTTGGTTTCGTCATGTTACAGCAATTGAAAAATTGATTGGCTAAACTAATCAATAACCGTGAAGCCGAAAATTGAAGTAAATTTTTTTTGGAGCCCGGCATTTATTTTTCATGGCATCTTCGTTGCGTCGCACTCTTGTACTGTTATATATTATGGAGCAGAAAACAGCCACGAACGATTTCACTGTAAAATAATCCCCAGGAAAAAACCAGCAATTTTTACTGTTTTCTTTTCAACGGTTCCAGCAAATCTTCCAGCCCGTTTAATTTAATTTCGTAAACCGTTTCAAGTAGCATACCCAGCTTCCCTTTTGGAAAACCCTTTCTTTTAAACCACTCAAGATACGATACCGGCAAATTGCAGAGCACCCGTCCCTTATACTTTCCAAAGGGCATTTCCATAATTACAATCTGCCTCAACGATTCCCCATCAGGTAACGAAATATCTTCTGCCATTTTATTAGTTGCATGTGTTTAATCTGCGCAAAAGATAGGTAATCTATTTGTTTCCAATAGGCACAAATTCTTTTTTACTGGCTGCTTTTTGTTTATGGTAAACATATTGTGTAGTGCTGCATATTCATACATTTGTAAAAGAGTGCGACCACCGCCACTGGCGGGGCAAGCTGCAACAAAAGATTCATAGTAGCAATATTGCCCGGCCCAAAATGACCTTTTTCTTTTTATGTTCACATTCTCCTTACTTCTTTTCAAACTCTTTTATCTCTTGGCAAAACGGTACTTGCCTTATCTTTACCAGATTATATCATTGATTAAGATTAAGTATTTTGACATTTAAAGATTTTGGATTCGACGAAAGACTATTGGAAGGCATTGAGAGTATGGGGTATAAATCGGCAACTCCTGTTCAGGAGCAGGTTATAGTTCCTATACTGGAAGGGCGCGATATTATTGCATCTGCACAAACAGGTACAGGTAAAACGGCCGCATTTCTATTGCCGGTCATTAATAAACTATTAACCAGCCATCACGATCACCAGGAGATAAACGCAATGATTATTGTGCCTACAAGGGAACTGGCCATACAAATTGCGCAGACCATGGAAGGCATTTCTTATTTTACTTCAGTTAATTCTATTGCGGTTTATGGCGGTGGCGATGGCGGTTTATTTACAGCAGAAAAAAAGGCGCTTTCCACCGGCGTAGATATGGTGATTTGCACACCCGGTAGAATGATTGCCCACCTTAATATGGGTTATGTAAAACTAAGCGGTTTAAAATATTTAATTCTCGACGAGGCAGACCGTATGCTGGATATGGGTTTTAACGATGATATTCAGAAGATCATTTCTTTTCTTCCAAAAAAGCGTCAGAACTTATTGTTCTCTGCAACCATGCCCGCAAAGATGCGTGACCTTGCACGAAAAATTTTACACAACCCACTTGAAATAAATATCGCTATCTCCAAACCGCCGGAGAAAATAGTTCAGGAAGCTTTTGTAGTGTATGAGCCGCAAAAAATTCCGCTCGTAAAATACATATTGCAACAGAAAGAATTTGGAAGCGTGCTGATCTTTTGTTCAAAGAAACAAAACGTAAAGGCACTTAGCCGCGAATTAAAAAAAGCCAGGTTCTTAATTGAAGAAATCCACTCTGATCTGCTGCAGGAGCAACGCGAAAAAGCGCTTATTGATTTTAAAAACAAACGCCTCAAAATTTTAGTAGCTACAGATTTGCTCAGCCGTGGTATTGACATTGAAGACATTGACCTTGTAATAAACTACGATGTGCCCAATGATGGCGAAGATTATGTACACCGCATTGGCCGTACGGCCCGTGCTGCAAGTGAAGGCACCGCATACACATTTATAACCGAAAAAGAACAGCAGAAATTTGAACGTATAGAGCGCCTGCTTGGTCACGCTGTAACCAAAGCAAAAGTGCCTGAACAATTTGGTGTAACCCCGGCCTACAACCCACGAGCAACAAGGCCGGAACAGGGAAGAAGATATGGTGGCAACAGACCGAAATGAAGGTAGGAGATTTTTTGTTTACCTGCTTTAGTTTTTCATAGCAGCTTCGTTGTGTCACTCACTTGTACGTTCTAAACTTTACCCGGCAGGGCGCATCACTCACTCACTCAATCTTTATCATTTGCCAGGCATTGCTGCCAATGTCATTCTTATTTCTCCATAGCTAATATTCTCAGGCAGGTTATCTTTTAAAACTTTCAGGCTTAATACACCATGCAGGGCTGCCGCTTTTAAAATAGCCTGCTGCTTACTATAGGTTACAAAATTATCAACCTGTAATTCGCCAGTGATTATATAGGCGCTTAAATGTGTTTCAATCGTAGTTAAGGAAAGTCCACGTTCTTCAGCAATTTGCTCCATGTTTTTGCCTTCCTTAAATAGGGTATAGCTGATGCGCATGGTATCGGTGGGCCTTGCCCTCCTTTCCGTACTCCGGGGTTTTGTTTCCCTTTTTGGTTGTTTAAGTTGTATGAGGGTAGTTAAATTACGCGCTATGCAAAATTCTTGCACAGCTTCCAAAAAAGGAGTTCCGTATTTTTCTATTTTAAATGCTCCAAAGCCCGTCATTTTTGCAAGATCGTTTTGTATAATGGGTAAGTAAGTTGCCAGGTCAAGCAGCGTGCTGTCGCTGAAAATAATATAAGCTGGTACATTTTCTTCGTGGGCAATTTTGTTACGCAGTCTCTTCAATGTTTCAAACAATTCTTTCTCGTAAGGATACTGCTGGTAAATAACCGGCTCTTTAGCAATAACTACTTGAACTGGCGCACTTAAATAAACTTTATCTCCTTTGAATAGAACACCATTGCTTTTTTCGGTAAGCTTTAGTACGGGAAACTCGGTATCTGTTTGCTGCAGGTAACCATAATAAATTAATTCTTTGGTATAATGCATCCATTCTTCTTTGGGTAAATCTTTACCAAGCCCATAGACTTTTAATTGCTTATGTTCTTCCCGCATCTTTTCGCTATTGCTACCACGCAAAACATCAACAACATAGCGCATTCCAAAACTTTCTTTAACCCGAGCTACGGTGCTTAATATTTTCTGCGCAATCAGGGTTGCTTCTTTTAATTCAATATTGTTTAAACAGGTGTCGCAACTACCGCAATAAGTTGGCGCATCTTCCCCAAAATAGTTAAGAAGATATTTACGACGGCAGGTTTTAGTTTCGCAGAGTGCAGCCATTTTATCAAGCTTTTGCAGCATGATCTTTGTTTGCGCTTCATTACCTTCTACCCTGGCAAAACTTTTTAATTTCATCACATCTGCGGCACTGTAAAAAAGTATTGCTTCGCTGTGCAGGCCATCACGCCCGGCCCGGCCGGTTTCCTGGTAATAACCTTCAATATTTTTTGGAAGATCTGCATGAACTACAAAACGCACATTGCTCTTATTAATGCCCATACCAAAGGCAATGGTGGCTACCATAATTTTAATATCATCTTTCAGGAATTTCTCCTGTCTTTCTTCGCGTAAAGTTTTTTCTATGCCGGCATTGTATGCTGCGGCATTAAAGCCATCTGCACAAAGGTCTTCGGCAAGTTGCTCTGTTGCCGCGCGGCTAAGGCAATAAATTATTCCACTCTCATCTTTACGATTGCCTAAATATTTCAGCAGTTCATCATAATAATTTTTTTTAGGTTTTATGTAGTAGTAAATATTTGGACGGTTAAAGCTGTTCTCAAAAATTTTGTAAGCACTGAAGTGGAGTTTAGCGATAATGTCTTTTTTGGTAAGATCATCTGCGGTAGCCGTTAAAGCTATTACAGGTATATTTTTAAACTGTTCCTTCAACTGCCCGAGAATTAGATATTCAGGCCGGAAATCGTGACCCCATTGTGAGATGCAATGCGCTTCATCTATCGCAAATAATGACACATTTATTTCTTTTAAAAACTGAAGGAAGGAGGCATCATTGCTCATTAGTCTTTCGGGAGCAGCATATAATAATTTTACCTGGTTTGTTTTAAGCTGCTGCATAATATACGCCTGTTCGCTGCTGCTTTGGCTGCTGTTGAGAAACGCTGCCTTTATGCCATTTACTTTTAATGCATCTACCTGGTCTTTCATTAATGCAATTAGCGGACTAACCACAACAGTTACGCCCGGTAAACACAATGCAGGTACTTGGTAACATAAGCTTTTACCTCCACCGGTTGGCATTAATACTAAAGCATCTTTGCCCCCTAAAACCTGTTGAATAATTTGTTGCTGGTTATAGCGAAAATCTTCATAGCCAAAAACATTTTGAAGTATTTGTCGTGCCACATCAATAGTTAGCATGAACTTTTTTTTGTAGTTGAGCTGCGAAATTAATGTCTTCCTGCAGAGGTAAATATCAACTTGTGAAAGTAAAAAATGATTTCCAGATCAAGCGTAATCAGGGTGATTTACTATTGCAGAAATCAGAGCCTGGTTAATTTTTATGCTGAACGTACCTTAGTTCGACCACTGCCCTGGGCGGGGCAAGCTGAAACACGCTATGCTATAAAAAACCCTCAGCAGGGCCAAAAACTATTTCAGGTAATACACATTATTGTCTTTATTTACATCGGGAACAAAATTGCTGCCGAGTACTATTTTTTGTATTGATTTGTCGGTTGTAAATGTTACCGGAACGGTTGAATTATTTTTTTCCCAAACACCAATACTTCGATGTATTTTTTGCGTGCCGCCATCTTTGAAATATACGGTAAGATCTATAGGTACAGGCTTTGTTCCTATGGATGCAACAGTAGCGGTAAAAGTATTTTTCTTTTTTCTAACGGCTGTTATTGCAAGGTCGGGAACGCCATCATCAAAAAACCACCGTTTCCAAAACCAATTTAAATTTTTTCCAGAGCCGGTGTTGATACAATTAAAAAAATCGTAAGGAATAGGGTGTTTACCTTGCCAGGTTCTAATGTAATAATGTAATGCTTTTGTAAAGAGCTCATCCCCAAGCATATCTTTTATAAACAGGTAACCAAAAGCCGGTTTGGGATATGAATTTACAAAGTCTGCATTATCGTTAAGGAGTGTTGTTGGTGTTATTATGGGAAGATCATCATCGTTACCTGCATGCTTTTCGTAAGGCCTTACCCCGTAGTGATCAACAATTGTTGAATCTATTATTGAAGAAATTAGCCATTCGCCAATAGTGGCCCAGCCTTCATCCATCCACGCATGTTTTGTTTCGTTGATGCCCATATAAAAAGGGAACATCGTGTGAAAAATTTCATGATCAGTTAGTTCAATGGTTGCGTCCCTGTTATCAAGCGGATTATCGTTTGCCATCATCGGGTATTCCATTTGATCAAGTCCGTCAAAAACAGTTTCATGCGGGTACGGAAATGGCCATGCCGGAAATGTGAAGCTCATCGTTTTAATAGTGGTAACCGCAAAGTCAATTACTTCAAAATAATCTTTATGAGCCGGATTAAAAACTACATCTACTCTTGTTCTTCGGCCTGTAGTGCTGTCTACAACAGGGCTTGAGGCTTGCCATACATAATGATCACTGATGGCAAACGCAAAATCAGTAATGTTGTCCGCTTGAAAGCGCCAGGTATTCTTTGGGTTGTTTGCAGTGATATTTCCTTTTAGCAGATCGTCGGAATCGATAATGTCAGTTATTTTATCGGTTTGTTCCGCCTGCTGTATACGTTCGCAATATTGCTGGTTAAATACTTCGCCACAATTGCGCAAAATGCCGGTTGCCCAAACTATATAGTTTTTAGGAACGGTAATATTTACTTTAAAACTGCAGAAATCATTATAAAATTCCTGCAGGCCAATGTAGGGATTTTCGTTCCATCCGTCAATGTCATCATAAACGGCAATACGGGGAAAAAAATAAGCAATAAATGCAGCACCGGGTTCTACTTCGCCTGTACGTATATGGGAGCCCTTGTTTAAAATGTAGGCGTAATTAATTACAAACTTTATTGATTTATTTGGTGCAAGGGGCTCAATTGTAACAGCCATATTGGTAGCTTCAATTTCCAGTTGAGCAATATCTATTGGCTTTCCATTTATCATCATTTTTTCTATCTGCACACCATCACTTAAATCTTCCGGATCTATGGGCGAAGAACGCGGACTGCCTTTCTTATAGAGATTAGGATAAAGTTTGAATAATGTCTCTGTCAATGTATCCGGACTGTTATTGAAATAAACAATATCTACAGTGCCATTAAGGTACCTGGTAGCCGGATCAAAGTCTACATCAACAGTATAGCTGGCGGTATTTTGCCAGTAATTTTTACCCGGTTTGCCATCGGCCGACCGGGTTTTGTTTCTGTAACTTTCTTCTACATTGCGGGGCACAGGCAAGGTTTGCTGCGCCACCGTTTTCAGGCCAATCACTAACAAACAAAAAGAAATAAAAAAATGCTTTTGAAACATTGAATATTGTTTAAAGTTGTAAATATACACTGCGGTATATTGCCTGTTGAAGAAACCTGCGACAAAATTAATAAGTTTAGATTTTTTGGGCCCGGCATTTGTTATCGTAGCTGCGTTCCTAGCAACTTGCCCCAGCAAAGGCGGTGGTCGCACTCCTGTGCTTGCTGAAAATTTCGTTCAGCTTTTATCATAGCCATTATTGATGTTAATGATATTTGTAAGCGACCAACAACAGAAGTAAAAACCTTTAGCCTTGTTTAAAAAATAATTTTTAAACAAGGCGCTTCTGCCAAAGCCGGAAAAATGTTTTCTGCTAACCCCGGCTTTAAAGCCGGGATTATAAATAGAGAAATTGTTTTGTGGCTTTAGCCCTAAGTGCCTTCACTGGTCGCATTGTTGATTTTGTCGCTATCATTCTTCGCTTCTATATACGCTGCGATAAAAGCTGCATTATATTCTTGAGTACAAGAGTGCGACGCAACGAATGAATAATTCAGATTCTTTTGTCTGGTTCAAAAAAATGCTATTACAAATTTTGAGTTTAATTTGTGTAAAATTGCCTTTATGCCAACTATTATAAAATGCCCTAATTGTGGTTTTGAATTTCCGCTCGAAGATGCGCTGAACGAAGAGCAAAAAGAAGCTATTGAAAAAGAAAAGCAACAGTTGCGCCAGCAGATGCAGGATTATAAACGAACTAAAGAAGAAGAGCTGCGCAAAAAGGAAGAAGAGTTTAACCGCCAGCGGCAATTACAGGAAGAAAATTACCAGAAAAAACTGGAAGATGAATTGAAAAAGCGCAACCAGCAGATGGAAGAAAATATACGTAAATCTGTTTCTTCTGATTATGAGAATAAGTTAAAAATGTTGCAGCAGTCTGATGCAGAAAACCAGGAAAAATTAAAAGAAGCCCGTAAAAAAGAGCTGGATTTTTTACAGAAAGAGCAGGCGTTAAAAATAAAAGAAGAAGAACTGCAGATAACCTTGCAGCGGCAATTGATTGCTGAACGCGAAAAAATAAAGGAGCAACTTGTAAAAGAAGAGCAGGTGAAAATGACGATGAAAGATGAAGAATATCAGTTGCGAATTAAAGAACGAGATAAGCAAATAGAAGATCAGAATAAACTGATCGATGAAATGAAACGCAAGAGCGAGCAGGGTAGCATGCAGTTACAGGGCGAAGTGCAGGAACTATTGCTGGAAGAAATTTTACAGATCACTTTTCCATTTGATAAAATAGAAGCAGTGGGCAAAGGGGTTCGTGGTGCCGATTGCATACAGGTAGTACGCAACCAGTTTGGCAATGAAGCTGGTAAAATTATTTATGAAAGCAAACGAACCAAAGATTTCAGCAACGACTGGATCGATAAACTTAAGACTGATATGCGCAACCTGGGCGCTGACGTAGCGGTGATTGTAACACAGGCTTTCCCAAAGGATATGGAACGTTTTGGCGAAAAAGATGGTGTGTACATTTGTTCATTTAGTGAAGTAAGAAGTGTTGCATTGTTATTGCGCAATGCCATTCTAAAAATTGCTGACACCAAAAAGAGCCAGGAAAACAAAGGCGACAAAATGGTGATGCTGTACGATTATTTAATAGGCACCGAATTCAGCGAACAGTGGAAAGCCATAAGGGAAGGTTTTATGAGCATGAAACTGAGCATACAAAAAGAACGCGACACGATGGAAAAATTATGGAAGTCACGGGAGAAACAACTGGAAAAGGTTTTGCTGAACGCCGCTCATATCAAGGGTTCTGTAGAAGGTATTGCCGGTGCAGATGCGGTAAATTTAAATTTGCTGGAAGATAATGACAGTAGCCTGTTAATGTAAAATATGTTCAATATAAAAGATCCCATAGAGCATATACGCCCATCGAAAAAGAAACCTATTTTTCCGGTGAACGAACGCCTTCGGCAATACCTGTTGCGCCATGGCAGGGAAATAAAATTGCCGGCAACCTATAACGATCTTCTGCGCTTTACTTACTCGACGCCTTTAAAAGATAAGAAGGGAAAACCCACTTTGTGGGAAACGGTGAGTTACGATATGCGTGAATGGAATTACCTGCGCGAAGCATTGGTAAGCATGTATGCCATTTTAAAAACAGAAGGTGATTTAAGTTTTGTAGACCACCTCGATGTAGCCCGTATCGATTTCTGCATCTTTGGTAACAGCCAGCCATTTCGCATTCGCATTGTAAATAAATTTAACGATAACCACGACCATTACTATATTAAACAAGCAGATGCAAGCCGTGTGTATGGTTTGGAACTGGAGCACCTGCTTTCACCGAACCGCATTACTTTTTTTACCAATAACACCACGCTGGTAGAAGAACATATTCCCGGCATTCCCGGCGATGTGTTTGCAGAGGATTATGTAAGCAATCCTTCAACCAATGCTATCCGTTTTGCCAAGGAGTTTGTCAAGTTCAATGAACGTTGTTTTATACGTTTGCTGGGCGATATGCGCAGCTACAATTTTGTGGTGAACATAACACCCGATATTGATGATGATTCGCAGTACCGCATAAGGGCCATCGACTTTGATCAGCAGAGTTATGAAGGCCGCCGGAACCTTTACCTGCCGCAGTTCTTCAAAGAAAATACACCTTTTGTAGAACTCGTATTAAAGCTGCTCGACAAAAATTCCATAGCCCAATACCAGGCCGAAGAAAGAACGCTCATGACCTTCCGTTTGGCATCGTCGAGGTACCGTTTAAAAGACCTGCTCGACAATATGAACGGAGACAAAATTTCAACAGCAGAAAAAATAGAACAACTCAAAATTGAGCTTGCAGATTATTTTCATGAGATCGGTTTTCTGCGCCCTAAAACAATGGGGGAGTTATTAAGAATTCAGTTAAAAAATTCGCTGCGCAAAAGCCTTTATCTGTTACCCAAAACAAAAGGCAGATTTGATGATTAACGATACTTAAGAGTGAAGTTGGATTATGTACCCAACTGTAGATATTTTATTCATCGTTCCTTGCGTCGCACGCTTGTACTTTATATCTTTATGCAGCTAAATCAATACACTTCATACGCAAACATCTAAATAAATAACCAAGTGATTCCCATCGCCTTCTACGGAAAAAATAAACCAACCGAACCGGTTACTGTACTTGCCGGCGACCTTGGCGGCACTAAAGTAAATTTCGCTTTATACAAAGCTAACGGTGCAAAAATGGAGTTGCTTGAATCAGCAAGCTATCATTCAAAAGACTATCGAGATTTTGTGAGTATTATTCAGGCATTTTTTTCCGCGTATCCTCAGGCAAAACCAGATAGCATTTGTATCGGTGTTGCCGGGCCTGTTATAAACGGCGTTTCAGCTATTACCAACCTTCACTGGATTATTTCTGCCAGCGAAATTGCCGGTGCAACAGGTTGTAAAAATGTTACACTGATCAACGATCTGGAGGCGACAGCTTATGGTCTTGCCTGCGTGCAAGATGCAGATTTGGCAACACTTAATGAAGGAAGTAAAAACCTGGGTAACATTGCTGTAGTGGCTCCAGGCACAGGTTTGGGAGAAGCAGGATTGTTCTGGGATGGCACTGCTTATCACCCATTCGCAACAGAAGGCGGGCATACAGATTTTGGTGCACGTACAGCACTTGATATTGAATTGTACTGGTATATAAAACAAACAGAAAAAGTGGTTAGCAGAGAGCACGTTTTATCCGGACCGGGCATTGTGCGGCTCTATAATTTCTTTAAAGAAGTGAAGAAAATGGAGGAGCCTGATTGGATAAAAGAGGCGATGGAAAAGGAGGATGATTCAGCAGTAATCAGCAATTCAGCCATAGAAGGAACTTCAGACATTTGTGTTGAAGCAATGAAATTATTTGTTGAGCATCTTGGTTATGAGTCTGCCAACCTTGTCTTAAAAATGAAATCGACCGGGGGGCTTTATTTAGCAGGAGGTATTCCGCCAAAAATTATAAAACTGCTAAAGAAGGAAACGTTTATGCAGGCCTACCGCAACTGCGACCGTATGAACGAACTGATTGAATCTGTACCAATCAAAGTAATTATGGATGAAAAGTTACCAATGTTGGGTGCCGCTTATTATGGCGCCAACAGTTTGTAACCTGCACCAGGAAAACCTGCATCTTTTCCAAAAGAGAATGAAGCCAGGGGAGAATT
>JBBRDW010000077.1:0-21573 GCA_038203525.1 Chitinophagales bacterium | reverse complement strand
TGACCGGGCTTTACGTCCTTTATTTCCAGAGGATTACTTCTGCGACGTGCAGGTACTCATTTCACTTGTTTCTTCAGATCCGGAAGTTATGCCTGATGCATTGGCTTGTCTTGCGGCGAGTGCGGCTTTGGCTGTTTCGGATGTACCCATAAAAGAAATTATTTCTGAAGTACGTGTAGCAAGAGTTGATGGTGCTTTCATTGTTAACCCAACCCGCACCCAGCTTGCTAAAGCTGACATGGATTTCCTGATTGCTGCGACAGAAAAAAACCTGATGATGGTAGAAGGCGAAAGCAAAGAATGTAGTGAAGAAGATCTTTTGATCGTTTTGCAAATTGCACATGATGCCATACGCACACAAATAAAAGCACAGGAAGAACTAAGAGCTGCAGCTGGTTCCCCTGTAAAAAGGGAATATACTAAACCTGTGCAGGACGAAGCCTTAAAAGCAAAAGTTGCCGCGTTCTGTACCGAAAGAATAAATGAAATATCTAAGAGTGGCACTGCTAAAAGTGAGCGCAGCCTCGCTTTTTCTACGCTTAAAGATCAACTGATTGAAAGCCTTGGTACTGAAGTTGAAAGTGCAACAAAAAAACTGACAAAAAAATATTTTGATGACCTGCAGTGGGAGCTTGTACGTAACGTAATGCTGGAAACCCGCATAAGACTTGATGGCAGAGAAATGGATACAGTTCGTCCGCTTGCGATGGAAATAGACCCACTGCCCACACCACACGGTTCCGCTTTATTTACACGCGGAGAAACACAATCGCTTACAACGGTAACGCTTGGTACGCCACTTGACGAATTATTAATAGAAAGTGCCGCCTTAAGCGACTACAGTAAATTTATTTTACATTATAATTTTCCACCATTCTCAACCGGTGAAGTAAAGATGATGCGGGGTGTTGGCCGCCGCGAAGTTGGTCATGGTAACCTGGCCATGCGTTCTTTAAAGCAAATGATGCCGGGCAATGAATACCCTTACACTGTTCGTGTGGTAAGTGATATTCTTGAATCAAATGGTTCTTCTTCAATGGCCACCGTTTGTGCAGGTTCTCTTGCGTTGATGGATGCCGGTGTGCCTTTACCAAAACACGTTAGTGGCGTGGCAATGGGACTTATTAGCAGGGCCGATGGCAAATACGCAATTCTCACTGATATACTCGGTGATGAAGACCATCTCGGTGATATGGACTTTAAAGTAACAGGCACACGTGACGGAATCTGCGGTGTTCAAATGGATATAAAAGTAGATGGATTGAGCATGGATACGATGCGTGAAGCTTTAATGCAGGCACGCAAGGGACGTTTGCATATCCTGGATGCCATGTACAATTGTTTACCTGCTGCCCGCCCTGAAGTAAAACCACATGCACCGCGCATGGAAAAAATCTTTATTGACAAAGAATTCATAGGTGCAGTTATTGGACCGCAAGGCAAGGTGATACAGGAAATACAAAAAGAAACCGGCACCACCATTAACCTTGAAGAAGTTGGCAATTTTGGCGAGGTTAGTATCTTCTCTAAACAAAAAGAAGGCCTGGAAAAAGCGCTTAACTGGATTAAGAGCATTGTAGCGGTTCCTTCGGTTGGTGAGGTGTATGAAGCAAGGGTAAAAAGCATTCAGCCTTATGGTGCGTTTGTAGAGTTCCTTCCTAAAAAAGAAGGCCTCCTTCACATCAGTGAAATAAGCTGGAAGCGTTTGGAAAGTATGGAAGGCGTGTTGAATGAAGGTGATATGGTAAAAGTTAAACTCGTAGGTGTAGATCAAAAAACCGGAAAGTTTAAATTAAGCCGTAAAGCGTTGATGCCAAGACCAGATGGTATGCCCGCACAGAACGAACGTAATGAAAGATAATTTTTAATAGCTTTTAGAATTGCAGCCTGCAGAATTTTTTGCAGGCTTTTTTTATTTCAATTTTTTAGCCACGCATTTGAATTACTATTGAGCTTTACTTGCGTCGCACGCTTGTACATTCAGAACAATATGCAGCAATCTGAACCGCAGAGCCGCCATGGCCCGGGGAATATACAATAGATACGGCTGCGTCTCCCCGCCTCGTTGGTTTGTATTATCAGCCCATGCATAATGCAAAAGTACAAGAGTGCGACGCAAGGAACGATGAGCAGTAAAACAAAAGCTGGGTTCAAAAAATATTATACAATAATTATATCTGCTTCATTTAACAGCGGGATATTTTTAAACCGCAATACAATGTTGGCTACAACTACTACATCGCGCTGGCAATACTCTACAATACGGGGAAGGTTATTTTCTTTATAATAAACATGTTGTACCATGCTGCCATCTATATCTGTTTTTGAAGTGGGTATGCCCAAAACATTGGCGAGCAGGTTAAGTGATACATAGTTTTTATAATCGCCGAATTTCCACCATTGCAGCGTGTCTACCATTTTTACATCCCAAGGTTTAGCGCCATGCAACTGAAGATAAACGGGTAATTGAATGTTGTTAATAAGCATTCTGCGGCATAGATAGGGAATATCGAATTCGCGAATGTTGTGACCAGCAAATTCAAAATTTTTATTGTGCCGGTGCAGTTTATCTACAAGCTCAATGAACGACCGCAGCAGGTCTTTTTCATTATGACCGTAAATGCTTTTGAGGCGAAGGGTTAATGTTTTGTTTTCATTAAGTGTGAAATAGCCGGTGCTTATACAGACCACTTTTCCAAATTCGGCAAGTATGCCGGCTTTTTGCAGATAACTGTCATCTGGGGAGTAATTTTCTGGCACGGTTTTGGAAATCTTGTCGTTCCAGAGGTTTTTCCACGAGTCCGGTAATTGCGCATATTCCGGTTGTTGAGGTACCGTTTCAATATCAACCATCAGCAAATCATAAATTGAAAGTCCGTTGTTCATATTATCAATAACATTTTAATAAAAGTGCAATCATGAGTTATGCAAATTATCCTACTGCAGGAAGCACACCGCAACAGCAGCCCCCCAAAGACAGCCGTAAACTTATTTATGGTATTTTAATAGCCGCATTGCTTGGCACCTGGGCCTACATTATTTACGACAAAAGTAAATCTACTGAAACCATTGCACAATTGCAAACGCAATATGTGGGTGTGGATTCTTCCCGTAATGCAGTACAACAAGAGTATAATGAAGCACTGGCAAGAATGGACTCTCTTACCGGCAGTAATGCCGAGCTTACAGGCAAATTATCTGACCGCCAGAAAGAAATAGAGCAGATAAAATCGAACATTAAGGCAGAACTTAGTAAGAAGAATGCAGATCTTGGCAAAGCGAAATCTATGATAGGCGAATTAAACGGCAAGATTAATGATCTTCTTACCCAGCTAGAACAATTAAAAGCCGAGAACAGCCAGCTGACCGTTTCTAACCAACAACTCACCACAGACAAAGAAAACATTACCACCGAGAAGAAAGCGGTTGAACAAACACTCTCTACTACTCAGCAGGAAAAAGCACGTGTGGAAGATATAGGCTCAACTTTACACGCTTCTAACATCAATATTACAGCGATAGATGTTAAGAACAGTGGCAAAGAAAAAGCTACAGCCACGGCGAAACGTGTTGATGTTTTTAGGATTTCATTTGACCTTGATGAAAATCGTATTGCGCCAAGTGGCAACAAAGATTTGTATGTATGCGTGTACAGCCCAGATGGTAACCCCATAACTATACCGGCAAACGGAAGTGGCACATTTACTACAAGGGATGAGGGTGACAAAGTATTCACCAATAAAGTAAGCCTTAGCTACGAGCAGGGCAAACGCACTCCTGTAAGTTTTGACTGGAAGCCAGAAGGCGGCAAATACCAGACAGGCAATTATAAAGTTGAAATTTATCAAAATGGCTACAAGATTGGAGACGGCTCAAAAGAATTAAAGAAGGGCGGATTATTTGGATAGTGTCAGACGGGAAATAAAGCATTTCTACATAAAAGGCCCTGCAAGTTGCAGGGTCTTTTATTTTATGAACCCTAAAAAAATTGAATTGTGAAACTGAGGGGGCCTTGGTTAGAAATGATAAAAAAGTTCAAGCCTTATACCATCGCTCCAGGCGAGCCAAGCTGCAACGTTCGTTTACCAGCAGCAATGCAGCCCGGCCCATGAAAACATTACACAATTTTATGCAAGACCAAGTAAATCATCTAAAGATTTTCTACTTTAGAGCATGATTCAACAATGGCTCAATGGCAAAACGCTCTTATTTGTAATTGCGGTAATTATTGTTACAGGCACTGTTTTTTACTCCCAATACCTGGCACGTAAAATTGCAGCAGATGAGAAAGAACGCGTTGAAATTTGGGTAGAAGCGCAAAGGGCAATTCTTAATGCTCCGGATCAGGCAAATTTTATACTTGCGTCAAAAATCTCTTCTGAGAATAAAGATATACCGATTATTGAAACAGATGAGAAAGATAATATTAACCCCAACAGTTGCATCAACCTTGATACACTTAAAATAAAGGCAGACAGTAATTATCTGCGCGAAAAACTAACAGAATTTAAAAAACTGAACCCACCGATTATATTGCTTATTACTGAAAACCCTTATGTTGCCAATAAATATTATTACGGCGAAAGTGTACTACAGCAGGAAGTTCGTTACTATCCGATTGTGCAGTTAATTGTAATGGGATTATTCATAATAATTACCGTTATCGCCCAGCGTACATCATTTAAAAGCACGCAAAATCAGGTGTGGGCGGGTATGGCAAAAGAAACCGCACACCAGCTTGGCACCCCGGTTACAAGCCTTAAAGGCTGGGTTGAAGTGTTGCGCGACATACCCGGCAATGAAAACATTATTACAGAGATCGAGAAAGACATTAACCGGCTGGAACTTATTTCAGACCGTTTTGGAAAAATAGGCAGCAAGCCTCAACTGGAAGAAAGCAACCTTGTTCTTCAGGTAAACACCATGGTAGAATACATGAAAAAACGTGCCGGAGGTAAAGTAGATTTTATCATAAATACAAACGGCGAAAAAGAAATGTCTGCCATGATATCGCCTCCCCTGTTCGATTGGGTAATAGAAAACCTCCTGAAAAATGCACTTGATGCAATGGACGGTAAAGGGCTAATCACCATCAATCTGCAGGACACAGCTTCGCAGATATTAATCGATGTTACAGATACCGGTAAAGGCATTGCTAAAATAAATGTGCCAAAGGTATTCAAGGCCGGCTTTACTACAAAAAAACGGGGTTGGGGTCTTGGATTAACGCTGGTGAAAAGAATTATAGAGCAATACCACAGGGGTATTATCTACGTAAAATCAAGCGAGCCGGGTAAAGGAACAACTTTCCGTATAGAGTTAAATAAAGGGTAATCACAGCATCAAACGCCCAATAAATATTAGTTGCAACGCGTCCTGTCTTCATTTTTTACCCGGTTGCAATGCTGCCCTTCAACTTGCGTTGCATTCTACTGTTGTAGTATGGGCACGCCCTCAACCAAAAATATTACCGTGTCGCACTAATATGCACAAGCCAACTTAACCCATAAATATTTCAATACTACGGTGCAATAACATTTCAACTAAACCTATACATTTGCATTCCTAAACATGCGGAGGTGGCGAAATTGGTAGACGCACTACTTTGAGGTGGTAGCGCCGTAACTGGTGTGGGAGTTCGAATCTCCTCTTCCGCACAAAACCTTCTCTTATTGAGAGGGTTTTTTCATGTACTTATACTTATCAAAAACCTCAATTTATGGTTCTTAAAACATTTCATATTATTATATTTCTAAATCCAGAATATTTTACATTACGGTATAAAAGTTAGTTATTTTGTAATAAACCTTACTTTAACAGCATCATAATCAGGAATTGAAAAAAGCATTAAGTATATTTTTACTGCCAGTACACGTGTTTAATATTGCAGGGTACTCGTTTTTTTCCAACACCTCTTTGGCCGTTCAAATGAACATATGGTGCATCAAATAGACAATGATAACTATGTGGATGAAAACTTGGTCGAAGTAAAAGTTCCGATAAATATGCAATACTTTGCCAACTGGAAAAACTACGAACGTTGCGATGGGGAGATTGAATACGAAGGCACACATTACAACTATGTAAAACGCAAATTAAGCAACGATACGCTTTCAATTGCAAGTATTGGTTTCACCCCGAAACCAATGTACATTTTGCGCTACTGCACATACGGCCGCTGCTAACACATTACTCGAGAAGCAAAACACCACCCAAAAAGTAAAAGAAAATATCAGTACAGCACCCATAAGTGAAAAGTTGAAAGCACTATTTACCATTGCCGCACAGGTACAGGAAAGCGCCAATAAACCTTGGCTCCAACTACCTCGAAATTCACGACACTGTTCTGATTGCTGCAACATTCTGTATGTTCAACCGTTTTGTATATGGCCTTGGTGCATGCACTCCAACAGATAAGGATTCGTACCCATTTCTTGCAAAACAAATTGTAGAAAATGGATATGGCAATTACACTTTTACCGCTGAATAGCCCAATACTAAATATTAGGGTGCCGGCAAAAACATAAAAATATTTTTTTCAGGCACTTATTTTTTACAGTATCGTTCCTTACGGCTTGCTACACTTATGCTTAGCAACACTCTTAAACAGCGTAACGTTATAGCGAACGCTTAGAAAACTTGTGTTGCGTTAAGTATAAAATCACGATTATTGAATTGCTGATTTTTAAATTGAGTAATTTCTAGTCGAAGCAAGCAGTAGGTTTCATCAAAAAACTTAAAGTAATATGCTTAACATAGCAATTACAGGACTTATAAAACTTATTTAACCTCTATACTAAAACCAAGTTTGTTGTAACCTGTACTTTCTTCCCAGCAATTTGCATTTGCCATGCGGATAGCAAATTCGGCTCGTGAAGCAATTGATTCGTATTTATCGGGCATATATAAAAGCAGATCGTAAACGCCCTTGGTCATAGAGGTTTGCGTAAGTAGAGTTGATTTTAAACTTATATTACCGCTGTACCATTTGCGTATATCGGTGTCAATATCAAACAAAAATTCAGCAGCAGTCTGCTTGTTACGCATAATGATTTTTACAGTCCGCTCATTAAATGGTGAAGCATATCCTGTATTTTCTATGTTAAGCATGAATGAAAATAATTTACCGGCTTCAACTGCTGTATGCGGATATACTGCACTCCGCAAAACAAACCTGTAACCAAGATTTTGTTTTATTGCATCCATACAGCCGCCTGTTTGCCAGTCGTTGTTTACATCGTTATTGTATGCGCAGTTTAAAAAACTATAATGCATATTACGCATTTCTGTTTGCGCTTTGCCTGCAGATTCGCAATCGTTTTCAGGGCTGAAAGTATCATCGCATGTTTCGCCGCCAACTGCCACATAACGGCTGTCTTCCATCATGTAAGGTTTTAAAATATTGCCTGATAAACGTGGCGATGATGAGTTGCCATAATCATCATACGTTCCATAATCAGATGGTGAAGAAAGTAAGCAATCATTGTGAAAACCGATCCTGGATTTTTCTGTTCCATTATAAGCTTCTGCTTCTGCAATCGCTGCGGAATTGGTCGGTGCATCCACACCATAAACATACCGTTGCTTTAACTGCGGTGTGCGTACCTGTATCATGCGGTCTCCGGGAACCGCATCCAGCAGGGCTTTCAGAACCTCGCCTTTATCAGTCCAGTTTTTATCGTTAAATTTTCCTTTACCATTCGTTGATGCGTCGCCAAAATAATCGCTATAATAATTTTCGCCCCACATACCAATAAACCCCATTTGTAAACAAGCAAGTACATCTGCATTTTGCTGAAGAACGGGTTTTAATTGTGCAATATGTTTTAAAACTATTTCCTTCTTTGCATCCTTGTATGGCGGGCAAATAAAGCCTTCTGGACAACCGCCGCTTTGTGGATTTACATTGTAAGTAAAACGAACAATTAATTTTATGCCTGCAGTTCTTGCTGCATCAAAATCATTTTTAATATTAGTGAGCAGCTCCTCTGTTAAGTCTGTTGTTGTAAACCCATCCAGCACAATATTTCTAAAAGTTAGTGTGCTGTACACTTTATAATCACCGTCATCTGCCTGTTGCAGTGTACGCCATTCTTTAAGTTTATTTACATCAAGCAATTTATAACTGTTTGCATGTGTTTCTGCCACACGGTAAAAACCTCTTTCTGGGTTGGGGAAGTCTTCAGTGCTTTCAACATAAATCAATGTGTCTGTTGCAGGCGCATAGTATAATACAGGTTTATCAAACTTACTGCAGAATGTAAAAGAAGCAATGGAAAACAGGGAAGTAAAAATTATAACAACAAATTTTTTCATGTATGGTATTTTATTTTTTTATAGCCAGGCAACATATCTTTTCTCATCGTTCCTTGCGTCGCACTCTTCAACTGTCGAAGCTCTATGCAGCAAAGCGAAATATAGCGAAGACATGTTTTGTACTTTCAGAAGCATATGCAAAACATAAAAGCTTATAAGTGCACATATACATAGTGGTTCACAACTCATCATCACTCGCTGTTAATTGTTCACTGCTTACTGTTTTATAAATGAACAACTGTACTGCACTTCCTTATTATATATTTTAAGATTATAAATGCCTTCCTTTAAACGGGCAACATCAATAGCCGTATTATTTGCTGATATCAGTTTTGAAGTAAACAAAGTATTACCGGCGCGGTCAGTTACCGAACAGTTATATGCTCCTTCAGGCAGCCCTTTTATAAACGCATTATTTGCAGTTGGGTTGGGAAATACTGTAACATGTACAGCAGCATTACCAGCATTTTTCTGTAATGAACCAGTAGCTAATTCGTGTGCCCCCATATCAATAACACCAACTATTCTGCTGTTGCCAAAATAATCTGTTATTCCCCAAAAGCCACGTGCTGTTCCGGTTACAGCCGATGGGTCTCCTCCGGCAATTGCAATTGATCCTGTTTGAATATGCAGGTCAGGGTCCACGCTGTTATTATCAACGATGCCTTCATTTACAAAATTAGGATTACCGTAATTTGATTGTTTATCAAAGTTTAAAGTGTTGCTGGTTTTATAAGCAGAATAGGAAGTATAATTATAATTAACACTGTTTATTTTAAACTGAAAAGTAAGCCCTGTGCCCGCTGCATTATTTTTATTGTTCCATAAATTATAATTCATGATAAGATTGGTGATAAGCGCATTACCATCAGAATTGATCATGGCAGTATTTGATGTACGGGCATAAAAGATATTGCTGTTAATTTTTACATCCTGCATATTATCAATTACGAGTTCTGCCCAAGGCGCTACATTTCGGCTGGTGCCGCTTACATCACCATCGCGTTTGCCACCACGGTTATTATAAAAACAGGTATTGTTTGCTACTAAAGCATTTTGCAGTTTTCCTTTATAATTGCCAATTTTTAAACCCGCACTGCGGCAATTAAAAATTAAATTATTGCGTACAGTTATATCCTGCGTTTCAAAAGCAATTGTTGGTTTATCGTTTTCTGCACTTATCTCAATACCGTAGTCACCATCACGTACAAGGTTGTTTTCAATCAATATAGATTTGCCGCCGTCAACATAAATACCTGCGCCTTCTGCATACGGGCTTTGATTAACATAAAATGTGTTTCCCGAAATAATTCCGTTCCTTGCCTGGTCAAGATTTACATTGCTGTTTTCCCCTTCAAAGCCAATAACATCAATCGCTATATTGGTATTATCGTGCAGGATATTATTGGCTGCATTAAAGCCATCAATGTTCGAATTAAAAGAACACACTTCACTCTGGCCAGTAATATTATTATTAAAATCACAGTATTGCACACTAACGTTTTTTATGGCTTGGCTCGATCGTCCGTAAACAATAAGTGGTTGTGCGTTCTGGCTTGCAGTTGGTTTTGTATTTGGATTGGTACTCCAGTTAATACCAGTAAACACACAATTTTTTACTTCAATATTCTGCATAGAAACTGCTCCAGAAGAGCTAATAAGGATACCCTGTGCATTGTTCTTCGCATTGTCCCTCGTTATGGTAAAACCATCAATAACAATGTTGCTGATATTAGTGATCTGTAAAACAGGACTTGCAGAAGCATCTGCAGATTTTATAAACACAACACCCACTCCATTTTTTTGAAGTGTGATTTTGCTGGCAGTATTACCCGAAAATTTCCACACAAGATTTTGTTTGTAGGTGCCTGCCGAAACTAAAATAATATCGCCTGGCGTGGTTGCTTTATCCAAACCCTTTTGAATAGTGAGCAATGCATCGACAAGGGATGTACCTGTATTTGCATCATTGCCGGTTGCGGCATTTACATAATAGGTTGTTGCAAAATTTTTTGTAGAAATAATGCAAAATAATGTAGCCATTAAACTGACCTTCAGGTTTGCTTTTGTAATTAAGGAGATCATTTTCGTTATTTTGTTACCTAACATTGGATATTGTATTGATCGTTCGTTGCTCTCGAAGTTTCGGGAGCACTCTTGTACTTTTAGAATATGACTGAGCTTTCGCAATACAATTTGCCAGCAGATTTTTAGGCAAGTTTTTGGTAAAGATCAATCGCGAGTCGTCCATCGTGAATAATAAAACTACTGCCTTTCACTCTTGATCTTTCAATTTTCACGACTGACGATTCCCTACTCGCTCATATCAAGAAAAAAAGCATCAGTAAACTGATCAGGTGAATAACCGATTATTGCAATAAAATCATTTGTGAAAACCTGTATGCCTATCTTTAAACCCTTTCCTGTAAACCCTTTCAGCTTATTGCGTTTAAATGCACCTTCAAATTTTAATATACCATTACTTTCTTCAACAGTTCCTGTTGCATAAAATTCGCTAAGGCTGATATACTCGTATCCGCCAAAATTTCCCTGGTCGCCGCTGTGGTAATACACGTCAAGCCATTCATCAAATACAGTTCCTTCAAGTAATACTTCATAAGCACCACCAGGAATTTCTCCGGTTAGTAACCCAGTGCTTATATTATTGTCTGCATCAATATAAAAGTCATAAATATTGCCATCGGCAAGTGTTCGGTTTTGTTCAATATAGAAATAAACATTTTCACCATCATAATCATATTTTGCTTTTATAAAATTGCCTGATGCAGCCCCACCAATTACTTGATTGTGGCTGATCGTATCCCAGTCGGCAAGAGAATTATCGTCTAGTTTTATTGGCGACGCCTTTGAAATATAAATTACTGTGGAAGCTTCGCTGGTAACACCGGCACTGTTGGTTGCATAAAGTGTAGGAACAAACTTTCCTTTGCTTGTGTAAATATGTACAGGGCTTTCTTCTGCTGATGTTTGCCCATCGCCAAAATCCCAACTGTACGCTACTGCACCGGTAGTTTTGTTTTCAAATGAAACTGTAAAACCGTCAATAGTTACGGCATAAAAAACATCTGCTGCTGCTGGTTTTGCATCTTCTTTTTTGCAGGAATAAAAGCTGCACAGAAAAAGGCATGAAAGCAGTAATATATGATTTGTCCTTTCCATTTTCAATTATGGGTTTTGTGTACACAGTTTATTTGTTTGCACTTCATCTACAGGAATATAATAAATGATGCGTGGACTTGAATGTGCAGTAGTTAAATTTTGGTAACCGGTCGGATCTTTTGAAAGGTCAATATCAGTTTCTTTTAAACCTGGTATATGATAGCCCCAGTAATTACGCACCATATCCATATTATTTCTGTACAGATCAAAACTACGGTGGCCTTCAAAGGCAAGCTCTATGCGCCGTTCATTTAATACAACATCTAATATAGTTGAACCTGGAGGTACCATTCCGTTGTATAAACTTCCTTCCAGTCCGCGGTTACTGCGTATTTCATCTACATCCTTTAAAGCGTCTATTGTATTGCCCAATTTTGCATTCGCTTCTGCACGGTTAAGGTACATTTCTGCAAGCCGGAACATAACGGGTGAACTCAGTGTGGGGCTTCCATCCTGAAAAGAAAATTTAGAAACATAATAAGTTTCTATACCATTCTTTTTCTCAATGTTTCCATCAGCATCTTCCAATGCTGTTATATATTGCCAGCGTATATCTTCTCCATGTTCGCCCATAAGGTTGCGGATGGATTGTGAAGCAAATTCTTCGCCCCATCCGCTGTTACCATCGCTGTACATCATTGATGCAATGCTGCCAAACTTTCCGTAATCTTCGAGCGGCGTGAAGGCGATGCAAAAAATTGTTTCACTGCTCGATTTTGCATTGGTGAAAAGCGTTGAATATCCATCTGCCGTTGCCAGTGCAAAGCTTCCTGAGTTGATTACTTTGGTTGCATATTCCAGTGCTTTATCATTATCTTCTTTGTAGAGGTAAACCCTTGAAAGCAAAGCCCATGCTGCTTCCTGAGATGCGTAAGAAACACCCCTTGGCTGTGTCATTAAATCTGCTGCTTTTTCGGCATCAGCAATAATCTGCGCGTAGGTTTCTTCTACAGTTGACCTTGCTTTTTGTCCAGGATCGGCAGTTGATGTACGCAGTATAATTCCATCTGATGAGGGATTTTGTGAATATGGCCTCGCAAAAAATTTGGCAAGATTGAATTGTGCAAATGCACGCAGAAAATAACATTCGCCCAATAACTGTTGTCTTGTTGCATTTGTTGTACTGCTACCTTCAACAGCTTCAATAACTGTGTTGCAGTCGTTGATTATTTTATAAGAGATATACCAGAAATACCTTGCATTGGTTTGCGTAGGTGTATGGTTTAAACTAAAGCTTAGAAAGAATGGGTCTTCTGTAACCTGTGCACAGGTAAAATCGTCGCTTGCAAAATCGCTCATTTGAAAATACTGACGCAGGTACATTAAGTTATCATCGCTTGTGCCATTGAAAGGAACATGATCTTTGAAGAGTGCATAAGCGCCGTTTACGGCCTGTGTTAAACCTTCTGTTGTTTGGGTAAGTATGCCGGGTGTAATGGCATCGCTTGGTGTAACTTCTTTTACGCAGCCTGTGAAAGCAATGGTATTAAAACATAAAAAAAATACCGCATAAAATTTAGCTGTTTTAAGCATGGTTTTACCTGTTTTGGAAGACTGAAAATTATGAGCAGGGTTGAGCCACAACTGCTGCACAAAATTCAGAAAGTACAAGTGAGTGACACAAGCGGCGATGCTATGAAAAACTTTTGCCCGGCCAATTATTGTATTATAAAAATGATGGGGGATTTTATTTTTCATAGGTTAAAATTTGAAATTAATATTGAACAAAAACTGGCGGTTATTCGGATACTTGAAATCGCTTACACCAGGTGTGGAATATACATCTCCTGTAATGGTGGTTTGCGGATCCTGGCCAAGAAATTTTGTGAATGTGTACACATTATCCGCCGATGCAGAAACCGTAATGCCCTGCACTTTTAAATCGTTTATAAGCCTTTGTGGCAGCGAATAGGCGAGTGTAATATTGCGGATGGAAAGAAAGCTGCCATTCTTTAAATAACGCGTTGAAACTTCCTGTGCGTTAGCGGAATTCTGCGGACTTGGATTGCTTACAATATCGCCGGGTTTCGACCAGATACTGTAACCTTCGGGCAAAACGATTTGATTGTAATAAGGCTCGTTGCCATCGTTCATTAGGAAGCGGAGATTGTTGCTGTACACTTTGTTGCCCTGTAAAAAATATGCGTTTACACTAAGCGATACATTTTTATACACGAATGTATTTGTAAGGCCACCCTGGTACTGCGGCAATGCACTGCCAACATCCTGGAAGGTTGCTTCTGCATATTGCGATGTGGCTTCTCTTCCTATTTCTTTACCTTCAGTATCAGTAATAATTTTTTCCCATAAAGGTGAACCAGTTTGTGCATCAACCCCCAACCAGTTTGGCATATAAAACTCGTAGAGGTTGCCGCCGCTGCGGTAAGATTGTGAGATAGCCCACGAGCCTGTTTTAATAAAATCTGACGGAAGTTTTTGTAATTTATTTGTGTTGAAGTTGATATTGAAATCTGTGGTCCATGTAAAATTTTTCGACTGGATATTTATTGTTGACAAAGCAATTTCAACACCATTGTTTTTTATTTCGCCTGCATTCTCCCAGCGTGTTTCAAAGCCAACAGATAATGGTTGAGATACTTGTAGCAGTAAATTTTTTGTAAGGTTATTATATACGTCAACAGATAAACTGATGCGTTTGAAAAAGCCGATATCTACACCAAAATTTGCCTGGTATTTACTTTCCCATGTAAGTCCCGGACTTGATAACTGCAAAGGTGTTGCAGCACTTTGTCCGTTGTATTGTGTAGAAAGTGAATACAAACCAAGATAACGTGAAGCGCCAATATCCTGCGTGCCGGTAACGCCATAGCCGCCGCGTATTTTAAGGTTATCAATTACGGTATTACCTTTTAAAAAATCTTCGTTGCTGGCAAGCCATGCTGCAGACACAGCGGGGAACGAACCATAGCGTTTATCTTTTTGAAAAGCGGAACTGCCATCAACCCTGAAGGAAGCCGTTAAAAAATATTTATTGGCATAACCATAATTGGCCTGCGATATAAATGAAAGCAATGTTGACTCATCATTATATCCATTTACCGCGATATTGCTGCTTACCACATTTAATACTTTTAAGCCCAATGGCAATCCACGGCCAGCCCCACCGGTAGCTTCGGTTTTACCGCCTTCCACTGCCACACCCACCAGGCCACCAAAATTGTGTTTGCTTTTATGGAAATTAAGTTTAAAAATATTGTTTGAGATGCCGCCATAATTTAAAACGTTTTGCTCATCCAAAAAACCTGTGCCGTGATACTGGCCTGCAACAACTGGAGAATAATAAGTAGTGCTTTTGCTGGAGCCTGCGGATAACCTGTTGGTACTTGCAAAACTTAACCAGTTGTTGATGCTGACATTAAGATTGGCATCGTAATTTACATCAAAACCTTTGTAGGGATGTTCGGAATTATTAATGGTATGCATAGGGTTTACTTTATCCCTGCTCCACCATTTAAAAGGTGAATTGCCATCAACATAAATTGGGTTGCCTGTACTGTCGTAAGGGTTATCCCACGGAAGGTTTAAGTAGGCATAATACACATCGTTATAGTCATAACTTTTACCTGTAACGCCACTAATATTTATATTGTTGGCAAACGAAATTTTATTGCTTAACTGAATTGTAAATCCTGCTCTTAAATTAACCCGCTGAAAATTAGTATTCAAAAATGTTCCTTTTTCGTTGTAGTAGGAAAGCCCAAAATAGTAATCGCTTTTTTCTGTTTTGCCACCGGCACTTATATAATAATTCTGCACAAGTGCGGGATTAAAAATTTCATTGGGCCAGCTATGGTCCTGGCTTTCTAAACTGCGGGGCCTTTCTTCATAGAATTTAAGTAAATCTATTTTGTAAGAGTTGCCTTCCGTGTTTGGAATATAATCCCTGTAAAATTCTTTTTGATAATTGTACAACTGCGAACTGTTCATCAGCTTCATGTTGCCATAATCGGGTGTACGCATACCTGTGGTAGCCCTTACTTCAAAACTTGCTTTGCCTGCTTTTGCCCTTTTCGTTGTAACAACAATTACACCTGCATTTGCCTGCGAACCATACATGGCAGTGGCTGCGGCATCTTTTAAAACGGTAATACTTTCCACATCGTTAGGATCAAAATTGCCACCGATAATTCCATCTACCACATACAACGGGCTTTGCGACGCATTAACTGAAGACACGCCACGCAGGCGGATTTCAGCCGCTGCACCAGGTACGCCGGAACTGTTTACAACCTGTAAGCCTGCCACTTTTCCCTGCAGCATACTGCCAACATCATTGGATGTAACATCTTTTAATTTTTCTGCTTTTACAACAGTAACAGAACTGGTAAGCTCGCTTCTTTTTTTATCACTGTAACCAACAACAACAACTTCGTTCAGGTTTTTATTTTCTTCTTCGAGCGAAATAGTTATGTTGTTATCATTGCCGGAAAGTGTAATTTCTTTTACTGCAAAACCAACAGCGCTTACACGCAAAAAAATTTTACCCGTAGTTACCTGAACGCTAAAGCCGCCATCATCATTTGCGGCAAACGTTTTAACGCCTTTAATATTTATGGTTGCTTTTGCAATGGCACTGCCATCTTTTTGGGCAAGCACTTTTCCTGTAAGCACACGTGTTTGTGCAAACACAAAAACACTGATAAAAAGCAAGGGAAACAAAATGATTTTTTTCATATTGGTCATGTATTGCGGCAACCCAGGTTTACTGTATTTTAAAGCATTTACTTTATACCGGCCCTATAAAATTATTTTAGCAATAGCAGCCGCACAGCCAAGCGGTTATTTGTAATCCAAACTTCCCTGTTTATTACAAATTATACAGTTGCTTTTCAATGTCAGCTTACTGTTTATTCAATGTGGTTTATACATCTCAACAATAGGAATAATTTTTTCTAAACAGTTAATTATCGTAACAATGAAAATAGCAACAATTTGTACTTTTAAACCACACAAACGTTTGTTTAATTTATTTTAGAAGTGCACCGGCGATGAAGTATAAAACAGTTTTCTAATACAAAATAAGAGGGCTGTTTTATTATAGATGAATATTGGAAATAATGGTAAACAGCCTTTTTTTGAACCAGGCTGAAGAATTTCTATGAGCGTTCCTTGCGTCGCACTCTTGTACTGCAATATTTTTATTAAGCTAAGTAAGACCACGGCGATTTTGAGCGCCACAGAGCTATACAATTACAACTCAGTGGCGCGCTCTTTTCATTGTGGCGCTTTGTGGCCAAATTAATAATTTTCTGTGCACAACCGAGGCATTTGTAACAACCATTCAAATACCAGTAAACGCTAAATATCCATAGCGCTACAACCGATGAACGGATTGCGACCACCGCCTTTGGCAGGGCAAGCTGCAGCGATGATGCTATGAAAATATTTGCTGGTATCAACCAAAATTATCTTCCTCCCGGCGGGCAATTCATCTGCAGGTACTGCGTGTATAAAGTAGATAAATGGGTAAATGTTCCTGCACCTTCGGAAATGCTGTGTGTTCGGTTTGGATAACTCATTAATTGAAACTGGCGGTTGTATTTTACCAGCTCATTAATCAGCAATTCTGCATTTTGATAATGCACATTATCATCACCCGTTCCGTGAATATAGAGTAAGTGGCCGCGCAGGTTTTTTGCATAAGTTATGGGTGAGCCGTTTATAAAATCCTCTTTGTTTTCCTGTGGTAAACCCATGTACCGTTCCTGATAAATATTATCGTAAGTAAGCTGGCTACCCACGGCTGCAATTGCTATACCGGTTTTATAAATTTCGGGGTATTGAAACATAAGGTTTAATGTGGCAGAGCCGCCGCCGCTCCAGCCCCATACTGCCACGCGGCTGGTATCTACATAAGGCAGCTGCAGTATTTTTTTAGCAGCCATTGCCTGGTCGCTTATGTTTACAAGGCCAATTTTACGGTACACACTTTTTCTCCATTCCCTTCCTTTTGGAACGGGGGTACCGCGGTTATCAACAGATACATAGATGTAGCCGTCTGCAGCCATATTGCCCTTGTATAAAAAGTTATTGGCAGTGCCGAATTCGTCTTTTACGTTTTGCCCCCAGGGTTCTGTATAAACATAAAATACAACCGGATATTTTTTTGTTGCATCGAAGTTTAGCGGCTTTACCATCCACGCATCCATTTCAATTCCTTCGTCTGTTTTTACAGTAAAAAATTCAATGTTCGATTTTGTTTTGTCAGACTGGGTTACCGCATTATTTACATTGTCGCCGCCCAACGCTTTATGTTGGGGAAGCGATACAATTTCATCGGTATTGGGGGTATAATAATTAGAAAAGGAATGAAAAGCAAATGTACCCGTGGGCGATACTTTATAATCGTGTGTCCCCGGCTGATTTGCCGGTGAAAGCCTTTCAGCTTTTCCTTTTCCATCGAGCGTAATGCGGTATAAATATTTTTGTGTAGCGTTATCCGGCGATGCCATATAATAAACGTAACCGCTTTTTTCATCAATAGCACAAATGTCCATTACATCATAATTGCCAACGGTAATAAGTGTTTCCTTTTTGCCATCGGTACTTATGCGGTAGAGGTGGCGCCAGCCATCTTTTTCACTGCTCCAGATAAATTCTTTTCCACCGTTAAGCCAGTCCCAGCCACCGTATTGGTAATCATCATCCCACAACTGCTGAATATCGATCCATGCGGCATCGGTTTCTTTATAAATTGGCGTACACTTTCCGGTGCGCACATTGCACAGCATTATATCGCTTGCATTTTGTTTGCGGTTCAGGTGCTGTATAATCAGTTCATCATTATTTGCGGCCCATTCCATACGTGGTACATAAGATTGCAAAACAGGATCGGTTGGTATGTCCATCCAGGTTGTTTTTGCAGTGCCTATATCTACCACACCAATTTTAAACGGAGAAGGCGCTTCGCCTGCAACCGGGTACTCCACCGGCTTTGCAAAAGGGTATAAAGAATCCGTATTATCAATCATCAGGTAATCTTTGGTGCCTTTTGCATCTATCTGCCAGTAGGCGATCTGCTTGCTGTTAGGGCTCCAGCGAAAACCATCGCGGCAAAAAAACTCCTCTTCATAGGCCCAGTCAAATGTTCCGTTTATAAGCTTACGGGTACCGTCGGTGGTGAGCTGGGTAGTATTGCCGGTAGCTATATCTTCCACATATAAATTAAAATTACTTACATAGGCCAGCTTATTACCATCGGGCGAAAACTTGGCAAACATCATGGTAGAAGGGGGCATTGTTTTTCCCGCCTGTGTAAGTTGATTACTTGCCAGATCAAGTATCCAGTAATCGCCTTTTGTTTTGTAACGCCAAACTTTTTTTGCGTTGGTATAAATCAGCAGCTTTTTTTCATCAGCCGAAAAGAAAAAATTCTCAACATTTAGCGCAGCTGATGCACCTTTTGGTTTAAGGCTTGCTTTATCAACAATTACTTTTTCTTCAAAACCAGGCAGGCTATACTGCACTATTTTTCCGCTCTCTGTTTCGTAATAGCTGTTACCATCTTTGGCCCAATGAATACCTGTTGAAGGCTGCGCAGATGCGGAAACGGCGAAAAATAAAACACAAATAAATAGCACTTTTATCAAGTTTGACATAATGAAATATTTATGGCGTGAAAATAACAGATATAACCCAAAGATAATTTCCAACGCTTGTTAAATTGATGAATGGCTGGTGTTGCATAATACAGTTTTTTTTAGCGGGCATTGGAAATTCTGTGAGGCTTTGGTCGAAGCGCAGTATTGTCCTGTTGGATTCTTTAGGGAGCCTTTAGTATCGAGTAGATCAACAGGAACGCTAAAATATTCCAATGCAGGACATAGCTGATTTTTTATTTGAAGCACAAGTGTGCGACGCAACCAGGCTGCCATAAAACTCTTCTGCAGGGCCCAAAAAACTGTACTGTCTTTGTTCATAAAATCTTCATTATGCCAAAAGCAATATCAGGTTATCTTGCACAAAATTTAGGTTCATGAAAAAGCTAATCTTTTTTTTATTTCTTTTTGTTTCAGTAAACATATTAGCCCAGAAACAAAAATTAATTGTTGCCGGACCAATGGTGGGCCATACTGAACTGCGCACTGCGACAATATGGATTCAGTTTGCAACCAATGTAAAAACCGCTACCATTTTTTTTCTTGAAAAACAAATGGCTGATAAAAAAGCAACCGCTGTAAACATGGTACTGAGCGGTGGTGAATTTAATACGGCTACCGCAGTTTTAACCGGTCTCGAGCCGGGCCGCACCTATACTTATTCTATTAAAACCGCCAATAGCGCCGAGCCCGTTGCAAGCGGTGAGGTAACTACGCAGGAACTCTGGCAATGGCGTAAACCCGCTTCAGACTTCAGTTTCCTTACGGGTAGTTGCGCTTATTTTAATGAGGCGCAGTACGACCGGCCGGGTAAACCCTATGGCGGGGATTCATCCATCTTTGAACCGATGGCAAAAGAAAAGGCCGCGTTCATGTTATGGCTCGGCGATAACTGGTACACCCGTGAAGCAGATTATTACAGCGAATGGGGCCTTAACTACCGTGCATCGAGAGACCGGAGTTTGCCCATTATTCAGAACTTTTTAAAAGCCATGCCGCAATATGCTATTTGGGACGATCACGATTATGGCCCCAATGATGGCGACAAAACTTATATACTTAAAAACGAATCGCGTAAGGTGTTTATGAAATACTGGAGCAACCCATCGTACGGCATTAACGGGCAGGGCATTTACTCAAAAGTAAGCTGGAACGATGTAGATGTTTTTATGCTCGACGACCGCTGGTACCGCAGCGATGACAATATGCCCGACAGCATTAACGGCCAACCCAACCCCAACAAAAAAATGCTGGGCGATGAGCAAATGGAATGGCTTAAGAACCAATTGCTTTTCAGCAATGGTAATGCGCAGATAAGCTTTCGTATTATAGCGGTGGGCAGCCAGGTGCTTAACCCTTATTCGCCTTACGATTGCTTTCATCATTTTCCAAAAGAATATAGTGAGCTGATGGATTTTATTACCACAAATAAAATAAAAGGGATTGTATTTGTAACAGGCGACCGCCACCACAGCGAAGTAATAAAAGCTGAAAGGCCCGGAAGCTATACGTTGTACGATATTACTGCATCGCCATTTACCGCCGGTATTGGCAAAACAAGAGGTGCGGAAGTTAACAATCCTATGCGGGTGAGCCCGGAAATTGATGAACAGAACTACGCAAGGTTTTCAATAACCGGCAAGCCCAAAGAAAGAAAACTTACGGTAAATTTTATAGGGCTGCATGGAGAAAACCTGAGCGAGTGGAGCGTAATGCAGACAGCGCTTATGGATAAATAATGCACCCGTTTTGAATGCTTACTTTTTCCATTCGCATGATAAAAGAAATTCAATTTTTTTGAGCCGGGCTTTATAACTCCATTCTGGCTTCTGTTGCAGCTTGCCCCGCCAACGGCGGTGGTCGCACACTTGTACGGTTGGATGGTTTATGGGGCTTTTATTGAAGTGAAGGTTGAAGCTGTTGATGTTGGTGATGGGAACAACACAAGCGCAGTTTTTATTATGGCATAGCAGCAAAAAAAAATCTCTGGCAAGACTACCAGAGATTTTTTTAACCCTAAACATTAAAAAACAGCCAGTACAAAAATAAACAGTAACGCAATAAAAATGCTTGGTTGTTTAAATTTTATGCCCAACCATGGGCTGGTTTTAAACACCACTAACAGTTATACTGATTGTATCGCTCCACTGCCCTACTGGTGCATCATCTATACGGTAAATGCAGCGGTATTTCCATACTGCCGCACCGGCAGGTAGTGTAAAGGTATCGGTGTAGTTGGGCACCGTATCGGTTGCAAGGAATATAAAACTGCCCGCACCCCGGTCTACATAAATATCAATGCCATCGGCCGATTTTCTTTTCCATACTATTTCCGGCTGGCCGCCATTAACCAACCTTAGCTGTATCAGCGGCTTCATGTCGTTTACATTATCCTCTGCAACTTCTTCACCTTCCAGGCCAAGGTCTTTGCCATCTGCCACCGTATAATCGTTGTGCG
>JBBRDW010000076.1:0-21904 GCA_038203525.1 Chitinophagales bacterium | reverse complement strand
AACGTGGAAGGCATTATTAATTGTTGCAGTGGAAAGCAAGTTACAGTAAAAGAACTGGTAGAAAATTATCTTGCAGAAAAACAGAAAAATATTGCGCTAAACCTTGGCTTTTATCCTTATCCGGATTATGAACCAATGCGTTTTTGGGGCGATGATAAAAAATTAAAAACAATCATCAGTAATGGGTAATCCAATTGCAGCATTTATAGAAGAAAGAAAGCAGCGCATTGCTGCCAACGGCAAGAATGAAAGTTTAAAGTCTGCGGCAAAAGCATTCAACGATTCGTCGAATATTAACCAATATTCTTATAACTTTTCCTGGATGGGCAGGCCCATTATTCAATATCCGCAGGATATGATTGCCATGCAGGAAATTATATGGGAAGTAAAACCAGATTTAATTATTGAAACCGGCATAGCTCATGGCGGTTCATTGGTTTACTATGCTTCATTATTAGAAATGATTGGGAATGGAGAAGTATTGGGAATTGATATTGATATACGTGCGCATAACAAAGCCGAGATAGAAAAGCATCCAATGTTTAAACGTATTAAAATGATTGAGGGTTCTGCAATAAGTGAAGAAACTATTTCACAGGTTAAATTGGCAGCAGAAGGTAAACAAAAAATTCTGGTATGTCTTGATTCAAATCATACACATGCGCATGTATTAAGCGAATTGGAGTTATATGCCCCTTTTGTAAGTATTGGATCTTATATGGTAGTATTTGACACCATTGTGGAAGATTTACCAGAGAACTATTTTAACCAAACACGCCCTTGGGGTATTGGTAACAATCCTAAAACCGCCGTATATGATTTCTTAAAAACAAATAGTGATTTTATTATTGATGAATCAATTGATAATAAATTACTGATTAGTGTTGCGCCGGAAGGATATTTGAAAAGGATAAAATAATTGATATGCCATTCATGGCTGAGACGACTTCAAAGTCGTTGTAATTAAAAAACGCAAGACATATACCTACAAGTCTTGCGTTTTTTAATAGTTGTTAATTTATTTAGTAGACAGTTGTCTAATTTCTTTTGCAGATAAGACTCTATTATAAATCCTAACCTCGTCAATATTTCCCGTAAAATATAAAGGTTCTAAATTAAACCAAACACCCAGTCGTATTGGTTCCGCATCGCAAATTGGACTAGAGACTTTTATTCCCGTTGCTGCAAATACGCCATTTAAACACATTTTTTGAACTGAATTGTTGAATGTTACAGCAACATGGTTCCGCTGATTCAGAACAAAATTTGTGTTACTATTTATTGTGGTATTCCAATCCTCATCATAGGGTGAATTGCAATAGCCTGCCTGTATTGTATTAAACTGCATTGAGTAGAAATTCTGTTGTTCAATTATATGCACCAAAAACGAACTGAAACTTGATGAAAAAATATCCTTGTTGTGAGTGATTAGAAAAGTAATTAAAAAGAAGGATAGTAGTGTTGTCTTTCTACCTTTTTAATTTGTTTAATGCGCAATCTTAGGAATATATTTTAGCCATTCCAATGAAATTGATAGACGCAGTTTTTAATTAATAAGTACTTTTGATAGGATGAAATACAGCATTATACTGCCAGTGCGTAACGGGGGCGAATACGTAAAAGAATGTGTGTCCAGTATTCTTGCTCAAACACTCGATAACTTTAATCTACTTGTTCTTGATAATTGTAGTACCGATGGAACAACGCAATGGTTAAATTCTATAAATGATACACGCATAAAAGTTTATCCTGCCGAAAAACCATTATCGATTGAGGAAAATTGGGGTCGCATAAAGGAGATACCTAAAAATGAATTTATTACACTAATAGGTCATGACGATTTGTTAGATGCTGATTATCTGGAGATCATGGACCAGTTAATTATGGAATATCCAGATGCAGGATATTACCAGGGACATTTTAGATATATTGATTCTAATAACAAATTAATTAGGTCTTGCAAGCCAATGGATACTGTGCAAAATAAATATGAATTTTTAGGGTTTTTTCTGTCTGGTATGTCTGAGCTCTCCATAGGACAAGTTATCAGGTCAGCTAAATTTGATGAAGTTGGGGGTATTCCCCCTTATTCGAATCTTTTGTATGCTGACCTTCAGTTATGGATTAATCTTTTGCAAAATGGTTATAGGGCTACTACATTCAAAGAGTGCTGCTCGTACAGAATTCATACCAATAGCACAACAAATTCGTCTTCTCCAATCAAATATTATTACGCTTTTAAAAATTTACTGGAATATTTTATCGAACTCAAAGAAAAGGATAAAAGATATGCAGACGTATTTCAAAAATATGGGTTAGACTTTTTAAAAAAATATTGTAAATCAATCGCTCATCATCTGCTTCGTGTTCCCAAAAAGGAAAGAGAGACTATCACGGTTTCCGGATATATTGCGGAGTTTAAAGAATATATTGATATACTTGTTCCGGAAAATGATTTTTATCCGGAGAAAATCTTTCAACTAAATCTTGCAAAAAAAATTGACAATAATTCTTTTTTGAGAAACCTTTTTCTCAATTTCAAAAAGCTTTACCCAAAGCCGGTTATTAAAAAGTAAAAAGTATTTGTTTCGATAATCTTAAATGAATGTCAACTACCCCATTAATCTCTATTTGCATACCGGCTTACAAAAGAGTACAATACCTGCAAAGATTATTGAACTCAATTGCCGTGCAAACATTCATGGATTTTGATGTAATTATTTCAGATGACAGCCCCGATGATTCTGTAAAAGATTTACTGAACAGATACTATGGAAAATTTGCGTTACACTATTATAAAAATGAACCTTCCCTCGGCACACCTGCCAACTGGAATTTTGGTATTTCAAAAGCAACAGGGGAATGGATTAAGCTGATTCATGATGATGATTGGTTTGCTTCTACAGGCAGCTTACAATTATTTGCAGATAACATTAAAACCGGGAATAAATTTATTTTTTCTGCTTATGCAAACCGAAAAAATGCCGGCACTGAAAGCAATGAAAAAATGCATTTGCCAGCATTATGGAAAAACAAGATTATCAAAAACCCACTAACACTATTAGCATATAATGTAATAGGGCCACCAAGTGTAACTTTAGTACACAGCAGCATTAAAGAGCGATACGATGAGCGGATGAAGTGGCGGGTTGACATGGATTTTTATGTGCGAATCCTACTTTTGGAAAAATCATATACCTATATCAATGATATTCTTGTAAATGTTGGTATCAGTGAATCGCAGGTTACCAATGTTTGTTTTGAAAATCCATCTGTTGAACTGCCGGAAGGATTTTTATTGCTTGAAAAATATGGAATTGACAGGTTGAAAAATATTTGGGTGTATGATGCCTGGTGGCGACTATTGCGCAATATGAACATAAGAAATGAAGGTCAGCTAAATAACTATGTCAATGAACAATGGCCAGAAGTAATAATTAAGATTACAAATCACCTGAATAAAATAAATTCGAAATTTATAAGAATAGGTGTGGTTTCTAAGATTACGATGATTTGTTCCTATTTATTAAACCGAAAAAATATTTAGAATATTTTGCAGTTATCTATCATCATAGTAAACTACCGTTCCGCTTCGCATATTGCTAATTGCATTGATAGTGCTTTGCAATTTCCGTCAGCAGTTTCTTTCGAATGGATCATTGCAGACAATGCCTCGGGAGACAACAGTAAAGAAACTATAACCAAATTATACCCGTTTGTTAAGTGGATAGATATGGGCTACAATGCAGGCTTCGCACGTGCCAATAACGAAGGCATGAGACAGGCTAGCAGCGAACAATTTTTATTGCTTAACCCCGATACATTGATCATGGATAATGCAGTGGAACTGTGTTACAAAAGGTTTATACAATCGAATTATATCGCCTGCTCTGTGCAGCTACTCAATCCCGACAATACCCCACAGATAACCGGTAACTTTTTTATGACCGGCGGCCTCAATCATTTGCTGCCACTGCCTTATATGGGTTCGCTGTTAAGAACAATTGCCTTTGCCGCCAATGTAAAAAAGACAAATGTTGTACAGGCATCCACCGAACAAAAAGTTGACTGGATCAACGGCGCATTCCTTATGGTAAAAAAATCTGCTGTTGAAAAAGCCGGCATGCTCGATGAAGATTTTTTTCTTTACGCCGAAGAAATTGAATGGTGCAGTCGCTTAAAAAAAATCGGCGAACTCTGCGTATATGGCGATCTAATCACAACGCACCTGCAGGGAGAATCCATCAACAAGGCAACCGGCACAAGCGACAAAGGTTATTTCAATCTCTTTGATAAAAAAGGGCTGCAGCTCATGGTATCGCAGCACGTACGCATACGCAAACAGTTTGGCATAGCCTGGTTTCTTTTTCATTTATGCATGCATACGATAGAAGTTCCGGTGTTTTTAATCTGCAGTTTTTTAGACAACCTTTTCCATGCAAGAAACCCATTCAGCGATTTTGAAAAAATAAAAGGGTTCACAATAAATGTGCTGCGTTTATGGCGGCTAACCACAACCATCATTGCAAAAAAGCCACATTTCTACAAGATTTTATAATTTTTTTTGGGCCAGGGTATTGTACTGCTATTAAGCTTCCGTTGCGTCGCACTCTTGTACGTGCGGTAATACTTTTGAGCTTTTATCGTCGCATAGATTAAAGCGAAGGTTGCCGGTAACAAATCCGTCAACGGCTAAGAGTGGGTTCATCAGTTCAAGAATTCCAATGCTTGTTGGTTAAAAAAATACCATTCACCTGCTAAACTGAAGACTTTGTAACCCGTTAACACCTGTTGCTTAACATTCCCAACTGTACAAGAGTGCGACGCAAGGAACGATGCCCAAACAACCCTAAGCCGGGCCCATAAAAAAACTTTTTATCAGCGGCCTGTGGAGTTATTTATTCAGCAACCTTCTGTGATAATTTATTTGCCCGAGATGATAATTTAAATGGCCATAAAGGTGCAGCAGAAAATGTTCCGTTGTTAATTCGGCACCAAACACCTTTACAGGATAGATACTGTTAAGTTCGTCTGCCTTAAACGCCGCAAGCGCTGCTGTAACAGATGCAATGGTTTCGTCAAGGTTTTCTAATAATTTTGTTTTAGGAATATCTTTATCTGTAAACTCTTGCTCCCGCTGTCTTTCATAAGGTATATTACCGATGATCTTGCCTACAAAATGCTTTACATTACCAACAAGATGCAGGCATAAATTACCGGCAGTGTTCGAAATACCGTCCCGTAATATCCAGATATCCGTTTCATTGCTGTAGGCATTAATTTCTTCTTTTACACGGTTAAGGTCTTTTTGAAAAAGAACACTAAGCGTTTCCTGTAACATAGCAATTGAATTAAGAATTTTTAAATTAACTGTTGAAGCCGAAAAATATATAAGTGCTTACATAACTAATGTTGCTCACGCATTGTTATACACTTTGTAAACAGATTCCCGCAAGGGGTTGCCTTTATCGCTGCAGATAAATTCCATTACATTGGCAAGCTGTTCCGGTGTTACCCAGGAGGCTGGATCTGAATCGGGCATACTCTTCCTGTTTAAAAGTGTATCAATAGTGCTTGGCACCACAACTGAAGCCACAATATTTTTACCGGCGTTTTCTTCATTGATAAAATCTGCAAGCTTAAAAAGCAAAGACTTACTTAGTGCATAAGCCACCAAATCCTTCCCCTGTGAGGGTTTTATAGCAGGCCTTGCCCCTATAAACACCAGCCTTCCATAGCCGTTTTCCTGCATATGCTTTAACAGGGGGGAAGCCACAAAAAAAGCTGTTTCAAAATTGAGTGAAATTTGCTTTTGCAAGTCCGCTCTGGTTGTTGCTGTAATATTACCCATAGCAAAACCACCAACCAACATTAGCGCTGCATCTATTTTTGAATGTTTTGCAAGGACATTATTTACGAAGTTGCGGGTATCATCTTCTTTTGTAAGATCAACGTTGTGCAGTTCAAAGTTCGGGTTATCAAATGCAAACTGTAGATTATTATCGTGTGAGTCGGTTGCGATTACTTTGTAACCGGCTTCCAGCATTTTTTTAACCGTGGCACTGCCGAGATTACCATTAGCACCTGTTATGATAATTTTTTTCATCTTTTTAATTGTTTCGTTTGGTATACAATTGTAAAATTAATTTTTGCATTTATATTTTCTACGATTTTACAACGTCTCATCCACCAGATACAGAACAGATTCGTAATTTTCTTTAACGGCCGCACTCATTGCCATCTCGCAGGTTTTGGTAGTTGAATAATATCCTTCGCAATCCTGGCTGTTTACTTCCATTGCTTCTGCGCTAGTAGCCGCAGCGGTAAGTTCCGGAAATAAAAAACCACGGTCGCCTGCCATACCACAGCAGCCAGTATTTTTTGGGATGATTACCTCGCGGGCAAAAAAGTTTGCAATTGAAGTAAACTTATGCCCAGTTTTCATTTTCTCCAAAGAGCATACGTGGTGTAACACAATCTTATTTTTCTTTCGCTTTACTGTAGACAAAGGCATAACCAAATCATGTAAAAAATCAATACTGTCAAGAATAGTGAGTTGATCAAATTTCATTTTATTTTCATCAGTAAGAGCGGGCCTTATGTAGTGCAATGTAAATGCGCAGGAACTTACATCAATAACTACAGGCAGCGATCCCTGTTCACTGCTTTTCCATAAAGCTTCTACGATTTTGTTTGCCATAAAACGGTAAGCATCTTTTAATCCTTTTGATGAAAAAATCTGACTGCAACAACTGCCCTTTATATTTTCTGGAATAACAACATCAATAGCTGACTTGGTACAAATACTGATAAAAGTCTCCATTATATTTTTTTCTTTTCCTTCATAACTGCCAAGCATTCTTGAAATACAGGAAGGAAAATAAACAATAGCTTTTTTTGAACCCGGAGTAACAGCATTTTTTTTCAATTTCAAAACAGAAAGATCAGGTGGTTTACTAATTTGAGCTGACCAAAGCGGCATGGAAGGAATTATTCGTTTCAATATCCCCGTTAACCTGATCATACTGCTAGCGCCAAAAACTGCATTTATAAAACATCCTGTTTTTAAAGCACTGCGAACTACCCACTCTGTAAACTTAAATTGTTTTGCCACAAATAATGCAATCCTGTTTGCAGTAGCCGAATGATTTTCATTTCTTAGGCGTTTAACCAAATCTCCAGTATTTATATCAACCGGGCAGGCACCTGCACATAAGCCATCAACCGCACAGGTATCCATAACATCGTATTGAGACTGCTTAACAAGTAGGTGATAGTTTGCTGTGTCTCCTATATTTTCCAGTTGTTTTAATACCCTACGTATTACAATTCTTCTTCTCGGAGTAGCGGTTATATCGCGGCTTGGGCATTTGTGTTCGCAATAACCACATTCAATACATTTATCAACTTCTTCTTCAACCGAAGGAAGCTGTTTCAGGTTTTTTATATGTACATTTTTATCTTCATTAATAATAACGCCGGGATTTAAATACAAATGCGGGTCAATAGCCAGCTTTAATTTTTTCATAATGGCATATGCATCTGCTCCCCATTCGGTTTCAACAAATGGCGCCATATTCCTCCCTGTACCATGTTCAGCTTTTAAACTTCCATCATATTTTTCTACCACCATTTTAATCACTTCCCGCATAAAGTGGTCGTACCTGGTAACTTCTTCTTTAGTGTTGAACGATTGGGTAATAACAAAATGTATGTTGCCATCTTTTGCATGTCCAAAAATGATTGCGTTGTTATAATCATACTTTTTAAAAAATTGCTGCAGTTCCAAAATAGCATCGCCCAGTTTTTCAACAGGAAACGCAATATCTTCCAGTATTACCGTAGTCCCGCTTGCACGCACTGCGCCAACTGCTGGAAATAAGCCCTTTCTTACTTTCCACAAAAAATCCTGCTCTGCTGGATCATTGGTAAATACCGGAGCATTGTATAACGATAACGCAGCAACGGTTGATAAAAACGCATTCACTTTTTCTTCAAGCACTTCAATGAAATTCTCCTGAAACTCAATCAATAATGCTGCGGCAGTTGCGGGCAAGGTTTTTACAATTGCAGGCATACCTACCATATTTTCAACAGCACGCAAAGACGCCCGGTCCATCAGTTCGACCATTACGGCACCGGCATTTGTAAGCGGAACAATTGCCTGGCAGGCTGCGTAGATATCGGTAAAATAAAGCAGTGCAGTTGACTTATACTGATAGTCTGTCACGGTTTCTAAAACGGCTTCTGAAATAAAAGCCAGCGTACCCTCAGCCCCAATTAAAAGATGCGCCAGTATATCCAGGGGATGCTCATAATCAACAAAAGCATTCAGCGAATAACCAACAGTATTCTTCGTTTTATATTTATTCCTTATCCTGTTATAGAGTGTTTCATTTGCACCAATTTCTATTTTTATAGCGGCAATACTTAAATACAGCTCATTACATTCTTCGGCAAAACGTGTATAATCTTCTGCCTGTTCGGTATTAAAAATTCTACCATCCGGCAAAATGAATCGGATATATTTTACTGTGTGATACGAATTTAATTTTACCCCGCAACACATACCACTTGCATTGTTCGATAAAATACCACCCATCATTGCGGCACTTATGCTAGAAGGATCGGGACCAATTTTTCGTTGAAATTTTTTAAGGTAAGCATTCACCATTGCACCCGTTATACCGGGTTGCACACGCACTAAATTACCCTCATCTTCAATTTTTATTTTACGCCAGTGCTGGCTAAGGTCTACCAAAATTCCATCTGTTATAGATTGTCCTGAAAGGCTTGTGCCACCTGTACGAAACACCAGCGGAATTTTATTTTGCTGAGAAAATTGAAACAAAGAAACAATCTCTGCCTCACTTACCGGCTGCACAATTGCTTTGGGAACCAAATGATAAAAACCCGCATCAGATGCAAAAGATACAAGATCAATAAACCTTGCCTTAACGCGTTCTTCAGGAATTATTTTCTTTAATGCGTCTATCATTTTTTTCACCGTTCTTTTATAATAATTTTTTTGTGCCCAGCTTTTTGACCAGCCATTAAGCATCCGCTGCGTCGCACTCTTGTACGTTTAGAACTTCATTCAACAGTTCAGTATTGTCAAAGTTCACGTGTTTTGAAATACTATCGTGCATATACCTTTTTAACTTTAGAACCCGTGAACAGCTGATGCTAAAATTCCAAAAAGTAAAAGCCTCCGCCTAAGGCCGAAGGAACGATGCCCAAGGTAATGGTCGCCGTGCTCAAAAAAATGTACAGGAGAATAATTTCGAATTTGTATTTTTCATTCATCCGCATATTTTCTCAATGCGAATCTCTTGCAACCTCACTGCCTGAGCCACCCTTTAAAAAATCCATATCTGCACCAAGGTGCGCTTGTTCTACATGTGTTTGATAAAGATGAACGTAACCTCTTGCATGTATTTTTTCGGTTTGGTTCCATACTGCTTTTCGCAACGATAATTCTTCATCAGAAACTTCGAGTGTAAGGCTTCTGTTGTGGGCATCCAGGCTAATAATATCTCCATTCTGTACCAGTGCCAAAGTGCCTCCCACTGCGGCTTCCGGCGAAACATGCAACACCACCGTTCCAAAACCGGTACCACTCATTCGTCCATCAGAAATACGTACCATATCTGTAATGCCTTGCTCCAAAAGTTTTTTAGGCAATGCCATGTTGCCAACTTCAGGCATACCCGGGTAACCTTTAGGACCCACATTTTTCAAGACCATAATACTCGTTGCATCAATTTCCAGTTCAGGATCATCAATGCGTTTATGGTAATCCTCAATGTTATCAAAAACAACCGCTTTGCCAGTGTGTTTCAGCAACGCCGGGCTGGCGGCAGAAGGTTTTATTACGGCACCATCCGGAGCAAGATTACCTTTCACTACAACGATACCCGATTCTGGTTTAAATGGTTCCCGCATGGTACTGATAATATTTCTATCATACACTTCTGCGGCAGCACAATTTTCCCCCATTGTTTTACCATTTACAGTGAGGGTGCCGTTGTGAATTACGGCTTGCATTTCCTTTATCAATGCAGGCAAGCCGCCTGAATAATAAAGGTCTTCCATATAATTTTCGCCCGAGGGCTGTATGTTGGCAAGTAGCGGAATGCGCTGGGAATACTGATCAAAATCATCTAAGTTTAATTCAATACCAATGCGGCCGGCAATGGCCAGCAAATGAATTACAAAATTGGTAGAGCCGCCAATCGCAGCATTAACCATAATGGCATTTTCAAAAGCTTTGCGGGTAAGAATTTTTGAGAGCGTTAAATCTTCTTTTACCATTTCTACAATACGCCGGCCTGATAACTGGGAAAGTACTTTCCTTCTCGAATCTGCCGCCGGTATAGCAGCGTTATTTGGTAGCGAAAGCCCCAACGCTTCCACCATAACAGCCATTGTTGAAGCTGTGCCCATTACGGCGCAATGCCCCTGTGTGCGGGCCATACAGGCTTCGGCCTCTACAAATTCTGTGGCTGTTATTTGTCCAAGTTTATGCGCAGCATCAAAACGCCATACATCAGAAGTTCCAATATCTTTTCCTTTCCAGTGACCTTTAAGCATTGGCCCGCCGGAGATAACCAGTGTCGGAATATTTACACTGCACGCACCCATTACCAGCGAAGGAGTTGTTTTATCGCAACCACAAAGCAACACTACTCCGTCAACAGGGTTAGCGCGAATAGATTCTTCCACATCCATGCTTACAAGGTTCCGGTAAAGCATTGCTGTGGGTTTTATCAATGTTTCCCCTAAAGACATTACCGGAAACTCTACCGGAAAACCACCGGCTTCCAGAACGCCCTTTTTTGCCGCTTCAGCAAGATCCCTGAAATGGGCATTGCAGGGCGTAAGTTCGCTCCATGTGTTACAGATACCAATTACCGGTTTGCCCTCAAACATATCGGCAGGTATACCCTGGTTCTTCATCCATGCGCGGTAAATAAACCCATCCTTCCCTTTGCGGCCAAACCAGTTTTGGCTTCTTAAATGCAGGTTTTCCATATTAAAAAATATTAGCGTAAGATATTATTTCTTTCAACCAAACGGCTTAGTAGGTTTTGGAATTTGTTTTTTTGGAGCCGGGCAGCAGATCATTATAGCATCGCCTGTTGCGTCGCACTCTTGTGCTTTCTGTAATTCTATGCAGCAGAAAAAAACACAGGTGAGCTTCCGGTAAGAATAAAATTGAGCATCAGTCTGTACCATTAATATTTTTCAATAATCCCTGATAGAAACTGTTCCATAGCATTTCGTATTTCCACACCTGAAGATGTATGGTTACCGACAAGAATGGAGAAAATAAGTGTTTTGCCTTTATTGGTTATAATGTAACCGCTAAGTGCAAGGTTATTACTCAGGGTTCCGGTCTTTGCATAAATCTTTCCCTGCAGGGTTTTATACCTTGCGCTTAATGTGCCGCTTCCACCTGTTGAAAAAATGGTGGTAATACGGCGCCATTCAAATTCATTGCGCATTTTATTTAACACAAAAACAAAATCCTGCGGGGTGAATAAATTATACCGGCTAAGGCCACTACCATCTACCCATCTTGGCTTTTGGGGCATATTTAGAAAATCTGAGCTGAGTAAACTGTCGATAATTTTTTCATCATTCATTTCCCCAAGCAACCGATTGCTCACCATTAGCAGAGACTGCTCTGCATAAAAATTATCGCTGCGGTGCATCATTATCTTTAAAAGCGAATCAGTTGGCTGAGAGTAAATTTTAAATTGCCTTGCTGTTGTTTGAGCAGCCATAAACTTACCCGGCTGTCCAATGTTTTTGTGCAGCGTATCAGCAAGCAATTTCAGTGCGAGTGAATCGCTGGTTATAAACGGAACCTGTAGCAATTTTTCTGAACTTCCTTTAAGAGTAAGTTTAAAATTATTAGAGCCATAACTTCGTTTTATTGCCGAAACAAATAGTGAAGAATCTACAGAATTATTTGCAGGTAAACCCTGCAGCAGCAAAGACGGGGATACTTTTAAACGATTACTTCTCCCCGAAACAGAAAGTATATTTCCATATACGGGCATGGCACTTCTTTCAGGCATATAATCATCGTTATAGTCGTCCCAGCTCCATCCGGCACCGTATGCGTTTTCGTTCCAGGCAGGGGCTTTGTATAATAAGGGTTTGGTTTGTTGCAGCAGAAATTCTACAACAGGTTGATTGGAAAAATCTGGATGCAGCAGTGTGGGATCGGCAGTTGGTTGTATAAGTATGAAATTATTAAACTCCGTAACATTAAGGCCTTCAAGACTATCGCCCAGGTATTTCATTGCAGCGTAACAGGTGATAATCTTGGTATTGCTGGCCGGAATAAAATATTTGCCGCCATCGTAATTGTAGAGGTACTTATTGGTAGTGGGATCAAAAATTGTAATGCCTATATGTGCGGTTTTAAGATCGTTGCGGTTAATAATATTTTCCTTTGCACTTTTATCTATCTGCTTACTGATAGAACAGGACGAAAGCCCTGTACAGCAAACCAGCCACGCAAAAACGATTTTATTTTTTAAAGCAACCATTTCACTTTTTTTTTAAACAGCGGTATTCATTTTGTGAGCAAAACCATAATTGGCAAAAGGTAAGTTTTAATGATGATGTTGCAAATTGCCCAGTAAAGAATAAAGCGTAAAAGAGTGCGACGCAAGAATGCTTAATAGTAGCAAAGCTGCCTGGCTCAAAAAATTTATGAGTGTTGATTTTTTTTATAAAACGGCTAACTTCTTTCTACTGCCCGCATCCATCGCTCGGGTATTTCATTTTCTTTCGCCGACAGATAATCGTTGTGGCTGCAGGCAATGAAATTACCTTCGGGTAACTGCATCCACCAACGGCCTGTTTTTTTACTTTGCAGAAAGGTAGTCTCCACTTCTGCGAAAGCCATTTTATATTCACTGAAGTTTTCCGTTTCTATCAAAGCTGCTTCCTGCTTGCCTTTCAGCATACCATCCATCAGGTACCAGAGCATATGGCTTATTTGTTTTGCAGTAAGATTGTGCACATCCTGCTCCTGCAGATAACCATAAATGCCCACCGTATTTACACTGGCACTCATACCTGCATATTGCATAAGCACACAGGCTTCTTCGCCAGTAAACCCATTTGGCGTAAGGCGGTTGGCTGGCGCATGGGCGTTTTGAATAGCGCTAATATCGAAGCTGAAAAGATTGAGGTTGCGTATTACCGGCTCCATCTCTTCAATATGTTCTTTTACTTTGCCCACACGGTAACAATCGAAATGTAATTTATCAATCGTTTCGAGCATATTGGGATGTACCAAATAACTTTGAAAACCAATATGGTTATAATGCCGTACAAAATTTGGTTCTGCCGTAAGTATACGCATAAGAAAACGTTCGCAGGGTAGCACACTATCCATATTTATATCAATCATCGCATCTACGCAGGCTGCTTCAATTACCTTTTCTGCATTTTCATAAACGCCATATTGCGCCAGTGTAAGATCGTGTGAGCCGCCAATAATCACCACTTTTTTTGTGTGCTGCATCAATTCTGCCACTACCGTTTTTAAAGCTGCGTATGTATCGTGCAAAGTAGCACCGGTTTTTATATTTCCGGCATCGGCCATGCGTATATCCTGGTGCCAGTGGTAAAGGCTGTAGAGTTCTTTGCGAACCGCATCGGGGGATGCCATATTCATCCTTAGCGAGCCTGCACCGCGGTTTTCGCTGCATCCGATCAAAATAATATCAATATTGTCCAGCGAAGGAAATTGCTCCTCATAAGTCTCTATGTTATGGCCAAGCTGGTTATGTTTATACCCCTGGTCGTCTGACAAAATAAATTTATTTACCGGCTGCAAAAAATCGAGCATTGTTTCTATTGGAAGAAATGACATAGGAGGTTGTTTGAACAAACATACTGTAAAAACGCAGATTAATTTTTAAGCAGGTTGAAATTATTTAAAGGCATTTTTTGAAGCCCGGCAGCAAATCATTTATCGGCTTCGTTGCGTCGCACTCTTATACTGCAAAGGGAGTGGCAGCATGTTGCGCAAACCGTAGCGAAAACGAGAGACGCGGTTGCACTTTTAATATTTATTTTCACTTTTAACCACTCATTAACCGGCTTACTTTTTAATACCGGTAAGATGCCATTATTTTTGCAGCGCTCGTACAAAAAAATGTATAAAAAATATATCTCCTTCATATTAATTATCGCGGCAACAAATTGTTATGCACAGCAACCGCCTGCTCAATTGCCTTCATTGATTGATGGCGGAAGCGGGCAGCTGGCGCAGTTTCGCGAAAAGGCCAATGAATTGATCCGCAAGAATATTTTTGTAAAAGTGGAGTCGGGCAAGAAAAGCGTTTATGCCGGAGAACCATTCCTGGTAACTTACAAGTTCTACACGGGGCTTAACAGCCAGGCAAGAGTTGGTAAACAACCGCCGTTTAATGGTTGCAGCGTGCTGGAACTAACAACATCCAAAGATCCTTATGAGGAAGAGGTTAATGGAAAAAAATTCAATGTATTTATTGTTCGCAAGGTTCAGCTAACACCTTTGCAGCAGGGTCGTCTTGAACTGGGAAAAGCGTTTATAGACAACGTGGTTGAAATTGGATATCCTGACGGATCCGGCAGTGAAAATTTTACTACTTCTATTAGCAATGAACCTTTGAGTGTAGAAGTTAAGCCTTTGCCGGACGTTAATAAGCCAAAAGATTTTTCGGGGTCTGTTGGCCATTTTAGTATTGAAGCAAAAGTTGACAGCAATAACATTACAGTAGGCGAAAATGCTGTGCTGCACATTAAGATAGAAGGGTTTGGAAATATGGCTGGAATAAGGTTGCCTGCAATAGAATGGCCAGGTGGAACAGAACATTTTGAACCGTCAGACACGCAGCATATTGATCAGCTCGAATATCCCGTACAAACCTATGCAGCTTTTGACGTGCCCTTTATTGGCACTGCAGAAGGAAATGAAACCATACCGCCCGTTTTATTTTCATACTTTGACATTACAACGAGCAGCTATAAAACGATAAAAACAAATCCTGTTGCAGTAACGTTTACAAGACCAGCAAGCCAGGATGCGGAAACAGCGAATATTGTAACAGAAGATGTAAGTAATAAAAAATATTTATGGATAGTGGGTGCCATTGCTTTGGCAGTGGCCTTATTCTGGCTGGCTTCGTCAAAAGTGAAGCAGAAAAAAATTAGAGAAGGCAGTCACCTTCAACAAAATTTACAGGATGACATCTTTACCAAACTGACCATCATTAAAGAAGCAAAAGAGCCGTCAGAAATTTTTGAGGCAATGCATCAGCTTGGTACGATGACGGGCGAAAAGAAATTTCTAACTGATATAAAGGCATTTATTACAATGATTTTACGGGAGAAACTTAATTTACCCGCGGCTACAGAACAGGAGTTAATCGGCAAGTTGAAAGCAGATAACAACGAACAGGCAGCTGTCTGTGAAAATATTTATGTTACCTGCGACCGTAATTTATACTCGCCGGTAACGGATGAAAATATTCATGAAGAGATTTACTTTGAACTTACGGCAGTGGTAAAAAAACTATACGAAAGTTCGCCTAAAAATGGCTGAGCCCCATAATATAACTGCAGATGAACAGATTGCGACGCAACGATGCTGCTATGAAATACAAATGCCGGTATCAAAATAATGATATTGTTTTTCCCGGGGTAATATGTGATTAACGAAAAAATCTAATCCGTGTACTTATACCCCACCCCACGCACCGAATGCATATGTTTAGGATTTCGGCTGTCCGCTTCAAAATATTTTCGAAAGCTGAGTATAAAATTATCAATGGTTCTTGTGGTAGGATAAACATTATAACCCCATACCATCTGCAATATTTTTTCCCGTGTCACCACTTCGTTCCTGTTTTCTATCAGCAGTTTTAAAAGCTGGGCTTCTTTTTTACTCAGGTTAACTTTTTCTCCGCTAAATGTAGTTGCTTCCTGTGCTTTAAAATCTATTTTATTTCCGCCGAATTCGTAACTGTCACCAACACTTTCTTTTACCTGAATTTTTTTATTTTTCTCAATCAGTTTTTCTACCCGCAGCAAAAGTTCTTCTAAGTTAAAGGGTTTGGTGAGATAATCATCAGCTCCCTTTTTTAAACCCATAACCCGGTCTGCACCGGTATTTTTTGCGCTTAAAATAAGTATAGGTACTTCGTTTTGTTGTACACGTATATTTTCTGTAACACTGATGCCGTCTATACCAGGCAGCATAATATCCATAATGATAAGATCAAAATATTCATCATGCACAGCTTTTAGCGCTGTGTTGCCATCGTAAGCGGAAGTAACCTCATATCCTTCAAACTCAAGATTAAGCTTCAATGTTTCGTGCAGGTTTTCTTCATCCTCCACCAATAATATGCTTGCTTTATTTACTGTACTCATAATTTTTGCAGCGTTACTTTAAATATGCAGCCATGTGGTTTATTGTCCACTACGGTTATGTTACCTTTATGATCCTGCACAATTCTTTTACAAAGATACAACCCAAGACCCGTGCCTTTGGCTGTGCGTGTTGCTTCATTGCCAGACCTGTAAAATTTTTTAAATACTTTTTTCTTTTCTACATCGGATATACCGTCACCTTCATCTATTACTTTTAGAGAAATTTTATCTCCTTCGCTTCTTAGAACAACGCTTACCGGCCTTTCTTTTTGCGAATATTTATCGGCATTCTCCAGCAGGTTGTTAACCAGCATCTGTAGTAAAATCGCCTCGCCTAATGTATATATCTCTGCACCAATATCTGCCTTGAGGATGCGTTTTGGAAAACGTGCTGTAAAATCTTTTAGCGTAGTGTTTACCAACTCACTAAGGCTAATCTGCTGCCTGTTTATAGAATAACTGCCAGACTCAAGCTGAGCGGCTATCAGTATATTATTGGTAAGTGTATTAAGCCGGTTCGTTTCCTGGAGTGCAACTGTAATCAGCTTCTGCTGCTGCAATTCATCCAGTTTGCGTTTTTGCATTGTTTCTAAATTCAACTGTGTTACGGCAATTGGTGTTTTAAGCTCATGGGTAACAGACATCATAAAATTCTGTTGCTGCAGCGATAACATAATTTGCCTTTTAGTAGCCCGGTAAACGAATACGGCACTTACCAGTGTTACCAAAAGAAATGTGATACCCTCACTTATAAATTGTGCGGTCTTTCGTTCCCTGTCATCCGTTAATTGAAAAAGTTTTTTACTATATGCAGCATCATTACTGCTTAATTGTGCAAAACGGTAGGCAAACATCTGGCTGTTTTGTTTCTCGAGCGAAATAAACCACCACACCCATGCAGCAACAATAAATACCAGTAAAAACCAATACACAATGGTAATAGTAGCCAGCCTTTGTTTTCGTAAAAAAGATACCATATTAAAAGTTGTTCACCGCAAACGTTTGAAAGTTCCGCTACAAATGTATAACTCATTTCAATCTTAACTCATTGACATAACTTCAATGGATGGCATTAATTTTAACGAAGATTATTGGCCAATTATAAATAACCTGTTTGCTATATGACATTTAAAAAACCTACGCTTAGTTTCTGGCAAATCATAAATATGAATGTCGGCTTCTTCGGCATACAGTATAGTTTTGCTTTGCAGCAAAATGCAGTAAACCCCATTTATAAATTTTTAGGTGCCCAAAATGGTGATCTTCCATTACTACAAATTGCAGGACCAATTACAGGTTTATTGATACAGCCTATTATTGGCGCCATGAGCGATAAAACATGGCACCCACGCTGGGGGCGCAGAAAGCCATATTTTTTAGTTGGTGCAATCTTCTGCAGCATTTGCTTATTTCTTTTTCCATTCAGCCAGGGATTATGGATGGCGGTCGGGTTACTCTGGATTTTAGATGCTGCCAATAACACCGCAATGGAACCTTATCGTGCCTTTGTTGCAGATAAACTTTCACCAGAACAGCAGCCAACGGGTTTCCTTGCACAAAGCTTTTTTACAGGCTTCGGGCAAACACTCGGCACACTTTCATTATTCCTGTTTCAGTTGATCCCATTCTTAACAAAAGAAAATTCAAACGGAATTCCGTATTGGGTATATGCTTCGTTTTTCTTTGGTGCGTTCTGTAGTATTACCAGTGTAATGTGGAGCAATAAAACCACTCCGGAAATCCCACCAACGCCTGATGAGCTTACCGAATTAAGAAGTAAAAAAATCAACCTTTCAACTCCCTTTATTGAAATATCTCACGCCATAAAAGATATGCCTGCCAATATGTGGCGGTTGTTTCTTGTTTACCTCTTTCAATGGTTTGCATTAAAGTGTTACTGGGATTTTAAAGACCTCACCATCGCCAAAACAATCTTTAATACAACCGACAGTTCAGCAGCAAATAAAGTCTACCAGGAAGCCGTTGGTTTTGGTGGTTTAATAAGCGGCTGGACAAACATTATTACTTTTTTATCTGCCTTTGCCCTTGTTTGGTTTGCCAAAAAGAAAGGTGCTAAAATGGTGCACTGTATTTGTTTACTGCTCGCATCCATTGCGCTTTTTACCTTTCCTCAGATCTCAAATAAATATCTTGTATTTATCCCCCTCATAGGGTTTGGAATTGCCTGGGCAAGTATGATGGGCGTACCTTATTTATTAATTGTAGACGATATTCCAAAAAGCAGGTACGGCGTTTACATGGGCATCATCAACATGATGATCGTAATACCCATGCTAATTTACTCGCTCAGTTTTGGATTTATATTCAATAATTTTTTAAAGAAAGAACCTGTAAATGCAATTTATTTTAGTGCAACTTTTTTATTGATTGCATCGCTGCTAACGCTGCGGATGAAAAACAATAAACCAGCCGAAAATGTGGCAATACCAATGGCGGGCGGTCATTAGATAAAATATTTTTGAGCCCAACTAAAGTAATACCATTAGGCATTCTTGCGTCGCACTCTTGTACTTTTAGCAAGAAATGCGGCTTTTATCTTAGCGTAGATTTTAGCGATGCAGTATAGACAGCATCGTTACCAGGCCGCCAAAGCAATTTTCTGTCCTGCATATTAGCTGTTATGTCGGGAGATTGTTTTGTTGTCCGCAGTGACCCACTACGTTATACCGTACAAGAGTGCGACGCAAGAAAAGCCAAATTCATATTCTTTGCCTGGCTCATAAAAAATAAAAAATACGTTTATGAAAATACTATGCATTGGTGAAGCGCTCATTGATATGATCTGCACCGACAAAGGAAAATCGCTAAGCGAAGGCAATAACTTTTTAAAAAAGCCGGGCGGGGCGCCAACCAATGTTGCTGCTGCAATTGCGGCTCTTGGTGGCGAAGTAGAACTGTCTGCAAAAGTTGGTATTGACCCATTTGGAAAACATTTGATTGATGTAATGCAATCGTTCGGCGTTAGCACAAAATGGGTACTGCAGGATGAAAAATATTTTACCACTTTTGCCTTTGTATCGCTGATGGAAAATGGGGAACGCGATTTTTATTTCAACCGCGGTGCAGATGGGCAGCTAACCCTGCAGGAAGTAGAAGATATTGATCTTGATGGTGTTTCTATTATTCATTTTGGTTCGGCCACTGCGTTTCTTCCGGCTCCTTTACAGGCAGCTTATCAGGGGCTTTTACAAAAAGCATTGCAGCAAAATATCTTTATCAGTTTCGACCCAAATTACCGCCACCTGCTCTATAGAAATGACCTGCAAAACTTCATAGATCAAAGCTGGAATTTTCTGCAAAACTGCAACTTTTTTAAAGTAAGCGATGAGGAAGCAATGCTTATCACCGGGTCGCAAACACTAAACAGGGCCGTTGAGGTTTTACTTGAAAAAACAACCGCTGCGTTTGCCATTACACTTGGCAAAGAAGGCACCCTGCTTGGCCTTAACAAAGAAACGACGATTGTAGAAAGTATTGCTGTAAGTCCTGTGGATACAACAGGTGCAGGCGATGCCTTTGTGGGAGCCGTACTTTACCAGCTCAGCAGTATAACACCTGATGCGATCAAAGTTTTATCAAACGAGGAATGGAAGCATATTGTTTTTAATGCCAATAAAGCTGGCGCCAGAACCTGCGAATACCTGGGTGCTATGGAGGCTTTTAAACATTTAAGTAACAATATTTTTAACTAAAGGAAGAGGATCATGTATAATTATAATCTACATCAGAAGATCAATATTGAATTGCTGAAACTGGACCTGGATTTAACGGGAAAAGATAACTTATTTTATACGCGTTTTATGGCCAATGCTTCGGCATTGCATGCATTGTACACTGATCTTTACCAGCAACATCCAAAACAGCAGCAGTTATTTCAACAGTTACTTGAATCTATCATAAGTGCATACAAAAATAGATCTGCTGCTCTTAAATTAAAAGATGAAAAAAAACAAAAAAGAGGATTCTGGTTTTTGAGCAATGAGATTACTGGTATGAGTTTGTACGTTGACCGCTTTTGCGGCAGTATTAAAAATATGGAAGCCAAGCTGGACTATTTTAAAAAACTGGGCGTAAACTTTTTGCACCTGATGCCCATTTTTAAGAGTCCGGAGGGCGAAAGTGATGGCGGCTACGCCGTGTCGGATTTTAGAAAAGTTGACGAACGTTTTGGTACCCTTACCGATCTTAAAAGCCTGCAAAAAAAAATGAGCCGGGAGAACATGTACCTAATGATTGACATTGTGCTCAATCATACATCGCACCGGCATGAGTGGGCCGAAAAGGCAAAGCAGGGCATTGCCGAATACCAGGAGTATTTTTATATGTATGATGATCGCATACTGCCCGATGAATTTGAAAAAACGATGCCTGAAGTTTTTCCGGAATCATCGCCAGGTAGTTTTTCCTACATACCGGAATGTAACAAATGGGTGATGACGGTTTTTCATCATTATCAGTGGGATTTAAATTACACAAACCCGGCAGTATTTGTGGCGATGCTTGATACCATTTTTTTTTACGCCAACCTCGGCATAGATATAATGCGCATAGATGCCCCAGCTTTTATATGGAAACAAATTGGTACCACCTGCCAGAATTTACCACAGGCCCATACTATTTTACAACTGATAAAACAATGCATACAGATAGCTACGCCGGGCATGGCAATACTGGGCGAAGCAATTGTTGCACCTAAAGAAATTCAAAAATATTTTGGTACTGGTTTAGCTACTGCCAAAGAGTGCGACTTTGCCTACAATGCAACACAGATGGCACTTCAGTGGGATGCACTTGCAACCGGAAACATAAAGGTGATGCTCGAGGCGCAACATGAAATTCTTAAAAAACCTTATGGCACCACATGGATTACCTACACACGCTGCCACGATGACATAGGCCTTGGTTACGATGATTATATGATTGAAAAGGCTGGCTATAACGCTTATGAACACAGAAAATATTTAAAGAATTATTACTCCGGCAGTTTAGAAAATTCTCCGGCAAAAGGAGCTTTATTTTCAGTAAATCCAAAGACACAGGATGCCCGCATCAGCGGTTCGCTGGCATCGCTGTGCGGACTGGAAAAAGCCCTCGATGAAAACGATCTTTACCAGACAGAAATGGCGGTAAGAAAAATTCTGATGATGCAGGCATTGAGTTTTTTTTTAGGTGGCGTACCGATGATTTTTTATGGAGATGAAGTAGGCTACACAAATGATTATTCCTACCTGGAAGATGCCGGAAAAAGTTACGACAACCGCTGGATGCACCGGCCCATAATAAACTGGGAGAAGAATAAATTGATTGATACAGATGGGACCCTTGAACAACGTATTTTCTCCGGCACACAAAAGCTCATTGGTCTGAGAAAAAAACTTTCCATCGTTGCCGACAAAAAAAATACCGGTTGGCTTTCGCCGCACAATATTCACATAGC